>JBDSGK010000041.1:0-63852 GCA_039919015.1 Ferruginibacter sp.
CACAATAATTTTTTATATAAGGGAGATATGCGTGCAGACGGGTATGTACAGGTGGCCATTGATAACCGGGGCACGCCCATGTTGAAGGGAGCTGCCTGGCGAAAATCCATTTACAGGAAAGTAGGCGATGTAAATGTTTTGGATATGGCAAGCGGCTTTAAAAAATTAATGGAACTGAATCCTTATTTTGATAAAGAAAGGATAGCGGTTTGGGGATGGAGTGGCGGAGGCTCATCAACTTTAAACCTGCTGTTCAGGTATCCTGATGTTTTTAAAACAGGCATCGCCATTGCTGCGGTAGCCAACCAGTTGTTTTACGATAATATTTACCAGGAGCGTTATATGGGGCTGCCACAGGAAAATAAAAATGACTTTATCAATGGATCGCCTGTTACCTATGCAAAGAATTTAAAAGGGAATTTATTGTACATACACGGTACGGGCGATGATAATGTACATTTCAGTAATGCCGAAGTTTTGGTGAATGAATTGATCAAGTACAATAAGCAGTTCCAGTATATGCCTTATCCAAACCGTACACATAGCATCTCTGAAGGTGAGGGTACCAGCGAACACTTATCAACTTTATATACCAATTATTTAAGAACGTATTGCCCGCCCGGAGCAAGATGATCACTTAAAAAAATGTGTTTATAATTTTTCTCCGTGTTGGCTGAGATCAAGCCCTTCTCTTTCATCTTCTTCATTAACCCGGAGCGGTGTGACCAGGTCGGTGATCTTTAATAATAAAAATGTTCCACCAAAAACAAAAGCAGAAACGGCGATCATAGTTATTAGATGAACAATAAATAAATGCGACTCTCCAAATATTAAACCATTGCCTGTAGTATTACCGCTGTTAATGGCCTGGTTGGCAAAAACGGCTGTTAGTAAAAAACCCACCATACCGCCAACACCATGGCAGGGAAAAACATCCAGTGTATCATCTATTGAAGTTTTAGATCTCCATTCAACCATCATATTGCTGATCACGCTGCTTACAATACCCACGGTCAATGAATGTGCAATGCTGATATAACCTGCTGCGGGTGTAATGGCCACCAGCCCTACAACCGCTCCAATACAGGTTCCCATGGCAGAGGGTTTACGACCACGTAACGAATCAAAAATTATCCAGGTGAATGCAGCAGCGGCTGATGCTGTAGTAGTTGTAGCGAGTGCTGTTACAGCCAAAGCATTGGCACCAAAGGCAGAGCCGGCATTAAATCCAAACCAACCGAACCAAAGCAGCCCGGTTCCCAGCAAAACATACGTGATCCTTGCGGGGCTATGCGCTTCATCATTTCGTCTTTTTAAATAAATAGCACAGGCTAATGCAGCCCACCCGGCACTCATGTGTACAACCGTGCCGCCTGCAAAATCAAGCACACCGTATTTATACAATATGCCATTGGGATGCCAGGTTGCATGAGCCAGCGGGCAGTAAATAAAAATGCAAAAAAGGCAAATGAATAAAAGATAGGAAGTGAATTTTATCCGCTCTGCAAAAGCGCCTGTGATCAATGCCGGTGTAATGATGGCAAATTTTAGCTGGTAAAATGCAAACAGCATTAATGGAATAGTGGGAGCCAATGACCAGGGTTTTCCATTCGCCATATCCTTCATCATAAAAAAAGTAAGGGGGTTACCGATCACACCATTCCATGAATCGCCAAAAGCCAGGCTGAAGCCTATTACCACCCAAAGTAAAGTGATCACAGCCATGCTGATAAAACTTTGCAGCATGGTGCTTATCACGTTCTTCTTACTTACCATGCCACCATAAAAAAAAGCAAGGCCGGGAGTCATCAAAAGCACCAGTGCAGTAGCTGTAAGCATCCAGGCTGTATCAGCGCCATTGATGTTTGTTGATGCAACATCGTTTTTAGTTACAGAAGGGAATATCAGAGATACGATCACAACAGTCACCAGTAACAAAAACGGGACTAAGGCTTTTTTTTGGTTCATTGACATACAAATAAGTTTTTACTTTTTACTTGTATAGCCGGCGATCGTTAAACCCGTAAAAATAAGTAACTAAAATAAGCTAACCGGTTTTCTTATTAACATAGTATGCATAAGTAATACTGCTATGTAGTCTGCATATTATTGCTTTTTACCATTTTTATTCCAAACTTTGCATAACCAAAAAAACTAATAATGAAAAAACTATGCTTGTCGCTAAGTATGATACTTAGTTCATACCTTCTTTTTGCACAACAATCATATACTATCAGGGTAGTAGATTCAAAAACAGGGAATGCTGTTTCTAATGCTTCTGTAAATATCAAAACAACCAACAAGGGCGGTATCACAAATGCAAATGGCTCTGTTACCCTACAGGCATCGGCCAATGATATTGTGGAGATCAGCAGCATTGGTTATACAACTCAGCAAATAACATTGGGTGGGCAAACCAATATCAATGTTTCATTGGAGTCAACATCAATTGAATACCTGGACGTGGTATTGATTGGTACACGTGGCGCCCCACGTGCAAAAGTTGAAACAGCCGTTCCTGTTGATGTGATCAGGATAAACCAGGTTGGTTTACCTACTGCTAAAATGGATCTTACTTCTGCTTTAAATATGGCAGCACCTTCTTTTAATTATAATAAACAAACCGGTGCCGATGGTGCCGATCACGTTGACCTGGGTACATTGCGTGGGCTTGGCCCCGACCAGACCCTGGTTTTAATAAACGGTAAACGCCGCCACCAGACAGCCTTTGTTGCTTTATTTGGTACAAGGGGAAGAGGCAATTCGGGTTCTGACCTGAATGCATTTGCACAATCGTCTGTTGACCGTATCGAGATCTTACGTGATGGTGCATCTGCACAGTATGGCTCCGATGCGATGGCAGGGGTAATGAACATCATCCTGAAAAAAGACATCAATAAATGGTCAATAAATATGGGATATGCGGGTTATTATGATACCAAATTCAACCTGGTGAGGTTTAATGAAGGCAATCAATATGTTTCAGGTAAAAAGTTAGACGGAGGTACAATTTCTTTTTCAGCAAACGGTGGTGTTGGGCTTGGTAAGAACGGAGGGTTCATCAATGTGTCAATGGATTTTTTAAGCCATGATAAAACCTACAGGCAGTCGGATACCACGAACTGGCAAACAGATAAAAATGCCCTGCCTTATATAAACCCATACCGCCGTGCATTTGGCGATGGCTCAATAGATACGTATGGCGCCATGTATAATATGGAAATACCAACCAGCGCAAAAAAGAACACCACTTTTTATTCTTTTGGTGGATTTAATAATAAAGCTTCCGATGCCTATGCTTATAGCAGGAACTGGAGTGCCAGGCCCCAGCGTTTCCCTGTTGATATGAACGGTGATATTTTGTATGACCCGAATATCATGCGTACAACTAATGATGGAGAGATCTATTTTAACCCGCATATTCAAACAAAGATCAAAGACGTTTCATTTGCAGCTGGTATCAAAGGAACATGCCACAACTGGAACTGGGACCTCAGCAATACCTTAGGCAGAAATGATTTTCATTTCTTTGGAGATAAAACTTTCAATGCTTCCATATTTGCAACGCCCGGCACACCACTGCCAACGCATTTTGATGATGGAGGATTTAACTTTTTACAGAACACGGTTAATTTTGATGTGAGCAGGTCTTTTCAAACCATTGCACAGGGACTGAACCTTGGCCTCGGTACTGAGTTCAGGTATGAGCAATATGAAATTTACAAAGGCGAAGAAGCTTCGTATAAAAGCTATCATACCGATGAGGTATTTTATCCAAATGTAGGAGAGTTTAGAACTCCTGCAGCAGGTTCGCAGGGTTTCCCGGGTTTTAGTCCCGCTGATGCGATAAAAGCCCACCGTTCCAATATCAGTTTATATGCCGATGGTGAATTGAATGTAACAACTGCCTGGTTGGTGGATGGAGCGATCCGTTTTGAGAATTACACAGACTTTGGTTCTGTGGCTACATTTAAATTTGCAACCCGGTACAAAGTGACCAACAATTTTAATATAAGAGGTTCGGTAAGTACAGGTTTCAGGGCGCCTTCTTTACAACAGATCAACTTCAGTAATACACTCACATCTTTTAGCGGCGGTGTTTTGGTGAATGCACTGTTTGCACGCAATGGAAGTGCTATTACAAAAGCTGCCGGGATTCCGGATCTTAAAGAAGAAAAATCGGTTAATGGCAGTATCGGGTTTGCCTGGAAACCAATGCCTGGTTTAACTTTAACCATGGATGGATATATTGTACAAGTAAAAGACAGGATCGTTGAATCGGGTTTGTTCAGTGCTTCGGATCCTACTTTACCGCCATCTTTTATTTCACAGATCCCTGCTGACGTAGCTACCGTGCAGTTTTTTGCCAATGCCGTAAATACTACCAATTATGGGTTGGATATTGTTGCAGACTATGCAAAAAAATGGGGAAGTAATGGTATCAAGATATTATTGGCGGGTAATTTTCAACACATGAAGGTTGATAAAATCAATGTGCCTTCTGGACTAAATGGTACTGTGCTGAATCAAAAAACATTTTTCAGCGACAGGGAAGAAGCATTCCTGCTGGCATCGGCACCCAACGCTAAATTTAATTTAAGCGTGGATTATAATTGTAAAAAATTCGGCTTCGGAACCCGACTGAATTATTTTGGCAAAATAAAATTAATGGGCTTTGGAGATGCAACGGCGGATAATCCAAATCAAACAGGTATAAACCCGATGGTGCCAACAGATGCAGATGGCAGTGTGTATGTGCCTGAAGTATTTAATTTCAAAGGCAAACTGGTTACTGATGCGTTTGTTTCGTACAGCATCAATAAAAGAATAACTTTTTTTGCGGGGGTTGATAACATATTTAATGTGCATCCGGATCTTGGTGTAAATCCACAGGCAAAAGGCTGGTTTGGAGATAATGAATCCGGAGGGCCATGGGATAGTGTGCAAATGGGCTTTAACGGGAGAAAGTTATTTACCAAGATGTCTTTTAATTTTTAAATGATCCTGTAAAGAGTTTTATCCCACAAAGTCACGAAGATCACAAAGACGGAAATAATAATTTCTTTGTGTACTTTGTTCCTTTGTGGGATTTTTAATTTTTTAAATCATGTGTATGACAAAGAACATTAAATATTTTCTTGTTACTGCTTTCTTTTTTGTGATCGCTACAGTCGGTTTAGCACAAAATAGGATCGTTGTATTTCAATCTGATTTTGGTTTAAAAGACGGGGCTGTGTCTGCTATGAAAGGCGTTGCCATGGGTGTCTCACCCGATTTAAAATTATTTGACCTTACACATGAGATACCTGCATACAATATCTGGGAAGCCGCTTACCGGCTTGAACAAACCGTTGTGTACTGGCCCGCGGGTACTGTGTTTGTTTCGGTTGTTGATCCCGGTGTGGGAACAACCAGGAAGTCTGTTGTGTTGAAAACCAAAACCGGGCATTTTATTATTACACCAGATAATGGAACGCTTACACTGGTTGCGCAATCTTTAGGCATTGAGGAAGTGAGAGAAATTGATGAAGCGGTAAACCGCAGAAAAGATTCAGAAAAATCATACACTTTTCATGGGCGTGATGTGTATGCATATACCGGTGCAAGGCTGGCTGCCGGAATAATAAACTTTACCCAGATAGGAAAGTTGTTACCTGCTGAAGTGGTAAATATGCCTTACCAGGAAGCGGTGATGGAAAGAGAAAAGATAAAAGGCACTATTGCTATACTGGATGTGCAGTATGGAAATGTATGGACAAATATTCCTGGTGAGCTTTTCAATAAGCTCAATGTAAAGGTTGGCGATAAGTTGCGTGTAATTATTTACAAGAATAAAATAAAGAAATACGATGCTTTTATGCCTTACAGCGAAACTTTTGGCGGAGTTGTAAAAGGCAAGCCACTGGCTTATCTAAATAGTTTAATGCAACTTTCTTTTGCCTTGAACCAGGGTAATTTTTCAGCCATGTATAAAGTTTACAGTGGTAGTGAATGGACAGTGGAAATAAGTAAATGAATGTTAAAATAGTTTCGTTTAAAATAATAATCCTGAACTTCGTGTAAATATTTTTTTGTATGAGAATTCTTTTGATGATAATTGGCCTGGTACTATGCAGTTCTTTACTGCATGCTCAAAAGAACTACGCCGTTATGGTAACAGATGCAAAGACAGGGACCCCGATAAAAGGCGCTTCCATAATAATTAAATCAACCGGTAAGATCGTACCTACCAGCGAGAGCGGTAACGTGGTTATTTTTGCCTCGCCTGATGATTCACTGCAGGTAAAGTTTAAAGGGTATAAAGACAGGGAAATAGGGTTGGCAAATCAATCTGTGGCTATTAGTATTGAAATGGAAGCTAAGCCAAAGCCGGCAGTTGCTGTAAAGCCGAAAAGAAAACACTAAAACAATTTACAGTTGAGAAATATCTTTCTTTACTTCTTTTCTTTTTTGTTTTGAAAAACGTAAGATGAACAGGCCATTGGTTTTTACCTGTTCCATTAAACGGTAATATGGAAAGCCTGCGTAATAGCTTTTCGGCCCTACTTTCTGCCAGTTAACAGATCTATTATTTAATGATTCTTGCATTCCGTTTTGCATACAGGAATCGCAGGAATAAATAGTTTCTTGCTTTTCACATCTATTCTGTTCATTAAAATAATAAACATAAGTTGCAGGCAAGGTAAGCGAATCGGTTAAGGTATACGCAAGCGTGCTATCTGTTTCGCTAATAGTGTATTTTCGTTTTGTCTCCTGATAGTAGCTCTCTACACGTTTTTTTATTTTACTTTTTTTTTCTAAAATACTTCCTTGAGAAAATGAACTGTAGCAAACCGGTATCAGCATCAGAAATAAAAAAAACGATTTCATTGTAAGTCATTTATTGCCTTCCCGGATATTCTTCCAACGCTTTCTCCAAACAATCCATGGCTGCATTAATGGCACCAACATTTATTACATAGGCCAGGCGTACTTCCTGTTTGCCAAGTCCGGGTGTGCTGTAAAAACCGGTTGCAGGTGCTAACATTACGGTTTCGTTATTATAATTAAAAGATTCAAGCAGCCACTGGCAGAATTTATCCGAATCATCAATGGGTAATTTAGCCATGCAATAAAATGCACCGCCGGGGTTAGGACAAAATACACCGGGTATGTCATTCAGCCTTTTTACGATCGTATCCCTGCGGAGTTTAAATTCGGCTTTTGTAGTATTAAAATAATCTGCAGGCAGGTCAACTGCAGCTTCGCCTAATATTTGTGCAAAGGATGGCGGGCTTAATCTTGCCTGTGCAAATTTCATGGTAGCGCCCAGCAGGTCTTTATTCTTTGTAACAAATGCGCCAATGCGGCCGCCACAGGCACTGTAACGTTTGCTGATGGTATCCATCAACACCACATGATCATTAACACCCGTTAAATGCATGGCGCTGGTATGTGTACCCTCGTAACAAAATTCGCGGTAGGCTTCATCTGCAAATAAATACAGGTTGTGTTTGGTGATGAGTTGTTTTAAAATTTCCATTTCGGCAGCGCTGTACAAATACCCGGTTGGATTATTTGGATTGCAGATCACAATGGCTCTTGTTTTGGACGTAATCGCTTTTTCAAATTCTTCAATGGGTGGTAATGCAAAAGCTGTTTCAATGGATGACATGATGGGCTTTACAATCACACCGGCCTCCACTGCAAAACCATTGTAGTTGGCATAAAAGGGCTCGGGAATGATCACTTCATCACCGACATCCATACAGGCCATAAAGCCGAAAATGATGGCTTCACTGCCGCCGGTGGTAATGATGATCTGCTCCGGTGTAACATCAATACCCACTGTTTTATAATACTGCACTAATTTTTTACGGTAGCTTTCATTTCCGGCACTATGACTGTATTCCAACACTTTAAAATCAGAATTGCGCACAGCATCCAGGCACTGGGGTGGCGTTTCAATATCGGGCTGACCAATATTTAAATGATATACTTTGGTGCCTTTCTTTTTTGCAGCTTCTGCATAGGGAACCAATTTACGAATGGGAGATGCCGGCATCTGGATGCCGCGATTACTGATTGTTAGCATGATGCAAATATAAAGCAGGGATACGGATTTTTGTCATGCTGAGGAACGAAGCCTGCCTACCAGACAGACAGGCATCTCAGCAATAATGCAGAGATCCTTCGCTATCGCTCAGGATGACAGTTCCGTAGCATATTTTCGTTTAAATTTGCAGATGCAAATTTTTGAAACCAGTAGCCGTATCATCATTACCTGCAGCAACCGCTTATCAGCATGGCTTCAAATGGAAATAACCGCTTTGGGTTTTAAACCGGAAAGGGTTTTTAAAACGGGTGTAGAACTGAAGGGAACTTTGCAGGATTGTATCCGGCTGAACCTGAATTTACGCTGCGCCAGCCAGGTCTTATTTTCTTTAAAAGAATTTAAGGCTGATCATGCAGATGAACTCTATAATACACTCATCGATTTTCCATGGGAAGATGTGCTGCATGTTGATGGTTATTTTTCCATCAGCAGCAATGTTGATAATCCAACGATCAATAATTCTTTGTTTGCGAATGTAAAAGTAAAAGATGCCATTGTGGACTACTTCCGGAATAAGACCGGCGAGCGCCCCAACTCCGGTCCGGAACTTGATAAGACTGTCATTCATTTATACTGGAAAGAATCGCTGGCAGAAATTTTTATTGATACATCGGGCGAAACATTATCCAAACATGGTTACCGGAAGATCCCGGGCAGGGCACCCATGCTGGAATCTTTGGCTGCAGGCACTTTGCTGGCAACAAAATGGGATCGCAGGTCTGCATTCATAAATCCCATGTGTGGTTCGGCAACCGTTGCCATTGAAGCCGTATTGCTGGCCACCAACCGCAAGCCCGGCCTGTTGCGTTTTAATTATGCATTCATGCACCTGGTGGGTTATACCGATCAGATGTATAATGCTGAATTTAAAAAACTGGAGGAGCAGGTTATTGATGTGCCCGGATTAAAAGTACTGGCAACAGATATCAGTGAAGATGCCATCAGCATTTCAAGAGTAAATGCGGGCATTGCCGGCGTGGAAGAATTCATTGAATTTGTCGTTTGCGATTTTGAAGAAACCACCATACCGGATGGAGAGAACGGCGTTATTTATTTTAATCCCGAGTACGGTGATCGCCTGGGTGTGGAAGCAGAACTTGAAATTACTTACAAACGCATGGGCGATTTTTTAAAGAAAAAATGCAAAGGATACTTCGGATATATCTTCACAGGCAACCTGGAGCTTGGTAAAAAGATCGGCTTAAAACCAAGCCGTAGAATTGAGTTTTATACCAGCAAGATCGACTGCAGGTTGTTTGAGTATGAGTTGTACAGCGGAACGAAGAGGGTGGAAAAAAGTTAATGAACTTTAAGGTATAAGTTGCAAAAGGAAGATATTTACCATATTGGTTCATCTGTATATGGTTTGTCTACATAATCTTTGAAGTCTTTCAACTTAAATAAATTGACAGGCCTGGTAAGTTTAGTTAAGTCTATTTCCATTTGCCAGATTGAAGATTGCTCAGACCATGGGTCAGTCAATATTTGCACAGTATAATCATCAATCTCCCTTAAGGAATGTATATCTTTTAATTCAGGATGGTCACTGAAAGTTCTTACTGAATTGTCAACCCAAGTTCTAAGAACTAAAATGTCACCACCAACCAAACACCAATCATTATTTTTTCCAATCAAGCCACTGGTTGGATCATTATCAAACTGAAAAACAGGATTATCTTCCTTTGTAATTTTATTAATTATATACGCTGTTTCAAAAACATGGCCTAGAATCATGATAGTATTCTCAAATAATTTTCTAAAATTTCCGTTTTCATTTATATAACCTTTATACGGCCTCATTTGATTTATCTCTTTTGATTTATTCTTTACTCCTTAATCGATCATGCGATACACCGTCCATTTTTGGGATGCAGGAACAATAAAAGGAGCAATGGCTTCGCTGAACTGTTTGAACTGGGGTTGTCCCATTTCATTTAATGCCTTTTCAAAATCTGCCAGTGTTTCAAAAAGATATTCATCTACAATATGTGCAGGCGATTCACCTATATGCCCTACACTTAACCGGTTCACCGAATTTTTAAAATGAGATGATCTGAATTTTTCGGCGCCCCAGGCTTTGATGATATCGAGGGCTTCTTTTTGTTTGCCGAAAACAATATCAATGGTCCATACGCAATTGTACATGTTGGATAATTTTTTCGGGTTAAAAAATTATTGCCGGTCTTTATTCCTGATATATACCAATTTAATGCCGGCCTTATCCGTTTCTTTTTTATCAACTTCAAATTGAGGAATTGATTTTATCAAAGGGGTTAGTTTTAAAAATCCATAATTCCTCGGATCAAAATTGGGTTGCTTTTTCAGGATCAGGTTACCCACATCTCCCAAAAAAGCCCAGCCGTTCTCATCTGCCAGGTCATTAATGGTATGGGCAATTAATTTAAGCGTTTCTTTATTTAATTTATCAACTATAGGCTTAGGAGAAGCCGGTTTGCTCGATTTTGTTTTTGTGAGATTTGCATCTTCGGTTTCTGCACCAAATACCGGGATGATCTCCATGTAAATGAATTTATCGCAAGCCACTATAAAAGGATTGGGTGTTTTCTTCTGGCCAATGCCAAACACTTTCATGCCTGCTTCTCTTAACCTGGTTGCAAGCCGTGTAAAATCACTGTCGCTGCTGATGATGCAAAACCCATCCACCTTACCGGAATACAAAATATCCATGGCATCAATGATCAGGGCGCTGTCGCTGCTGTTTTTACCACTGGTATAACTGTATTGCTGAATGGGTGTAATGGCATTTTCCAGTAACACATTCTTCCAGCCGCTCACGGTAGGTTTTGTCCAGTCGCCGTAAATTCTTTTAAAAGTAGGGGTGCCGTATTTGGTAATTTCTTCCATCACACCTTTTACATTGCTGTAAGGCACATTATCGGCATCTATTAAAACCGCCAGGCGGATATCTTTTTGCATTTCCATAAAAATGAATGTTGGTACAAGATAAATCTTTTTAAACTTATCAGCCATTTACATACAGTTCTTCCACCTTCTTACGTGCCCACGGAGTTTTGCGTAAAAATTTAAGACTTGAGTTTATACTGGGATTGCTTTTAAAACAATTGACCGGGATGATCTTTGCCAATTCTTCCCAGCCATACATCTCCACCAAATGTGCGAGGATCATTTGAAGTGTTTTGCCATGGAGCGGATCGTTAGATAGAGACTGGTTCATCAGTTTTAATTGTTTGTGATTTCTTCCCCGTTATCATTAGCCCGATCATCATAATAACTGCAGATAATACAACGAGTTGCAACACAAGTGATTTGTTGACCAGCGGAATATGCTGTGCAGGAACAATGGATAAAAAAAGCAAGACGTTGATCAATCCTCTCGGGATGATAAATAACATCGGGAAGACCGGTATCCCGGATAATTTAAATTGAATGGTTCTTATGATCAATGCAGCAGCCATGATGCCTATAGCCCATAACAGGGTTTCGGTGTTCAATATCTCCGGGGGGGCTATCAGGTAACCAAATAATATAAAAAAAATGGTTCGTACCAGGAACGTAGCTTCTGTCACCAGGTCTTTGAATTTGTGTACTTCCAGGTTTAGATCATCCGGGTTTAATTTGCTTATCCATTTAAATCTTTTCAGTTCATCCAGGTTACCAAGGAATAAACCAAAAATGAGGATGAAGATAAGCGCCGGCAGGTGATAGAGTTTTGCAATGGCATAGATCAGCACTACCAACAAAATGATAGGCATGTATTTGATATGGTGGTCTATCTTCCCCAATAAAAAAGCAAGCAGGATAGTTGCTACAAAAGAAACCAGGATCATGATGAGTAACTGTAAACCGGATTCGGCAATGGTATGTGATTTGTTTAACTCATTGAGCGCAATAAAATTAAAAAAAATAACACCGAATATATCTGAAAGGCTGCTTTCGTAGGTAATGAATTCCCTGTGGTATGAACTCAGGTATTTCACACTGGGAATGGCGATGGAACTGCTGATAACACAGAGCGGAACAGCATTTGTCAATGCATCTTTCAGTGAAAGCCCGGCTTGAAAATACTGAAAGGCAAAAGCCAGCAAAAAAGCCAGGATAAGCATGGGCAGCAGGGCAGCAACGGTTGATTTTTTAATGATGGATGCTTTTGACCGGTTCAACTCAAGTTCAAGTGAACCTTCGAGCACAATGAGGATCAGGCCAACAGTTCCAAAGACAGGCAACAGGTTGGTGAGATCGGGAATATTGATTTCAAATATTGTCGTTGCCTGTCGCACACCCCAGCCAAGTAACAGCAACAGAATTACAGTAGGTATCCGTGTCCTGGATGAAGTGAGGTCGAATGCGTAGGCGATCAACAGCAGGATGCAAAGTGAAATAATGATCGTTGAAGTCATGTGTTTAAAGATAAACAAAAATGCCCTGCTTGAAGGCAGGGCATGTAGTATTATTGCTAAGTTCTTTTATTACATTCCCATTTTCTTTTTCAGATTCTCATCAATGGCATCTAAAAATTCTTCGGTGTATAAATAATGCTCGCCATGATTTACTTTATTGCCATGAATACAAACCGCAAGATCTTTTGTCATTTTTCCGCGCTCAACAGTTTCAATGCAAACTGCTTCCAGTGCATGACAAAAATCGATCAGGGGCTGGTTGCTGTCTAATTTACCACGGAAGGCGAGGCCTCTTGTCCAGGCAAAAATAGAAGCAATGGGATTGGTAGAGGTTGGCCTTCCTGCCTGGTGCTCCCTGTAGTGACGGGTTACGGTACCATGTGCGGCTTCTGCTTCCATGGTGCTGCCATCAGGTGTAACCAAAACAGAAGTCATTAAACCCAAAGATCCAAAACCTTGTGCAACAGTATCACTCTGCACATCACCATCATAATTTTTACAGGCCCAAACAAAATTACCATGCCATTTTAAAGCACTGGCAACCATGTCGTCAATCAAACGATGTTCGTACGTAATGCCTGCATCGGTGTAAGCAGCTTTAAATTCATTCTGATAAACTTCTTCAAAAATGTCTTTAAAACGTCCGTCGTATTTTTTAAGGATGGTGTTTTTAGTAGAAAGATATAAAGGCCATTTTTTGCTCAGCGCCATATTGAAGCAACTTCTTGCAAAACCATAAATACTTTCGTCGGTATTGTACATACATAATGCAACACCATCGCCTTTGTAATTGTACACTTCAAATGTTTGTGCTTCCCCGCCGCCGTCGGGTGTAAAGGTCATGGTTAATTTTCCCTTCCCTTTTATTACGGTATCAGTAGCACGGTACTGATCGCCGAAAGCATGCCGGCCAACAATGATGGGTGCCGTCCAGTTGGTTACCAATCTTGGTACATTCTGCATTACAATAGGCTCACGAAAAACAGTACCGTCAAGGATATTGCGGATGGTTCCGTTCGGGCTCTTCCACATTTGTTTCAGCTTGAATTCTTTAACCCTGTCTTCATCAGGAGTAATGGTGGCGCATTTGATACCCACGCCACAAGCTTTTATTGCATTGGCTGCATCAATGGTCACCTGGTCGTTGGTCTCATCACGGTATTCCATGCCCAGGTCATAATATTGAATAGGAACTTCCAGGTAAGGAAGGATCAGTTTGTCTTTAATGAATTTCCAGATGATCCGGGTCATTTCATCACCATCCAGTTCAACTACAGGATTGTCAACTTTAATTTTTGCCATGGTTTTTATTTTTTGCGAAAGTATTTAATTTTTAACTGTCATTCTGAGTGATAGCGAAGAATCTTTTAATTAAGTATGAGATGCTTCGATCCTCAGCATGACAGTCCTTTTTTACATTTTTTTCTCCTATTACAACCCCGTCGACTTCTTTAGTTGAAAGTCTGTAATAACCGCACCCATGTTTTCAATCAGAGCATCCCCGAATTCCGTGGTTTTTAATAATGTTGCTCCACTCATCAGGTTATAAAAGTCAATGGTCACCTGCTTACGCATGATGGTGGCCTGCAGGGCAGAAGTAATCAAATCTGCAGCTTCTTTCCAACCTATATATTCCAGCAGCATACATCCGCTTAAAATAACTGAGGAAGGGTTCATGCTATTGGTACCTGCAAATTTTGGTGCCGTACCATGCGTGGCTTCAAAAACAGCATAACCGGTCTTATAATTGATATTTGCCCCGGGTGCAATGCCGATGCCGCCAACCTCTGCTGCCAATGCATCAGAAATATAATCGCCGTTAAGGTTCAAAGTGGCCACTACCGAAAAATCTTTTGGCGCAATGAGTATCTGCTGTAAAAAATTATCAGCAATAATATCTTTTATCAGCAGTTTGCCTTCATGCAATGCTTTGCGTTGTACTTCGTTGGCATGTGCTTCGCCATGTTCTTTTTTCAATTCATCCCATTCATCCCAGGTAAAGGTTTTATCGCCAAACTCCTGCCGGGCCACTTCATATCCCCATGTTTTAAAACCACCTTCAGTAAACTTCATGATGTTTCCTTTGTGTACCAATGATACTGATGGAAGATCATGTTCAAGCGCATGTTTAATGGCTGCCCTCACCAGGCGTTTGCTGCCTTCATTAGAAACGGGTTTTACTCCATAGCTGGAGTCGCCGGGGAAACGTACACTGGTAACGCCCATTTCTTCCAGCAAAAATTTTTCAAATTTCTGTGCTTCTGCCGAACCGGCTTTCCATTCAATGCCTGCATAAATATCTTCTGTGTTTTCCCGGAAGATGATCATGTCTACATTTTCAGGATGGATCATTGGAGAAGGTACGCCCTTGAACCATTTAACGGGCCTTACACAAGCATAAAGATCCAGGTCCTGCCGCATAGCAACATTCAGCGAACGGATACCGCCGCCGGTGGGTGTGGTTAAAGGGCCTTTGATAGATACAAGGTGATCTTTTGCTGTTTGCAATGTTGCTGCAGGAAGCCATTCACCGGTTTGTTTAAAAGCTTTTTCGCCGGCCAGCATTTCTTTCCACTCAATTTTACGTGTGCCGCCATAGGCTTTTTCCACAGCGGTATTAAATACCTTTTCAGCCACTTTCCAAATTTCAGGGCCAATGCCATCCCCTTCTATGAAAGGAATGATCGGGTTGTTGGGAACGTTGAGTTTGCCGTTGGAGGTCATGGTTATCTTTTCAGCCATACAGTATTTCTTTTTGAATCTTTAGAAGCGCAAATTTACGGAAACAGGCCTAGTTTTGACTAGTCCTAAAAAAAGCTTCCTGTTTTAGCAGAAAGCTTTTTAAAAATTACTTAATATTTAGAAAGTTCTTTTGATCCTGAAACTGCAGGTTATGGCATAGGGCGTATTCGATG
This sequence comes from Ferruginibacter sp., assembly GCA_039919015.1. Classification (GTDB taxonomy): domain Bacteria; phylum Bacteroidota; class Bacteroidia; order Chitinophagales; family Chitinophagaceae; genus Ferruginibacter. The sequence goes on from JBDSGK010000041.1 coordinate 15,390, forward strand.
GCGGTTGCAAAAAGTTGCCCGAAAAGTTTCCTGCCATATATTGACCGACCCCACCATATTCGGTAATTGATACATTGACAGGATTAGGTATGGTCATATTAGATCCTGCCGTACCTGCCGTGGCTATACCTAATAAATTTTGTGTACTGCCTGCTGCTATCCCTGCTTGTGAGATTTGCAAATAGCCCCTGTAAATAGTGTGCCCTGGATCCGCATAAAAAAAGATACCGTAGCTTAAAGGATTACTGGTGGCTTGACTTAAAAACAAATATTGATAAGACTCCGGGATGCCGTTTTTTGTAAAATTGACATATTCCTGTAGCGTAGTGCATACCTGTATCTGAGGTATGTTATTCGTTCCCGGAACAATGTTACGAATTACAGGGCCGCTTGTCATATTAGTTGCCAGATCATCTGCAACTAATGTGGCTGAACTGCCGGTATTGCTGCAAACCAAAATAGTACCAGAATAATTACCTGTATTGCTCAGGTTTAACCGTGTATAACTGTTACCCTTAAAAACCATTACATATCCATTGGTCACAGGTGCGTTAAAACAATTAACTACATTCCCGGTGATCGTAGCCAGGTTGGTTCCACTGGTAACAATGATCGTTCCCAGCGATAAATTTGCAGCGTTTGTAGTAGTAACATTTTGAGCGTACAGTGGCGTTAAACACGCTAAATTGCTATACACTTCGAATAACAATGGGGTATTTCTTGGTACAGCACCGTTTACATAACCTGCAGAATTGGTATATCCGTACCGAAAATTAGCCGGGTTACCAATAACTGAAATTTTTACGACCGCATATGGTATGGGTTGATTTGAATTATTTACTATGGTAGCACTTAATTCCACAAAATATTCAGGTAGATCACAATTCCAGAAAGAAAAATGACTCACTTCACCCACATAATTATTGCCGGTCTTTATTGCAGCACCTTCCTGTTTCCATAAGCCTTTCACTTCATCAAAATACCAAAGGGGTATGCTTGCCGGTGCTGATGAGGAAATTGAAGAAGGTATTGGTAAACTTAGCATAGCTTTTTTACCTGTTACGATCTGTAATAATTCTCCGCCGCTACCTGTTAATTCAATGGCTGTCATCCCATAAGTTGTAAGCAATTGTAAATTACCATCTGTATTTAATCCACGCAAGTCTCCGGGCATTTTACTGAACAGGTCCGCAGCTGTTGGGTCAATCCAGTAAGCTGAAACATTTACCGTGCCTGTATATGCCGCATTGGTGGTTGCATTCATAACTGCATTGGCAGGTAACGTAATGCTTAAACCATTTAACAAAGTTACAGCGCCGCCTGTTGTTCCGTTAACTGTTCCTGCATTTGTTTTTGGAATAAGTTTTATCCTGAAAAAAGCAGCGTTGCTTCCTTCAGCAATATAGGTTTTGATGCCTTTAAAATAACCTGCTTTGGTTACTGTAACAACAGCTGCGTTTTTTACTACATCAACATTTTGTACTTCAAAATACCCATACTTATCTGTGGTTACAGTGGCAGTACCCACCTGGACCGTGGCCAGGTTCACAGCCGCATCATTTTCATTGGTTACAAAGCCGCTGACTGATGATCTTACCTGTGTGGTAAGGTCTGGAGGGATCTCATTGATAAAGGGAACATCGATATTGTTTTTTTTGCAACCAATAAAAATTGCAGAAGACAATAAGACCGAAACAATAATAAGCAAGATCCTGGGAGTGTAAAGTTTTACCATGCGGGGAATTTAGTTTGTGATGAGTTCAAACAAGGTAAACATATTTAACAGTAAATGCAAATAACCCCCAGAGCTTAAAAATTGATCATACAATTCAGCCAGCCACCATCAATTTTCACCTCAGGATATTTTTTATAAAAATTTATTGCCGGCTCATTCCAGTCAAGTACCTGCCATGCCATGCCGCTATATTGTTTTGCCTGGGCTTCTTCCATCAGTTTATCAAACAATAATTTACCAATACCCCGGCCCCTCATTTTTTCGGATACCAAAAAATCTTCCAGGTATAACCTTTGTCCTTTCCAGGTGCTGTAGCGGATGTACCACAACGCAAACCCCACAACTTCGTCCTTCGCTTCGTTCTCCACTTCACCCTCTCCTCCAGGAGAGGGAAGGGGTGAGGTAGCAACAAAAGCATACCAAACGGGATTTTCTCCAAAACCACTTTCAACAAAATGATCAAAACTTACCGTAACTGCATCGGGCTCTTTTTCATAAACCGCCAGTTCATGAATGAGTTCCATCATCCTGGCGCAATCTCCTTTAACTGCTCTTCTTACGGCCCCCCCACCTCCCAAGGGGAGATTTGAAGACCCTGATAGCCCCCCCACCCCCCAAGGGGGGATTGAAGACTCTGATAATTTGGAGTTATTTTCAGAATTAGTAGAATTTGACTTTTGCATAAATAAAATTTCTTTAAGTAATTATTCTCTTTTAAGCCCCTCCTTTGGAGGGGTTGGGGAGGCCGTTATTCAGGTCCATAATAATATCCTGCACATTTTCAATACCCACACTCATCCTGATCAATCCGTCCGTAATTCCATAAAAATCTTTTTTTTCTTTTGGAACACCATGGTGGGTCATACTTGCAGGATGGCATAATAACGTATCGCAGGTACCTAAGGAAACTGCACGGATACACATTTGAAGTTTATCAATAAATTGTTTTGCAGCTTCCAGCCCATCCTTCATTTCAAAACTCAGCATGGCGCCTGCATGCCGCATTTGTTTGGATGCCGTGTAAAAATCAGGATGTGAAGGAAGGCCCAGGTAATTTACTTTACTTACCGCAGGGTGTTGTTCCAAAAAACCGGCAACTTCCATGGCATTATGACAATGCCGCTGCATACGCACTTCCAGTGTTTTTATTCCCAGCGTTAATAAATAGGCATCAAATGGATTGCTGTTGCTGCCAAGCAGGCGATGCACTTTGGTAATATGCCCGCTCATGTGCGACACATCTTTACCAATCAATATACCGCCGATGGCAGTACCGTGCCCATTCAAAAATTTGGTGGTGCTGTGCATAACATAATCCACCCCAAATTGAAATGGCTGCTGCAGATAAGGGGTGGCAAATGTATTGTCAACAGCTACAGTTAAATTTGCAGCTTTTGCCAGCCTGGTCAGTTCATCAATGTCGACACACTGTATTGTAGGATTTGCAGGTGTTTCCAGGTAAAGCATTTTTATTTTGTCATCGGCTTTTATTGCAGTGGCTGCTTTGTCAAGGTCTCTCAGGTCGGTGATGATCGCTTCAATGCCGAGGGGCGGCAAAACTTTTTCAAGGAGTTCCTGTGTGCCGCCGTATAAAGAATAATGCGTTAATACTTTATCACCTGCTTTCAAAGTGCCGATCATCAATGTGCTGATAGCTGCCATGCCGCTGGCATGTAAAATGGCTTTTAGTACAATAGGGTTCCCATCTTCACCTGTAATGCCAAAACTTTCAAGTGCTGCTATTTTTTCTTCGGCTTCGGTGATTGTAGGGTTTCCCCAACGGCCGTAGATATAACCTTTTTCTTCACCGTTGAATCTCCGCATACCCTGTTCTGCGTCATCAAAAACATACGTGCTGTTTGCATAAATGGGTGTAAGGTGTGCATAGTTTGGGTCGGGTTCATGTCCGCCATGAATGGCAACAGAACTGAAACCGCTGAATGGAAATTTTTTACCGGGCATATTTTTTAATTGATAATTTTACGTGAAATAATCCAAAACCTGCCTGCCGGCAGGCAGGATCAAAAGTACAGAAAACCATGAAGGAATTATTGCAACAATACGCCGCTTATAATATTTGGGCAACCAAACAATTGGTTGACCGGATTAGCAAGTTAAACGAAGAAGACACGGGAAAGGAGATCATCAGCAGTTTTCCTTCCCTTTATAAAACCATGCAGCATATGTGGCTGGCAGAAGAAGTATGGTGGCAGCGGTTGAAACTTACAGAGCATATTGTTTTGGAAAGTGATACATTCTCCGGCAATTTTAATGAATTGGTCAATGCATTAGCCAAACAGAGCCAGCAATTGAAAGATTGGGTTGATGGCGCTACTGAAAACCAGCTTACACATGTGTTTGCTTACATACGCAATAAAGAACAGCTGAAAATGCCGGTTTACCAGATGTTACATCATGTATTTAATCATGCTACCTATCACCGCGGACAATTGGTAACCATGTTAAACCAATTGGGAGCTGATAAAATACCTTCTACAGATTTTACTACGTTTAGCAGGAAAAAGTAGCCAGGAATTGGGAATTTGGACTGGAATTTGCCAATTTTTAAAATTCAAATCAATCTTCTCTGATGTCTCCGCTACAATCTTCGAGATTTCCTCTCCGCCAGCTGGCGGAGGAGATAGAGGGGCCGGGTCCCCTAATTATGGCCTATCATCGTCAACTTCACTCCATAACCCTGAAAGTAGCCACCACGGCCGGGTGTAGGCGGTTGGTATTCTACATGTAAAAAATTGCGGTAGATAAGCCCAATGCCTTTGGCATATTTTTCTTCTCCAAAATTTTTCTCATGGTACGAATTGGGATCGGATGGATTGCCGATTATTTCATCACGCTGATCAACTTTTAAGGTACTGTCTAGTGTAAAAGTCCCAATTGTTTGTGATACGTCAACACTGTCATAGGTATAATCCCAGCCGTCTAAATACTTAACTGTTGAATTGAGTGAATAGGTATCAATATAGGAATTTCCTTTCCAGCTATAACCATTCCTGATCGGACCTTTCAGCTTTAAGAAACGCATATTGTTCTCAATGAACTCAAATGTAAATTCGGTTGCCACTGCCATAAATGTATTATCGGGTGTCCAGGGATTGGCAGCTGTCTTACGTATATAACGTATAATGCGGTATGCCGGCCTTCCCAGGTTATCAGTAATCTGTGCATCGATCTCATGCTTGACCTGGTATTTGATGACCGTATCCTTTGCACCAAAATTTATGAAAACAGTGGAGTCTAAATTATAGGTGATATACTTACCAACTTGTAGCGGGTAATATTCGCTTACAGTTGCGGTTTGAAGTACATCAACGCTTTTTTTACAGGCGCTGAACAGTACTGCAGAAATAAAAATGATCAATAAAAGAGATGTGTTTCTCATAAGTTTGTGTATAATACAAATATAGATACAATTAAAGGGAAAAAGGCTGCTCCCTCCGTTGAATGATCCCACCGCCAATTACATCATCTCCTTCGTAAAAAACTGCACTCTGGCCTGGGGCAACCCCTTTTACATCTTCATAAAAACGCACATTTATACCATTTTCGTATGTGTAGAGGTTACTTAAAGCACCTTTATCTTTATACCTGATCTTGGTTACCGCTTCCATTCCCTCGGTAATACCCTCGTATTTCATCCAGTTAAGTTTGGTTACTTTCATCTCTTTGCGGTTCAGGTCTTCTTCTTCGCCAAGTACAACAGTATTGGTTTCAGGTAAAATTTCGGTAACGAATGCAGGTCTTCCAAGTGCAATATCAAGTCCTTTTCTTTGCCCAACGGTGTAAAAAGGATAGCCCTTATGCTGCCCCAGGATCTTACCGGATTTATCAATAAAGTTTCCGCCATTAACCCGTTCTTCAAGCCCTTCAACTTTACGTTTTAAAAAACCACGGTAATCGTTATCGGGTACGAAACAAATTTCGTAGCTCTCATTTTTTTTGGCAAGCTCGGGGTATCCAAAATCATGCGCCATCTGGCGGATATCTTTCTTGTGATAAGTACCCAAAGGCAAAATGGTACGGCTCAGCAGGTCCTGCTGTAATCCCCACAGGGCGTAACTTTGGTCCTTGGTATCATCAATACCTTTACGGATGAAATACCTGCCATTGGTATGCTGGTGAACCTGTGCATAATGGCCGGTAGAAATAAAATCGCAGTTCAATGCATCGGCCCTCTTCATCAATGCCCTCCATTTTATATGCGTGTTGCACATCACACAAGGATTGGGTGTGCGGCCGGCAATATATTCATCCACAAAATTATCAATAACAAAATCGCCAAATTCTTCCCTGATGTCGAGAATAAAATGCGGGAAACCGTGCTGTACTGCAGCCTGCCGGGCATCATTAAAACTATCCAGGTTGCAGCAGCCGGTCTCTTTTTTACCGGTAGTGCCCACGCTGGCAGCATAATCCCAGGTTTTCATAGTGATTCCCACTACTTCATAACCTTCTTTATGAAGCATCAATGCAGCTACGGTACTGTCGATACCCCCGCTCATCGCCATTAATACTTTTCCTTTCTTGCTCATACAATAAAAATCAACTGCAAATTTAAGCAGAAAAAACCGGATGGCTGTTTCGTTGCTGTTATTATGCTGTTACTGGCAGGTTCTTTTGCAAGACTTATTTTTCATTATTCATTTTGTACCTTGTAATCAGCAGTTTATTTTTTAATGTCAATAACATGCCATGAGGCTATTGGGTTCATTAACGATCATTTTTTTATTTTTTTCATCCGCAAAGGGCCAGGCGTATTATACCAATTTTCGTGAATACGGGTCCCTCGACGGATTTACTGCATTTGAAGGAAGTGGTAAAGCCATAAAGGATAAAAAAGGCTTTTTGTGGATCGGGTGCGATAATGGATTATACCGTTTCGATGGCCAAAATTTTAAAAATTTCCGCCACAACCCCGCCGATAGTCTTTCAGTTGCATCAGATAATGCCGACCATATTTTTATTGAGCATGACGGTACCTTCTGGGTATGTACCGGGGCAAAAGGAATATCTCAATTTAACCCCGCCACCCAAAAATTTCATCCATGGCGTAACTCCAATACCCAGGAAATTGATATTACTAAAGAAGAGGTCAGAAAGGTCTTCCAGGACAGCCAACAAAGAATATGGCTTGTTATTTTTGGAAAGGGCCTCGCTTACCTGAATAAAAAAGATAACAGCTTAAAAGTGTATTCATTTTATAATGGTCCTCGAGATAAACCCAAATGGGAATCTACGGCCTATATAAATGACGTTAAAGAAGACCGCAGCCATCAATTCTGGATAGGTACCCATGCGGGTTTAATTCAATTCAACCCCGAGACAAAAGCTTTCAGCATATGTAGAGATACGATGTACTTGAAAGAAGATGTAGGGAGGAATGCGGATATCAATGCAGTATATGTTGGTGCTGACGGCATGATATGGACCGGGATGTGGGGATCAGGATTAAAAAAATTTGATCCTCAGAAAAAGAGCTGGGAAACTTACTATTGGGATCTTGAGCACCTTAATAACAGCACCCGGAATATTGCACATGATATTACCGCCAGGAATGCCCATGAACTTTGGGTTACCAGTTTTGACGGGCTGATGATATTTAATATGCTGACAAAACAGTTCACCAAAGTGGTTAGTGTAAATTCAAATGCAGCTAAAAAAATAAACGGAACCAGGCTTTTTGACGACGGATCGGGTATCCTGTGGTGTAGTGGGCTAAAGACATTAACTAAACTCGAAACAAAAAATGAGGCGTTTCATTTTACACCCGTACCAGACAGCAAACTTTACGGATCGGGATTTGTTGTTTGTAATACTTTCCTGAAAGACGCCGTTAATAACCTGCTTTTCATTGGCACCTATCACAGCAAGGGATTGTATACCATGAATACAATGACCGGCGAAGTGATCAATTACCCGGTGGTAAAACAAAAGGTCTTCCACGAAAATATAAACCAGGTTTTGTTAGACAGGGATAAAAATGTATGGGTGTGTTTTAATAATGGGGTGCGCCTTTTCAATTTACATACAAAACAATATCAACTACTTTCTCCCGCCATAAAAAATGCATCTTTTCTTAATTCGGCTGTATATGCCGCACTTGAAGATGATGATGGGAGCATTTGGTTTGCATCAAAAGAAAGAGGGCTTTTGCGATATGACAAGCAGTTAAAAGAAATAAAACCTTTTGTACCAGGCAATGGTCAGCTTCCGGCTGATTATATCCAAAGCCTCTTTAAAGACAGTAAGGGTAATATCTGGTTGGGTTATCACGGGCAATCGGGGGGCATCGCATGTATAAGAAAAAACAGGAGCAGTATACAATTATATAACTATGCAAATTATAAAATACCACAGGCAGATGTGGCAAGTATTAGTGAAAGCAAAACAGGGAGTATTTTTTTTACGCTTCACATTGCCGGTTTGGGTGAAATAACAAACCCACTTTCCGGAAAAGACAGTTTTAAATTATATACTAATAATAACGGCCTCCCGGGTAACAGGGTGCTGGCACTTGTAAAAGATAAAGCCGGTAATTTATGGATATCAACCAATAATGGGCTGAGTATTTACCGGACAGAAAAAAAGAGTTTCCAGCACTTTAGTATGGCGGATGGATTAAGGGAAAATAACTCAGAATCTATATTGTATTGCGATGAAAAAGGTTTGATATACATTGGCAATGAGGGGGGCTTCCAGTTTTTCGACCCGGATTTTTTAAACAGGAATAAGGAGATCCTGCCTGTTGTTTTACATTCTTTCAGGATCAATGGCAAAGAATATGATGGAGATATCAATACCGTAAATACAATATTACTGGATCATGAGGAAGCTAATTTTTCTTTTGAATATGCTGCACTCACTTTTACCAGCAACGACCGTATCAAATATGCATATCGCTTAAAGGGCATAGATAAAGATTGGGTATTTGCAGATAAAAAACGCATTGCTGCATATTCAATCGCTCATGGAGGTACATACACACTGCAGATAAAAGCAACCAATGAACAGGGCAACTGGGATGTTAACCCATATGAACTTATTATTGAGGTAAAGCCACCTTTCTGGGAAACCTGGTGGTTCATTACTTTATGTGTACTGTCGGCAGGCTTGCTGGTATTTTGGATCACCCGCAGAAGAATAAAAATGATCCGTGCGGCTGAAGAAAGAAAAACCCACATCAATAAAATAAAAGCAGAGTCAGAAATGAAGGCCCTGCGGGCACAGATGAACCCGCATTTTATTTTTAATTGCATGAACACGATAGATGCACACATTCATAAGAACGATACAGAGGCTGCTTCGGAATTCCTGCATAAATTTTCCCAATTGATCCGCCAGGTTTTGGAAAATTCCCAATACCCCGTCATCTCCATTCAAAAAGATATGGAGGCCCTGAATTTGTATATTGAACTGGAAGAACAACGCCATGATTTTAAGTTTACGCATACAATAATATTACCGGAGCAGTTGTTGCAAAAAGGATATAAAATTCCCCCGCTGCTTGTACAACCCTATGTTGAGAATGCGATCCTGCATGGCTTAAGACATAAAGAAAATGGGGCAGGACTTTTGACCATTACATTTGATGAAAAAGAGGACCAGCTTGTTTGCCTGGTAGAAGACAATGGTATTGGCAGAAGAGCTTCGGCATTCATTTACGATCAACGAAAGCAAAACCACCAGTCTATGGGATTGAAAGTGAGCAGCGACAGGATCGAATCGCTTAATGAACTGTACAAAGGCATTTCGGAAGTGGTGATCATTGATAAAGAAGATGGTGGCGGTACTATCGTAAAACTAATATTTCCCAAAATTGCTGAATCAGAGTAACTTGTATACCCATGATCAAAGCGCTTATTATAGATGATGAAAAACAAAGTGCTGAGTTATTAAGTATAAAACTTAAAAAAGCAGCAAACGATATTTCTATCACCGGTATTTTTCATTCGGGCATATCGGCACTACAGGCCATGGAGACAGAGGAGCCTGATGTTATTTTCCTGGATATTGAAATGCCGGGCATGGATGGCATCAGCATGGCTAAGAAAATGGATTCAGAAAATACGGAGATCATCTTTACTACAGCCTATAATCAATATGCCATTGAAGCCGTACGCTTACAGGCTTTGGATTACCTGCTTAAACCGATCGGGGAAAAGGACCTGAATTTTGCATTACTGCGACTGAGAGAAAAGTTAGTGGAAAAGGAAAAGATCAAAGCCACCCAATCGCTTGAAACCCTTTTTGTAAAAATGCAGGCCCTTAATACGCATTACAATAAGATCGCGATCGCCACCATAGAAGGTATATTGTTCATTCCGGTAAAAGAGATCATCAGGGTTGAATCATTGAACAACTACTCCAAATTATACCTCATCAGTGGAAAGAATATTGTAGCCTCCAAAACATTGAAGCTGATCGAAGAGATGCTCACCCCGTACCGTTTCTTCCGTCCACATAAATCACATCTCATCAACCTGGAATATATTACCAAGTATATCAGGGGCGAAGGTGGCGTGATCATTATGGCAGATGGAAGCGAAGTGGATGTTAGTCGCCAGCGCAAGCAGGACTTTATGAAAGTATTTGAAAATCCGTCATAATACCAACCTCCCGGTATTATATAAAACCTTTTAAAACCAACAGTTCCCTCATCAATTACAACAGTACAGTAAGTTCCCGGTTCATGCGGCATTAATGTTATCTAGATTGTGGTACCGAGTTACTGACATTTACTATTTGCACATACATCAGGATCTTCACTGCCAATTTTTTTTCAGAAAAAAGAAAAATGGGAAGAAAACAAAAAATAAAAATCATGAAGAAACTATTACTCGTTTGCCTGCCTGCCTTTTTTACCTTAACCGCATTTACACAGGGCAATGTTGGTATTGGAACCACAACCCCTACTTACCCGCTTGATGTATCCGGCAATACAGCACGGACAGGAAATTTTGTGAATACCGCAGCCTCACAATTTTATTCCGGGGTGTATGGCAGTTGTAACAATACTGCCGGTTATGGAACCGGGGTTAAGGGTGAGGGTGGTTTTATAGGTGTTTTTGGAAAGTCAAATTTTATAGGTGCGGGTGACCGGTTTGGCTTGTATGGTGAAGGGCAGTTTGGAACAGGAAGCAATTACGGAGTGCAAGGTTATGCAAATGGCGGAACAACGGCTTATGGCATATATGGCATTGCAACAGGTGCCACAATTAATTGGGCCGGCTATTTTGCAAGTGGTAATGTTTATGTACAAAATAAGGTCGGCATCGGCACCTTAACCCCTACTTACCCTCTTGATGTTACCAGCATTACACCTGTGACGGGAAATTTTGTGAATACCGCAGCCTCCCAATTTTATTCCGGAGTATATGGTAGCTGTAACAATACTGCCGGTTATGGAACCGGGGTAAAGGGAGAGGGCGGTTTTATAGGTGTTTTTGGAAAGTCAAATTTTATAGGTGCGGGTGATCGGTTTGGCTTGTATGGTGAAGGGCAGTTTGGAGCAGGAAGCAATTATGGAGTGCAGGGTTATGCAAATGGCGGGACAACGGCTTATGGAATATATGGCATCGCAATAAATGGCGCAACTAATTGGGCCGGCTATTTTGCAAGCGGAAATGTGTATATACAAAATAATGTGGGCATAGGAACTACAACTCCTGCCAATAAACTTGAAGTTGTTGGAAATACAAAAACAACAAACATGCAAATGACATCCGGTGCAACGAATAACTTTGTATTAAAATCTGATGCAAGCGGAAATGCCTCATGGGTGAATCCTACTACACTTGCCATCACCGAAACCGACCCTAAGGTGGGCAGTTTAACTACTAGTAGAGTTCCTAAATGGAACGGAACTACCCTTACAAGCGGGTTGATATTTGATGATGGAACGAATGTGGGCATAGGAACTACAACCCCTGCCTACCCTCTTGAGGTAATCAGCTCTACTCTCCGGACAGGGCAATTTGTGAATACAGCCGCCGCAGCAGATAATTTCGGAGTGTATAGCCTTTGTGCCAATACTGCCGGTTTTGGTTATGGAGTATATGGTCAGGGCGGCAAAGTAGGTGTTCAGGGAAATGCAACTGTTTCGGGTGTGGGAGACCGAACAGGCTTGTATGGTGTAGGGCAGTTTGGAGCCGGAAGCAATCATGGAGTGCGGGGTCAAGCTTTTGGCGGAACAACGGCAATGGGTATATACGGCACTGCATCAGGTGCAACTACAAATTGGGCTGGCTATTTTGAAAGCGGAAATGTTTATATACAAAATAATGTAGGTATCGGTACCAGTAATCCTTTGCAAACGATAGACGTAAATGGCAGGATGAATATAACTAATGGTGTCATACAACGGGGCGGTATTGCAATTACTGCAACTTCGGACCTGGGATTATATTCACGTATTGCAGGTAATTATATACGCTTAGTTACTAATGCAGCCCCTATACGTTTTTTTAGTGATGATAATATCGGGACCAACGCTAACGTCACTATTGAGGCTAATGGAAATGTAGGCATTGGAACAATTAGCCCTTCTAATAAATTTCATGTTTCTGGTGCTACATCATCAAATAGTGTTGTACAAATGCAAAATACTTTTGGAGGCCCTGCGGCTGATGGGCTATATATCCAGGCAGGCGATAATGCAACAGCTGGCTCATATCTTATATGGTTTAAAAGACCTGATGGAATTCCTATTGGATTAATAGGCCAAACTTCTGCAGCTGGAATTGCTTATAATACAACTTCTGATAGCCGCTTAAAAAATATTATCGGAGTATCACAAAAGGGCCTGTCTGATTTACTTAAAATTAAAATTTATGATTACACCTTTAAATCAGACATGAGTAAAAAAGTGCAATCAGGTTTTATGGCGCAGGAACTATATGATATATTTCCCCAATCAGTAAGCAAACCAAGAGACAATAATGAAACTGCAGAAAAAAATCCATGGATGGTTGATTATGGGAGTATCACACCTTTGATCATAAAAGCAGTGCAGGAGCAGGAAGTCATCATCACTAATCAGAACAAGAAGATAGAAGATATGCAAAAGCAGATTGATGAACTAAAGGCGCTCATGAAGAAATAGGAATTGGCAGTTGGCAACGAAGCAACACCATGAGAAGCAACTCCCTTTAACCCTAAAATACGGTTCAGCCAAACTCAATCAAACCTACCATTCCCCCTGCAAATTTTACTATACAGTAGTTCCGCAATTCCTGCATTGGTAAGATGTCTATTTTGTAACCGGTTCTAATTAAGCTTTGGTCATTTTAAAACTTTAGTTATGAAAAAGATCATTTTTTCATCGGAGTAAGATAGATCCGTAACCTGAAATCAAAAAACGATGTATAAATTACCTGTTTGCATAGCCCTGTTTTTATTTGTCATGATGAGTTCTCATTCAGTGGCACAGAATGTAGGCATCAGCACAACTACACCAACTGCAAAATTGCAGATCAATAATGATGGCTATACCAGGCCGGCATTAAAGTTGTTTGATTCAGCAGCAAATTTGGGTACACCTGCAATACATTTTCAAAATGCCGGGGGTAATAAATTCTGGCAATTGGGTGGTAATATGTATGATGGTAATCCCGGGTCATCTTATTTTGATATTTATAACAGCCAGGCCGGAAACTATTTATTAACGGTACGGGGCGATGGGAATGTGGGCATAGGAAATTCTTCTCCTGTTAATAAACTTGATGTAAGTGGAGATGTAAATCTAACCGGCGCTATAAAAACAAATGGCAATGCAGGAGCTGCAGGCCAGTTCTTAAGATCCAATGGAGGGGGTTCAATGAGCTGGACAAACAGCAGCTTTCAAAACCAGGCTGTTTTTTCAGTAACTGCATTTCCGGGTACTGCTGGTGATTATAACTGGACCGTACCGGCAGGCATCACAAAAATAGAAGTTGAACTTTGGAGTGCCGGCGGGCATGGTGGCTATGGTCACGGCAATGATTCATTAATTGTAAATGACGTTTTTAAAACAACCGGCGGTGGTGGCGGTGCCGGTGGTTATGCTTCGGCTTTGTTAGCTGTAACGCCCGGGCAGGTATTGGCTATACACGTACCTGCCGGGGGAGAAGGCGGATATGCTGCTATCACAAACGGCGGCAATGCGATCTATTTGAACAATGGCTATGATGGCAGCAATGCTTTTGGTTCAGGCGGGTTTGGCGGAAACTTTGGAGGTACAACAGGATCATTTACAAATGTGTCGTGGCTAAAAGGTGAGAATGGAGCTTATTATACAGTTTTCCACGACAGTTATGTGTATTCCAGTATTATAACCAGGGAAAATACAGGTTCATATGGTGATGGGGGATCTTCGCCCAATTCCAACGGCAGGGGTACCGGCGGTTTTAGAAATGAAGTAATTGAGCAAAACGGGACCTTTACTTCCCGCCGTTTTGTTTTAAGAAATGGCAGTAATGGAGGTTTCCCGGGCGGCGGTGGTGGTGGTGGTTTTAGTCCTTCAGACCCAGGCCCTTCGGGATTATATTCTTACCCGGTAAGGGGTTTAGGAGCAGGCGGAATGGTTGTTATACATTTTTAAAAATATATTCACTATCCTGATTTAAAAGTTGTGCGTCATGGCAATTTGATATCCAAAATGAACGACAGTAATGAATAATTTATTAATCAAAAAATAAACATGAAATACAAACTAATTGTAGGACTTATTTTAATTGCATTTAATGCAAAAGCACACTTACCATCCAACGAACATTTTCAATTTAAGACTTCCAGGCAGATTGTTGACCAAGAGGTAAATTCTGCAAATATCACAGCATTAAAAAATGAAATCACTGTGTTTTATGATGATTCAGCGTCAGCAGCAGAGCTTATACGTCTCTCAAAGCTATGGATGAAGGCAATGCTTCATCATGACAGCACCTTACTTAATGAATTAATGGCTCCAGAATATAGACTGCAAAAATGGGATGGAAAAGTTATCGCTTACCGTGCTTTATGGCTTGATAATTTATTTCACAATATCAAGATTATCAATTGGGAGCAATCGGATTTTATTGCTCAAGTATATGGCGATGTTGCTATCGTGACCTCCCTATATGGGTGGACAGGAACAGGTTTCGACAAAGAATTTGATTCAAAAGGCTATCTGACAGATGTGTGGGTTCGGCACAATAATCATTGGCAAGTAGTTTCACGAACCAATGGCGTATTTGAAGGTAGTAAAACACTTTATAATAAATAAAGTACAATTCATAAAAATTGATACAACACTATTGAAGAAAATATGGCTAAAAGCAATGTTGTGAATAAAAGAGAATAATATATCTTAACGAACGCAAGGCTGACAGTTTATTAGTTACATGGCAATTCAAACTGAGACAGTATTAAAATCTTCCTTGATACTCTTAATAACTTTTAACTACTAACTTTTAACTTTTGACTTATTTTGCATCCATGCAGCAATATTTGGATCTCGTTAAACATATTATTGATACCGGTACAGATAAAAGCGACCGCACCGGCACCGGCACCCGCAGTGTTTTTGGTTACCAGATGCGCTTCAATTTAGCCGATGGCTTCCCGTTGGTGACAACCAAAAAATGCCACCTTAAAAGTATCATTTACGAACTGCTTTGGTTTTTACAGGGCGATACCAATATCAATTATTTAAAAGAACACAACGTAAAAATATGGGATGAATGGGCCGATGAGAATGGCAACCTTGGTCCCGTGTATGGAAAACAATGGCGTAGCTGGCAAGGTGACGATGGGGTGGAAGTTGACCAGGTAAAAGAACTTATCCATACTTTAAAAACAAACCCCGACAGCAGGCGCATGATCATCAGCGCATGGAATGTGGCTGATCTGCCAAAGATGAAATTGATGCCCTGTCATTGTTTATTTCAATTCTATACCACACCCCCCAACCCCCTGAAGGGGGAGACGAGGGCCAGGCTCTCTTGTCAATTATACCAGCGTTCGGCGGATGTGTTCTTAGGGGTACCATTCAATATTGCATCTTATGCATTACTTACAATGATGATTGCACTGGTATGTGACCTGGAGCCCGGTGAATTTGTACATTCATTTGGCGATGTGCATTTATACAGCAATCATTTTGAGCAGGCCGATCTCCAGTTAACCAGGACACCCTTTCCTTTGCCGCAGATGAAGATCAACCCTGCCGTAAAAGATATATTTGATTTTAAATTTGAAGATTTTGAATTGATCAACTACCAGTCCCACCCGGCTATAAAAGCCCCCGTAGCTGTTTAATAAAAATATCCACAACTGGTAATTTTCCCTTTCGGGTACATATTAATCTGCCCGGTTCTTCGTTCTATCATAAGAAAAGATATCTTATGAAAAAAACTGCTACCCTTTTTTTATTTACTCCTTTTGTTTTACAGTCCATTGCCCAGTCTTCGTTTGATACAACCGCCACTTTCAAAGAACAAAAGGAAAATATAATTAAAGAGACCACCATTATTAAAATAGAGAACCTGGGTGAAGGTATAAATACGGACAACCCGGAAATGCGCCCCACCATTTCTGCCGATGGCAACCTTTTATTCTTCATCCGTCAAAATGACCCTGCCAATATTCAATACAATACAGTTCCCAATTCACAGGATATCTGGTATTCCAAAAGAGACAGTTTGGGAAAATGGTCAAAGGCAAAACATTTAAGTGCAAAGGTCAATGCCTCTCATTACAATGCTGTGTATTGGATATCGCCTGATCTGAATACGATATTATTAAAAGGTTCATTCATCGACGGGCAGTATTATGGTATGGGTGTAAGTATGATACACAAACGGAGAGACAATAGCTGGACCAATGCAGAGATGCTGAAGATCAGGAATTTTAATAAGTTCAGCACTACAGCACAAATGGGTGCTTCCATGGGGCACGACGGCAAAACATTATTGTTTTACATGACGGATAAAAAGGGAAGCTTTGATAATGACCTCTATGTTTCTTTTCTCGAAAGAAATGATATCTGGACAGCGCCTAAAAGTTTAGGAAAAAAAATAAACCTGCCCGACTATAATGAGATGAGCCCTTTTATTGCAGCAGATGGGGTAACACTTTATTTCAGCAGCGACAGGGAGGGCGGTATTGGAGAAAGTGATATCTGGATGAGTAAGCGGCTTGATGACAGCTGGACCAAATGGAGCGACCCGGTGAACCTGGGCAGGCCTATCAATACCGAAGGCTCTGAAGCATTTTTTACTTTAGATGCCGGTGGTGAATATGCCTACTTAACATCAAGCGATGGAGCTTTTGGCGCCAGTGATATTGTACGCATAAAATTATTGGAAAAAGAAATGCCCGATCCGGTGGTATTGGTAAGCGGTAATGTATATAATGCAAAAACAAAACAACCATTAACTGCATCACTGGTATATGAGACCCTGCCTGATGGTGCGGAAGCGGGTAATGGTATTTCGAGCCCGGTAGATGGTTCTTTTAAGATCGTATTGCCTTATGATAAAAATTACAGTATCAGGGCATCGGCCGATAAGTTTTTTGCCATTTCAGAAAATTTGAATTTAGATTCACTGATCAAAGCAGGTTATAAAGAAATTCATAAGGACCTGTACCTGGTGCCGATAGAGATCGGGCAGGTGTTCAGGTTAAATAATGTTTGGTTTGATTTTGATAAATATAGTTTAAGGCCCGAATCATATGTAGAACTGGACAGGGTAGTAGGCTTCCTGAATGAATATCCAAATATCGAAATTGAAATGAGTGCACACACCGATAGTAAAGGTGCTGATGATTATAACCTGACATTGAGCGACAACAGGGCCAGGTCTGTGAGAGAATATATTGTATCAAAAGGTATTGCTGCAACAAGGATCATATCGCAGGGTTATGGCGAAACCAAACCGGTGGCAACCAACAGCCATACGGATGGATCCGATGATCCGGAAGGACGTCAATTGAACAGGAGGGTGGAGTTTAAGATACTGAAGAATTAAAAATTCAAAATTCAAAAGTCAAAAGTCAAAAGTGGAGAAAGCACTTAAGTTCCTTATTTTTACTTTTTAATTTTGATTTTTTACTTTATATGGTCTCTCTCGTCGTTGCCGCATCCACTAATAATACCATTGGTAAAAACAACCAACTGCTTTGGCATTTGCCCAATGACCTGAAGTTTTTTAAGAACACTACCTGGGGTATGCCGGTGATCATGGGGCGTAAAACATTTGAAAGTGTAAATAAAGTGTTGCCCGGCAGGTTTAATATTGTGATCACCAGGCAAACCGGTTGGAATCCGGAAGGCGTCATCGTTGCAGGAGATATAGCCGATGCCTTACAAAAAGCAGCCGAAACAAATTGCAAAGAATCTTTCATTATTGGTGGCGGAGAAATTTATAAACAGGCCATGGAAATGGCCGATAAAATTTATATGACCAGGGTGCATACTGATATTGATGGCGATACTTTTTTTCCGGTAATTGATGAAAGCAAATGGCAGTTGATTTTCAACCAGGATCTTGCTGTTGATGAAAAACATGCTTTTGCATATTCATTTCAAACCTGGATGAGAATTAAAAATTAAAAATTCAAAAGTCAAAATTCATAATTGTATACCTCTTTTCAACTTGTAAAAAAATACCTGCATTATTACCTCACCGCTTCTAACGGAAAGGGACACGGTGTTCATTCTCCTTTTGTATTTGACTTTATTAAAAATGTATTGAGGGATAAAAAGGAATACGAATATTACCGGGTCATCGAAAAAGGCAGGCAGCAATTGCTGAAACAAAAAGGTTCAATTGAAGTTGAAGACCTTGGTGCCGGTTCTGCCATAATAAAAACCAATAAAAGGGTGGTGGCAGATATGGCGAAGTCATCCTTAAAACCGGCCAAATATGCACGTTTATTATACCGGATCGTGAATTATTATAAACCGGTCACCATATTGGAACTGGGCACTTCTTTCGGCATAACAACGGCTTACCTGGCAGCTGCCGGTCACAATGCAAAGGTTTATACCATAGAGGGTTCACCGGCAATAGCAGATATTGCAAAAAAAACTTTTAGCCGGGTAGGCTTGACAAATGTCGAACTGAGTGAAGGTAATTTCGATATTGTTTTGCCCAAACTCCTTACAAAGCTTGGCAACATCGATCTTGCTTTTATAGATGGTAACCACCGCAAAGAGCCTACGCTTGGGTACTTTGCTCAACTGCTAAACTGTTCAACCCCATCAACCATATTAGTTTTTGATGATATACACTGGAGTGTAGAAATGGAAGAAGCATGGGCCCTTATTCAACAGCATCCCGCAGTAACACTATCCATTGACCTGTTTTTTATCGGTATCGTATTTTTGAATGCTGATTTTAATCATAAACAGCATTTTACCATCCGATTTTAATGGGCTGGCTAAAATAAATAATGTCAAAATTTAAAAACTCTGGTTCCCCTTTAGGGGCGGAGGGGCAATTTTTCATACATTTGTCGCAATAAACTACTTATGATAATTGGCGTTTTAAAAGAACCATCTCCAGAAACCAGAGTCTCTTTATTACCGGAACATATCACGATCCTTAAAAAATGGAATGTAGAAGTGTGTGTGGAAACAACTGCAGGTATAACTGCTTTTGCCAGTGATGAAAAATATGCAGAGGCTGGTGCAACAATAAGATCAAGAAATGAAGTATTGCAAGGCAGTGATATCATCCTGGGTATAAATGCTCCCGGCACATCTGACATCTCACATCTGACATCTAAAATTTTACTGGGTGTTTATCAATGTTTATTTAATACAGATTTAATAAAAGAACTTGCCGCAAAAGGCTTGACCGTTTTCAGTATGGATATGTTGCCCCGTACCACCAGGGCACAAAGCATGGATGTGTTAAGCAGCCAGGCAAATATTGCCGGTTATAAAGCCGTATTGCTTGCATCGAATACTTTCCCTAAATATTTTCCCATGTTCATGACTGCTGCCGGAAGTATTCCGCCTGCTAAATTATTGATATTGGGGGCCGGCGTTGCAGGCCTGCAGGCCATTGCAACGGGCCGCAGGTTGGGTGCGGTAGTAGAAGTATTTGATACCCGCCCTGCTGTTAAAGAAGAAGTGATGAGCCTTGGTGCAAAATTCATTGAAGTGGAAGGCGCAGCCGATGCCAGTAAAGCAGGTGGTTATGCAGTAGAACAAAGCGAAGATTTTATGCAACGGCAGAAAGCAAAAATTGCGGACAGTGTAGCAAAGGCAGACATCATCATTACAACCGCACAGATACCCGGCAAAAAGGCACCCATTTTAATTACTGCCGAAATGATGGAAGCTATGAAGTCAGGTTCGGTCATCATTGACCTGGCAGCGGCTACCGGCGGCAATACCGACTTTACAAAAAATGAGCAGACCGTAATGCATAATGGGGTAAGCATTATTGGCAATTCAAATTTACCGGCAAGCATGCCCAGCGATGCCAGCAAATTGTACGGTAAAAATATCCTGAACTTTTTACAGCTGATGATCGATAAGGAAGGGGAATTCAATTTGAATTTTGAAGATGACCTGGTAAAGGGAACGTGTGTGGCGCATGACGGAGTGGTTACCAATGATAGAGTAAAACAAGTGATTGGCTAAGAGGACAAAAGAGGAAAAGAGCAGGAACATGCATCTGGGCGGCTATGCAGAGTTGGGACGCTCTAAGCTGCCTGAATCCTTCGGAGGTTAAAAATAAAAGACTTTTAAAATTTGCAAAATGGACAATATGCTAAACTTTATTTCCACCAACCAGCAGATCATTTACATCGTCATCCTGATGATCTTTGTTGGTATTGAAGTGATAGGCCGTGTGCCCAGTGTATTACACACGCCGTTAATGAGCGGTGCCAATGCCATACATGGTGTGGTTGTTATTGGTGCCATCATCATCATGGGCAAGGCCGAACCTGATAACTACCTGGCATTGGTACTTGGTTTTTTAGCCGTGGTGCTGGGTACAGTAAATGTGGTTGGTGGGTTTGTGGTAACTGACAGGATGCTGGAAATGTTTAAGAAAAAAAAGGCCCCCTAAATCCCCCGAAGGGGGACTTTTACCGAAGCGAATTAGTTAAAAATAAATGAACCAATTATAAATTATAACATGATCTTCTCCATGTCCTCCTCCGCCCGCTGGCGGAGAGATAGAGAGGGCTAATCTTATGGGCTCAAACATACTTACACTTTGTTACTTAATTGCCTCCGTAACTTTTATTATCGGGCTAAAAATGTTATCCAATCCTGCATCAGCACGTAAAGGAAATTTACTGGCAGCTTTTGGAATGGGTATTGCCATTTTAGGCACCATCTTTTTATATACATCCGATACCGGTGAACGACTTGGCAATTATCCCTGGATATTCGGTGGCTTATTGGTTGGAGGAATTGTTGGCACCTTTGCTGCTAAAAAAGTAAAGATGACGGCTATGCCCGAAATGGTAAGTATGTTCAACGGGATGGGCGGCGCCTGTGCTGCGCTTATCTCTGTTGTAGAATTTAATCATCTTTCAAAAGAACTGGCTGCAGGAACAAAATTTGCCGGGGAGGTTCAGCCAACCGTTTTAATTATTGTATTGGGATTGATCATTGGCTCTGTTTCTTTTGCGGGAAGTATGATCGCCTGGGGCAAATTGAACGGTAAGGTCAAAGACCTCAGTTTCACTGGCCAGAATATCCTGAACCTGGTAATTCTTGCCATTGCATTGACAGCAGGCGCTTACCTGGTATATGATCCAACGCAAAGTTTTTTATTATACACCATTTTAGGTTTGGCACTGGTTTATGGTGTATTCTTTGTTATGCCCATTGGCGGTGCTGATATGCCGGTGGTGATCTCATTACTCAATTCATTTACCGGTGTGGCAGCGGCCTGCGGTGGATTTTTATACGATAATAAAGTCATGCTTACCGGTGGAATCCTTGTGGGTGCTGCCGGAACACTGCTTACCATATTAATGTGTAAGGCCATGAACCGCTCTTTACAAAATGTTTTGATCGGCTCTTTTGGTGGCAATAAAACGGCAGGTGCAACAGGCATTCAATCGCAGGGACATTACAAGGAAGTGAACCTGGCCGATGCAGCCATGCTGATGAGCTATGCCAATAAAGTAATGATCGTTCCCGGTTATGGTTTGGCTGTGGCACAGGCACAACACGTTTGTCACGAACTGGAAAAAATACTGGCCGAAAAAGGTGTGGAAGTAAAATATGCCATCCACCCGGTGGCAGGCCGCATGCCTGGCCACATGAATGTATTGCTGGCCGAAGCCGATGTGAGCTATGAAAAATTACTGGAGATGGAACAGGCCAATGATGAATTTAAAACCTGCGACGTAGTATTGATACTGGGTGCCAATGACGTGGTGAACCCTGCTGCAAAAAATGATCCCGCATCGCCCATTTACGGAATGCCCATACTGGAAGTAGAGCTGGCTAAAAATGTTATTGTAAATAAACGCAGCATGAAACCCGGTTATGCCGGTATAGAAAATGATCTCTTCTTTCAGCCCAAGACAAGCATGCTGTTTGGCGATGCAAAAAAAGTACTGCAGGATATTTGTGCGGAAGTGAAGATGGTTTAGAGGCCCCCTCTATCTCCCCCAAGGGGGAGGAAATCTGGAAGATTTAAGTGGAGATAATTGCGGAGGTTGATTGAATTGTAAATCAACCAACTTCAAGTTCCTTCTCCTTTGGAGTTCCTTGTTAAGAAACGAATTTAGTTCATAGGTTGAGGTTGTAGATAAAAGCGAAGAGAAATTTTGAATTTAAGAACTCCCCTCTCCAGTTCCCTATCCCCGTACGACCGGGTCATCAGGGCGGGCTTTGGAGAGGGGTCCTTCTCCTTAGTCGGTGTCCCACCGACCGGAACCTAAATCCAATTAATTATTAACTTAAATACATGACGAAAGCAATCTTATACAAGGGCAATTCTGGTTAACCAACGCCGTAGTAAAGCGGTAAATAAAACCAGTCCAATTAAATCGTCGTTGGTAAAAGACCCACAGGTGTTCGGAAGATTTTTGTAGCCAGCTTTTCTGTCGTTCCTACGGAACTTATTAACATGCATTTTATTTTTTCTACCAACCTTGCGCTCTTAACAGCGCTTAAAACTGATGCATTTAATGCCATAGGCATTTAAGTTTGGTAGAAGGACAGTTACAATTTTTGAGCAAAGCCCCATCGGGGCGACAGATTTTTTTCTTCCGAACAGTTGTAGTCAAAGACAAGACAGCATTTTAAAGGGGTTCAGAAAAAAAATTTTTTTCAAAAACCCTTCCTCCAATTTGTACGTAGGTTATTCTTTTAACCAGAATAAACAACATATGAAAAAGCAGATCTTAACCCCCGTTTTATCCATTTTTGTTGCAGCCATGCTACTGTTCAGCAGCTGTCGCAAGAGTGAAGATGTTATTGTAACACCACCACCTCCACCACCGCCACCCCCACCAACACAGATCGTTAAACCAAACCAGGTGTTTTTTGGTCTTACTGCCGGCAATGGATTAGTTAAATATAATGCCAACGCTTCGCAAACTGTACTTGAACAGGTAGCTGTAACAGGTTTGCAGGGCGGCGAAAAATTGTTAGCTATAGATTTCAGGCCCGCAACAGGACAATTATACGGATTGGGAAACAGCAACAGGCTCTATGTGATCAATACACAAACAGGGGTGGCCAGAGCAATTGGATCGGCGCCATTCACTCCTGCATTAGGTGATCCAATTGCAGGTTTTGATTTTAATCCCACTGTTGACCGCATAAGAGTAGTAACAACAGGCGGCACTAATTTGCGCCTCAATCCTGAAACAGGTACCGTTGCTGCCATTGATGGAAATATTAATAATACAGAAAGAATTACTGGTGTTGCCTATACCAACAGTTTTGCAGGTGCATCAGCCACTACTTTATTTGATATTGACGCCTATAGTTTATATAAACAGGATCCGCCAAATAATGGCACTATAACCAGGATAAATAACTTTGGACTTCCAGGCTTTAATGTTGTAAGTGGAGATCTTGATATTTCTCCGGATAATAAAGTAGTACTTGCGCCACTAACAGTAGGCGGTATCAATAATCTTTACCAGATCGATACAGCTACAGGCAAGGCACTTGACCTGGGTACATTGGCAACAGCTATCATTGGCCTGGCTATTCCAACCAACCCGGTTGCTTACAGTACAGATATGGCAAACAACCTCCTCATTTTTAATATCTCCATGACAGGAGTGCCTGTAACCAAGGCCATCACGGGCCTGCAGGCAGGAGAAACTATTTTAGGTATTGATATCCGCCCTGTAACGGGACAGCTATATGCATTGGGAAGTACCAGCAGGTTATACACGATCAATATGTCGAGTGGCGCTGCTGCAGCAGTAGGCGCTGCCCCGTTTACAACTTTACTTGCAGGCACATCATTTGGGTTTGATTTTAATCCCACTGTTGACAGGATACGAGTTGTTAGCAATACCGGTCAGAACCTGCGCTTAGATCCCAATACAGGATTGATCGCTGCGGTTGATGGTACATTAAATCCCGGCACGCCGGCAGTTTCTGCAGCAGCTTATACCAATAATTTTGCTGGCACTACAACTACAAGTCTGTATGTTATTGATGCAACAACAGATAAACTCTATCTTCAGAATCCTCCCAACAACGGTACATTGGTGGAGGTAGGGCCTTTAGGTATAAATATTGATGCGGGTAATGGATTTGATATTGGCGGAAGTTCTAACCTGGCCTATGGTCTATTCACGACCGGTACAACAACAAAATTATATTCAGTTAATTTAACCACCGGGGTTGCAACTGTTATGGATAATTTTCCCGGTTTAACAAGAGGCTTTGCACTTGGACTTGGGTTTTAAATATTTCGTGTTAGTTTTTTGCTGTAAAGTTCCGGTGGTTTATCTGCCGGAATTTTTTTTTGAACATGATATCATTTTTGCCGCCATGGGTACGTGCATTACCACCGTCCGGCCTCTGGCCAACGGCGTATTGAAGTGGTAAAAACCTTTTGCAGCCGTCTGGTTAAACCAACTGCGTAGTAAGTGGTAAATAAAACCTGTTCAATTTAAATCATCGTTGGTCAAAGACCAGACGACGGCAATTTAAATATTTAAGAATAGGTTCTTCAAACAAAACTATTTCAATCACTTCACCGATCCCTGCTTCACAATAATAAACTGCATGATAGTTTCCAGTTCCACACCTGCCAGTTGCATGGCATCCATAATTTCATCCCGGTTCACAGCAGCTGCAAATGCCTTTTCTTTAAAACGTTTTTTAATACCCTTCAGTTCCATACCGGCATAGCCTTCGGGCCTCATTAAACTATATGCATGTGTTAAGCCACTCAGTTCATCAAAGGCATATAACATTTTGTCCATCCTGGTTTCAGGCTGTACGCCAAAATGATTTGGTCCATGACTGGCAATGGCCCTGATAATTTCGGGGTCGATATTCCTGGCTTCCAGTTCTTCAATAATTCTTTTGCAATGTTGTTCGGGCCATTGATCCCAATCAGCGTCATGCAGCAGGCCTGCCATTTCCCAGCGCCATTGGTCAGCTTCATTCATTCCTTCTTTTTCTGCCGCCCAGCTTTTCATTAAATAAGCTACCTGCTTCATGTGTAGTTGAAGCCTTTCGTTTTTTACCCAGTCGGTTAATAATTGGCAGGCGTCTTCGCGGCTTAATGTGTTACCTGTATTTGCAGGATCCCCAAACGCTGAACGATTTAATAATAATGACATGATAGATTTGATTAAATAAGTATCAGCGAAAATAAAAATTATCAGCTAACTTCAATCGAACATTTAAATAAAAATATTTGAACAGCCTTCCAAAGGAATTGATCCAATCACTGCAAAGCATTAAAGGCTTTAATGAAGAAGCTTTTAAAGCAGCGCATGAATCAGGTTCTCAAATAACTTCAGTAAGAATAAATCCTTTTAAATTACCAGAGTCCAAAATTCCCCCCTTGGGTGGTGGGGGGGCTGTTCCCTGGTCGTCAAACGGCTACTATCTTCCACAGCGACCTTCCTTTACTTTAGACCCGCTTTTTCATGCAGGTGCCTATTATGTGCAGGAAGCCAGTTCCATGTTTGTAGAAGAAGTTTTAAAACAAACAGTTGATCTTACTAAGCCATTAAAAATATTAGATCTCTGCGCTGCACCGGGCGGTAAATCAACCTTGATTCAATCCGTTATTTCCAAAGAGAGTTTGCTGCTGAGTAATGAAGTAATCAAAACAAGGGTAAATGTATTATCTGAAAATATCACCAAATGGGGTGCTGTCAATACCATTGTTACCAACAACGATCCTGCTGATTTTAAACGGCTGCAAAATTATTTTGATGTTATCGTGGTTGATGCTCCCTGCAGTGGCAGTGGCTTGTTTCGTAAAGACCCGGATGCCATAGAGGAATGGAGTGAAAAAAATGTAAACCTGTGTGCCCAGCGGCAGCAAAGGATCTTATCGGATGTCTTTTCATCTTTGAAGGAGGGTGGCGTTTTGATCTATTCAACCTGCTCTTATTCACAACAGGAAGATGAGGAAATATCAGATTGGCTGGTTAAGCAGTTTGCTGTGAGCAGTTTGCAGTTGGCAATTGAAGCAAGTTGGGGTATTGTTGAAACAATATCTGAAAAAGAAAAGGCTTATGGTTACCGGTTTTATCCTGACCGGGTGAAGGGAGAGGGGTTTTTTATTGCAGCTTTTAAAAAAGGGTTTTCTGGGATAGAAGGATATGGTGAAGTCAAAATTAAAAAGTCAAAAATCAAAAGTCAAAAGTCAAAAGTAAAAAGTAAAAAGAAAGACATACTCACAGATAAAGAGGGTGAAGGATTAAGACCTTACCTGGAGAATGTATCTGATCTTTTCTTTATCAAGCAAAATGAAGAACTGATCGCAATGCCCATCCATCTTGAAAATGACCTGGCAGTTATTCAATCATCGCTGTATATAAAAAAAGCGGGTGTGAAGCTGGGCACTATGATCCGCAATGAATTGATCCCGGCACATGATCTTGCGGTGAGCACGATCATCAATAATAATATACCCGTGATTGACGTTGATATGGAAACAGCTTTGCAATATTTGCGTAAGGAAGAATTAAAAATTCAATCGGGTACAAAGGGTTGGGTACTGCTTACGCATCAGCATTTACCTATCGGGTGGATAAAAGTTATGCCCAACAGGATCAATAATTATTACCCGGCGGCATGGCGAATTCTTAACAAATGAATAGCTGAATCAACAATAAATTCCGTTTCTTTGCAACGAAAATTATCCAATATGAAAATAATTTTTTTCCTTTTTTTATTAGCCCCACTATTTGCAATAGCCCAGGATAAGTCTCCCATAGTTGAAGGGATTTCGCCAGGCCTCTACATAACACATAAGGTTGCTCCTAAAGAAAATTATTACAGCATTGGAAGAATTTACAATATCAGCCCAAAAGACATTGCACCATTCAATAACCTGCAACTGGAAAACGGTTTAACCCTGGGACAGGGAATAAAAATACCATTGAACAGTACCAATTTTTTTCAAAGCGGCATGGCTGCTGCAGACGAGACCTTTGTACCCGTGTATTATGCAGTTAAAGGTAAGGAAGGTTTGTACCGGGTTGCTTTAAACCATAATGATCTTCCCCTCGAAACTTTAAAACAATGGAATAATATCAAGGGCGATGCAGTTAAGAACGGCACCAGACTGGTCATCGGTTATCTTAAAGTGAAGACAGCGCTTTCTTCCCTTGCAAAGAACGGGATAGGGACTTCCATTGGGTCAACGGTTGTAGCAACAGTTAAAACCGAAGAAACGAAAATACCGGTAGCAGAAAATCCAACACCTGCGGTAAAGGAATCACAAAAAGAGACCGCAAAGCCTGCAGAAACCGTGACCGCAGAACCTAAAAAAACAACGCCGGTAAGAAATACTGTTGGTACGTTTAAAAATCAATACCAATTACAGGTAAAGAATTCAGAAACTGCTGATGAATCAGGCACCGCGGGTATTTTTAAAAGCAGCAGCGGCTGGACCGATAAAAAATATTATTGCCTGCATAATTCAGCTTCGCAGGGAACCATCATTAAGATCACCAACCCGGCAAACGGAAAATTTGTTTTTGCAAAAGTGTTGGACCTGATGCCTGATATTAAGCAGAATGAAGGCTTGCTGATCGCTATCAGTAATGCGGCTGCCGATGAACTGGGGGCGGGGCCTGGTAATTTTAACTGCTCCATTAATTATTCAAAATAAAAAAGCATGGCTGATAGTTTTTAAGTGCTGTAACTGATGGCAGCATAATATTTTTTTGCATAATAAGAGGCTACCCAGTCTGGCCTGTCTAAACCATTAATGATCCTCCTGGCATTTACCCAATCTTCTTTTGTTTTAGTAAAATAATCACCAGGGTTTTTCCCGGTAAACCAGCCTTCTGCCATGCCCAGGAACATGATCTTAGTTGCATTTGCCGGCCCCATAATTTTTTCGGAGGTTATTCTGTCCCAATTTACTTTAGAACTAATATTTGATAACCTTACTACAAGAAAAAATGCCTCCTCATTTAGTGTCTTAGTTTGAAAAATAAATCTAAAATGAATCTCAGGCTTGACAGCTTCGGGGATATTAACCAGACAATTTTTTTGAGATCTCATCCATATTCTTTTTTACCATTTCCTTTAACCCGGGCGGGCTGATGATATCGGCATACTCACCAAACAGCAGGTAGAATTTTACAAATCCCATTAAGGAAGCCGTTACAAAGGTCATCTCCATTTTATCACCAACTTCTTTTTGCGATACAAAGCCGTTGTAAAATTTCTGGTCGCCAAAATATTTTAATACTGACTTATCTACCTGTATGATTATAGTAAACATCTCCTTTTCAGCACTCATTTTCTCCAGGAAAGACCTGAGGGAAGGGTGCTCCTTATCAAATTGCTCATCGGTAAGGTTGATATAACTGATACGGTCTGTTCGAAAACTCCTGTAATCTTTCCGAAGCCTGCAATAAGCGATCACGTACCAGTAACTTCCCAAATAAAATATACCCACCGGCTCAATATCCCTGTTGCTGTATTGCTGCGAATGATTGGCAAAATAGCCAATATCCAGGACTGACCCGGCTGCGATACTTTTAAGAATGGTTTGCAGGTGAACAGGCGTTTTTTCTTTGGCAGGGAGGTAGGGATTTTCAACAACTTCAATATAGTCTGACATATCTTCCAACAGGTCTTTTTCGGCATAACGCAAAACAGATCTTATTTTGAACATGGCAGAGCGGTAATGCTCTACGGAAGAAGGATCGGTTAGTTTTTCCACCATTTTTTCCGCTGTTAAAAATGCAATGGCTTCTTCACGGGTGAACATTACAGGCGGCAGGCGGTATCCTTCCATGATGCTGTAACCCACGCCAGCCTCCCCCGCTAATGGGATACCCGATTGTTCCAGGGTCCTTATATCACGGTAAACCGTACGAAGGCTGATGGAAAAACGGTCGGCGATCTCCTGGGCCCTTACTACCCTTTTGGATTGTAATTGTACAAGAATAGCAGTGATCCTGTCTATACGGTTCATATAGCATTGTTTGCAGTAGCAAATTAAAACAAGTGGAGGATAAAAAGCAATTCCTTCATCCTGCACGTAAGATTCTCATTCAGTGGAAAATTATCCACAGAATTTGGGTATTAAAAAAAACCGCATAGTAAACATATTGGCACGGTATTTATTAAAGTAAGTATATATACATTCAAAAACAAAACTTAAAAATTATGAAACGATTAATGTCAGCACCTGTAAAAAATGTACTCAGCAAGCTTACAGCTTTTGTAACTATGCTCCTGCTTTCTTTTTACAGTTTTGCACAAGACAAAAAGGTTGATGTAAACATCAATACAAAACCTGACAGCGATGGTAACTTCTTCATGCAGCCATGGGTATGGATTGTAGGAGGAGCAGTTTTCCTGTTATTATTGGTTGCGCTGTTGCGGAGTAACAGTAGTTCCAAATCATAATTATCCCCTTTGAAACAATAATTATAAAAAAAAGCCTTGTAACTACAAGGCTTTTTTTTATAAACGACTTACAACTACTCAATCTCCGAGCTGGTTGTTTTAGTGACAGTTACTTTATCTGTGCGACCGGCTGTAGTGCTACCGCCGCTGCTTCCTCTTGTCAGAGCTACAATGATCAGTATCAATACCGCTCCGCCTACAACCCAAACCCAGGGTGCTGTATACCAGGTTTCAGTGGTAGTGGTAGATGTGTTTGTAGTAGCTGATACAGTACTATCCTGTGCCCATGCCATTGCATTGGATATTGCCAGTACAAACAGCAGGAAGGCTTGTTTAAAAAATGCAGGCCTGATTAGATGTTTCATGTTTATGTATTTATAGTTAAAAATCAACTCCGAAGTAATAAGTTAAGACCGGAGCTTTAGTTTAATAGGAGACGCAACCCACAGTTGAACAGTTGCATGAAACGGTAAAATTTTGGCTTTACTATTCCTGGAGAGCAGTTTAAATAACGGGGATAATACTTAACTTTACAAACTGATGTACTTTTAACTCCCAACTCAATTATTAAAATAACTGGAAGTTAAATACTTAATATGAACAGGTTTTTGTTACTTATTGCTCTTGTATTGCTCACCCATATTTCCTGGTGTCAAAATAACTATCCGTACCAGGATATCAAACTTGAAAAACCGGCTGATTATAAAGCAACGGAACCGGTGGCTTTATCTGCCGCAACTTTTTTACTGATAACCCCATTTAATGAAGTAGATGCAAGCCGGGCTGCTGCATTACAATTTTTAGTGAAATGGATGAGCGGTTCCAAAGATCAAAATTTTTTTATGCAGGGAAAAGTAACAGAACTTGCCGGTGATCCAAATTTACTAAGCCTGTATATTGCAGCTATGGCAAAATACAGCCTGGAAAATAAAGCTGAAGCTGTTCATGTGCTGACCGTTGAACTTAATGCATCCAGGCTGTTGCTGGCTTATTGCGATGACCCTAAAAACAATTTTAAGCTAAAAAAGAGATCGAGAAAGATACTTGAAACCAATTGACCTGTTTAAATTTACAATAGAGAACACACTATTTATAATGCTGTTATCATGAAAAAATCCTTCGGCTTATTCCTCCTGTTCATTTTCCTGCTCACCGGCGCATTTGCACAGGGGGCTGTAACAGATCTCATCAACGATGGAATAAAACTTCATGACAAAGGCGAATATGCTGATGCTGTAGACGTTTATAAAAAAGCACTGCTGCTTAACAAGAGATCGGCACATGCGAATTACGAGCTTTCCTCATCGTATTTTGCGCTGAAAGATTATGGGAATGCTTTAAAATATGCTGATATCGTGATCGGCCTCAATGTAGGTTACGTTGACCAGGCTTATATACTCAAGGGATCGGTACAGGATGTTTTGGGTAAACCTTTGGAAGCTATAAATACCTATAAAAAAGCCTTGAAAAAATATCCCGCTAATCATTTGCTCCATTATAACCTGGCACTTACTTCATTTAATTTAAAGCAGTATACCGATGCTGAGAATGCCTTACAGCATGCACTCAAAATAGATCCGTCGCACGCAAGCAGCCATTTTTTGCTGGCGCTCACCATGCTCACACAGGAAAAACGTGCAACAGGGATACTGGCCTTATATAATTTTTTATTGCTTGAACCTAAAAGCAAGAGAACTTCAGCTGCACTGCAGACCCTGCAAGAAGAAATGCAGAAAGGCGTGAAAAAAGATGGCGGAAAATCAGTGACCATAACAGTACCTGGTAATAGAGAGGAAGACGAATTTTATACCGCTGAGTTAATGCTGGGCCTTTTAGCATCTTCAAAATACAATGAAAGCAACAAGCACAAAACAGCAGCCCAGCTATTTGCAGAAAATACCAATTCTTTTTTTACCATTTTGGGAGAGATGAAGAAAAATAAGAAAGGGTTTTGGTGGGATTTTTACGTTGACTATTTTTATAAGCTGGCTACAAATAAGCATACAGAAGCCTTCTCTTATTATATAATGCAATCCAAAGAGGATGTGTATAATGAATGGATAAAAGATAACCTGCCTAAACTTGAACTATTTTCAGAATGGTACACAAAACAGCCCCATAAATTTTAAGTGTGAATGATGTAATATTCTCCAGGAATAGTACAACAGTTATACCTTCAACCAGCGTATATTTATGGCATGGTTTTTTATTAAATCATTATACATACTTCAATTTAATTTTATGATACAGGACAGCACCATTCTTTTGTACACTTACAGTGATATACTGGAAGCCAACTTAGCACAGGAAAAATTAAAAGCGCAGGGAATAGATTCTTTTATAGAAAATGAAGATGTAGCAGGGCTTAATCCTCTGGGAGGAATAAAGGTGAAGATATTTTCAAAAGACCAGGAAGCTGCGGAGAAGATCATTAATGAATAGAGGGTGTTCATAATATTTTCGGTCTTGTTGGTAAACTAGCCAACAATAGTCAGCTACATATTCCTCGACTTCGCTCGAAATTTTCCACACTTCGACTCCGCTCCACACTTCGACTCCGCTCAGTGCTCAGGACCTCTCCTCCCAGATCATCGCCACATGCACAATGGTTTCTGCTGCTTTGGCCATATCCTTTATTCCGATCCATTCCAGTTTGCTGTGTATATTCTGCATACCCGTAAATATATTCGGGCATGGCATGCCTATATAACTGAAGCGGCTTCCATCAGTTCCGCCACGGATACTTTCTTTCTTAACCCTTAATCCTGCTCTTCCGATCGCTTCTTCGGCATATGCGGCAACCTGCGGACAGGTATCAAGCACCTGTTTCATATTGCGGTATTGCTCCTGTGCCTGGTATTCCATAACAGCGCCGGGGAATTTGGCCACCGTTTCTTCAGCAATTTTCTTAAGCCGGTCATGGTGGTGCTGCAACCCTTCCAAAGTAAAATCACGCACGATAAATTGTATCGTTGCTTTTTCGGCAATCCCATTAACTGCTGTTGGGTGTACAAAGCCTTCCCGTTTGTCTGTTGTCTCGGGGCTCCATTCATTTTTTGGCAAGGCATCCAACACGGCTCCTGCAATCTTTAATGCATTCACCAATTTATCTTTTGCATAACCCGGATGAACGATCACACCGTGAATAGTTATGACTGCCCCATCTGCACTGAAGGTCTCATCTTCCAGGCTACCTGCTTCACCGCCATCCAACGTATATCCAAAATTGGCTCCCAGTTTTTTCATATCCGCTTTTGCGGTGCCCTGGCCTACTTCTTCATCGGGTGTAAATAAGATCTTTATATCGCCATGTTTAACAGCAGGGTTCTGGATAAAGAATAAAGCCGCTTCCATAATGGCTGCTACGCCGCTTTTATCATCGGCGCCCAGCAAAGTTGTTCCGCTGCTGGTAATGATACCGTTGTTGATATGCTGTTTTAAATAAGGAGAATCGGCCATCCGCAATACCTGGCCGGTATCGTCCGGCAAAACAATGTCTGCGCCATCGTAATAGCGGTGCAGGATGGGCTTAACATTTGTGCCGCTGCAATCAGGCGCTGTATCCACGTGAGCACAAAAGCAAATAACAGGAATATTTTTCTTATCACTGTTAGAAGGGATCGTGGCATACACATAACCATACTCATCTGTTGATGCATCAGTAATACCCATACTGTACAATTCTTTCAGCAACAGTTTGCTCAGGTCTTTTTGCTTTTCCGTAGTGGGATGTGCTGTACTCGTTGGATCACTCTGCGTGTCTATCCGAACATAACGCATAAAACGGTCGGCAATATTATCGGGACTTATTTGTATCATAGAAATTAAAAATTCAAAAGTGAAAATTCAAAAGTAAAAATAAGGATAACAAAACAAAAAGCAGTTTACTTTCATAAACTGCTTTTTTTACTTTTTACTTTTAAATTATTCCACGATCTCCACCAACTCAATATCAAATATCAATTCCTGTCCTGCTAAAAAATGATTGGCATCCAAAATAATAACATCATCCTTAATCTCAACAATAATTACCGGAACCGGCTGGCCGGCCTGGTTGCTTAAAGTGAGCGGCATGCCCGCTTCTAATTTCATATCGGCCGGTACATTTTCTTTAGGAAATTCAATGATCGCTTCTTCGCTTCTTGGGCCGTATCCGTCTTCGGGTGCAATACTGATCGTTTTCTTTTCACCTAAATTCATACCCGGCATAGCGTCGTCAAATCCTTTGATCATTTGTCCGGCACCCACTGTAAACTCCAAAGGTTCCCTGCCTGCTGAAGAATCGAACTGCTCACCATTACTTAATTTTCCTGTGTAGTGTACTTTTACTACGTCGCCATCTTTTACCTGTTTCATATTCGTGTTTTTATTTTATTAGCTGCAGGTGAATTGTTCACCGGCAATATTTTATATCCAATGTTGTTCTACCGGTTTTGATCTGTGCACAAACTGAAGAAAAAAGGCAGGTTCTGTTAAAACGGGTGCAATTTACCATATAAATGATTTCGTATGAAAAGTTTTTGTGAAATTAGCAACATGAAAAAATTTACCTGCTGCACTATTGCCCTGTTATTTACTTGCTGCCTCCTTAATGCCCAGCAACCTTCAAGTAACCAGGTTATTACAGGTGCGGAACGCATGGCCGTATACCTGCCTATGCTTAAAGGCAAGGCTGTAGCTGTTTTTGCCAACCAGACCAGTACCGTAAAAAATACCCACCTGGTTGATACGCTGATCAGCAGCGGTATTAACGTAGTAAAGATATTTGGGCCCGAACATGGTTTCCGCGGCACTGCAGATGCAGGAGAGCATGTAGGTGATGCAAAAGATGCCAAAACGGGGCTGCCGGTCATCAGTTTATACGGCACCCATAAAAAACCTACGCCGGATGACCTGAAAGGCGTTGATGTATTGATCTTTGATATACAGGACGTGGGCGTACGTTTTTATACTTTCATCTCTTCTTTACAATATTACCTGGAAGCCGCACTTGAAAATCATAAGCCCTTATTGATACTTGACAGGCCCAATCCCAATGGATTTTATGTAGACGGACCGGTGCTTGATATGAAGTTTAAAAGTTTTGTGGGCATGCAGCCGATACCCATTGTTTATGGAATGACGATCGGTGAATATGCATTGATGCTGGCAGGTGAAAACCTGTTATCGCCGGAAGCCAATGCCATTAATGCATATAATGTTACTACCAATCCAACAATTGATACCCCCTTTCATGTACAGGTCATCAAATGCAAAAATTACGATCACAATACCAAATATATTTTACCGGTTAACCCTTCGCCCAATTTAAAAGAGATGCAGAGCATCTATCTTTACCCTTCCACCTGTTTTTTTGAAGGCACTGTTTTAAGTGAAGGAAGAGGAACTGATAAGCCGTTCCAATATTTTGGGCACCCGGCTTTCCCCAATAATTTATTTGCCTTTACACCAAATCCAAATGCAGGGGCAAAAAGCAGCAAGTGCTTTGGCCTGGTATGTTATGGCTGGAATTTGAGTGGTACTAAGGAAGAAGTATTGAAAAGGGTTGATAATAAGATACAACTGAAATACCTGCTCGATGCGTATAAATTATTCCCCGGCAAGGATACATTCTTCCTGAAAAATAATTTCATCAATAAACTGGCCGGTAATGACCTGTTGCAGCAGCAGGTTAAGGATGGACAAACGGAGGCAGAGATAAGAAAAAGCTGGGAGCCTGCACTGGGTAATTTTAAAATAATAAGAAAGAAATATTTGCTGTACAAAGATTTTGAATAAGCAGGCTGCGTTTATATAGATTTCTCTCCCGATGTCTATCGGGATCGAAATGACAAGGCAATAATCACAACAACTGTAATTGTGCGGCAGTTTTAATTAAAGCAGCCGTATTTTTTACACAAAACTTTGCCAGCAGGTTTTTTCGGTGACTATCTACAGTAAACGGACTCAAAAATATTTTTTCTGCAATTTGCGGATTGGTATATCCTTCTGCAATCAGCCCTAAAATTTCTTTTTCCCTGGGCGATAGTTCAGGCAATTGAGCCTTTGAGGATTTTTGGTATTCCATCAACGCTTCGCCTGCTTCGCCACTAAAAAAAATACCGCCGTCGTGTACTGTATGTATAGCCTTCAGCAATTCCTGTTTCGATGAGTTCTTTAATATATAACCGGAGGCTCCGTTTTCCATCATCTTTTTTATATACAAGCCCTGGTTGAAAGTACTTAACCCCAAAATAAAAATGCCGGGATACTTTTCTTTCATCACTGCACATAATTCCACCCCGTCCATACCGGGCATACTGATATCCATTAATATTACATTGGATGTATGGTTTACAAAAAAACCCAGACAGGATTGTGCATTCATAGCGTGGCCCGCCCATTCAATATCCTTTTCATTTTTCAATAACGAATGAATACCTTCTATTACAACAGGATGGTCATCTACAATAAATACACGGATCATAACTAAACTTTAAATTCTATATTCACTAAAGTTCCTTTACCTGGTTCTGCATGAATATCTAACCGGCCTTTTAAATAATCTACCCTCGAACGTATATTCACCAGGCCGGCACCTTTATTATTTTCTATAAGGCCGGCATCAAACCCTTTCCCGTTATCTTCCACTACCACATTTAAACGATCCCCGTCTCTGATGAGCTGCACAAAAACCTCTGTTGCGGCTGCATGTTTCATTGTATTGTTCAGCAACTCCTGCACAATTCGATAAATAATTATCTCAATTGATTTATCTAACCTTGCCTCCATTCCAAGAGATTGATATTTTACTGTAAGCAGTTTTGTAGTATTGATGCTGTTGCA
The DNA here is from genome assembly GCA_039919015.1 of Ferruginibacter sp. Taxonomy (GTDB): domain Bacteria; phylum Bacteroidota; class Bacteroidia; order Chitinophagales; family Chitinophagaceae; genus Ferruginibacter. The sequence continues at coordinate 52,001 of JBDSGK010000041.1, forward strand.
GTATTCCTTCAATGCTTCATCCAAACCAAACTTTGTCAGCATTTCGGGCATCATGTTATGTGCCACACGGCGAAGTTCTTTGATTGAAGTATCAATCATATCCAATGACCGTTCAAACACAGTCAGATTATCCGGGGTCATTACTAAGTTATCTTTCATATTGCTGATTGAAAATTTTACACCTGATAATAAACCGCCCAACCCATCATGCAGGTCTTTTGCCAGGCGGCTTCTTTCTTCTTCCTGTCCTTTAAGCATGGCATCAACTGCTACTAATTGTTTGTCCTTTTCCAGTTCACGAATGCGCTGTTGCTGTAACTCATCCTGTTGCCTGGATAATAACTGGCGATGACGAAGATTCCTGTAGCCTAAAAAAACAACGACCAGCAAAGCAGCTAAGGAACCAAATAAAATATAATTAAGGGTTGATTTTTGTTTGATCGAAAGGGATTGTATTTTTTTATCTTTTTCCAGCTGCCGAATTTCCTGTTGCTTTTTTTCATTCTGGTATTTAGCCTCCACATCAGCAACCTTTTCACTGGTCTCTGCTTTAAATAAAGAATCAGTGAGGGTTAACGTTTTAGAAAAATATGCACTGGCTAATTTATAATTACCTGCCTGTTGTTCAATCTCAGCCCTTGTCAGGTATATTTCTTTCAGATCGGCTCTTGCCCCCACGTCATCTGCTACTTTTTCTGCCTGCAGAATGTATTGAAGCGCTTTATCATTTTGGTTAAGTTTATAATACAACGTTGCAAGTATGGAGTAGGATGCAGCAAGTTGATATTTATTCCCCATCTGCAGAACATAATTATGCCCCTCCAGGTAATTTGCCAATGATTGCGGGTATTGTTTCTTCTTATAATAATAATCCCCAAGGCCTTTATAGACCGCAGCAATTCTTTCAATCTTTTCACTTTTCCTGGCCAGGGGTAATGCCTCCTGTAGCAGTTCATATTGTTTATCAAACATGCCGGTATAACCATAGGTGTCAGAAAGATTTACTAAACTGTTTATGAGTGAAAGGGAATCACCGAGTTTCCTTGCCAGAGCAATTGCTTTATTTCCATATTCAATTGCCTTAGTATATTGTTTTTGATCGTTCAGCAGCGAATTAATGTTAGAATATAACATAGGGAGCCATTGCTTATCGGCCACAGTTTCCCATAAACGGGCCGATTGAAAATAATAATCAATGGCTATAGCCGGATTTTTTTTATGTAAATAAACATTTCCAATATTGCCTAATAATCTTGCTACCCTTAGTGTATCCTTCAATTGCCTGGCAAAAGGAATAGCCTGTTCAAAAGTAAAGATGGCGCTGTCTAATTTATTCAATTCTATATAACAAATACCTATATCATGCAAAGAAGATAATAGGCAGCGGGTATTATTAATTTTTTTGCTGAGCATTAAGGCTTGCTGGTAATAGTTAAAACTTTTTTCGGGTGCTGTGGCTTCTATTGATTCGCCAATTTCGAGCAGCATTAGCACCTTTACAGAATCATTGGTTGTATTTTTTAATTTTTGTAATACACTGTCAGGGACGTTTTGAGCACCCGTATCAGTACATACAAACAGGGTAATCAGGAAGGGAAAAAAGTATAGTCGTAAAAATGCCATGAATTAAATTAAGTACAGTAATCTTCATAAAGGTTGCTCTTCTCTTTCACAAAATCAAACAATCTGTTTAAAATCCCCCTTTCAGGTGATTATTGACTGCCTGCTTAAATTCACTGTTTCGGGTGATGGATACAATTTTTTGTTCATTTATTTTTGGTCATTCATTTCCTTAAAAAAGCTTCAACATGAAAAAAAATTTATTTTTGCCTGCCATTATCATTTCCCAGGTTTTAATTGCACAGAACGTAGGTATCGGCACCAGCACCCCGGTTCAAAAACTGCATGTTGAAGGAACAACTTATTTAAACGGAAACCTGGGCATCGGTAATTCAACACCTGCATTTCCTATAAGTTTTGCCCCCGCACTCGGAGATAAAATTTCTCTTTGGAGTAATTCCACAAACAGTTATGGGTTCGGCATCCAGGGTGGTTTATTACAAATTCATTCGGATGTATCAACAGCAGACATTGCATTTGGCTATGGCAGCAGCGCTGCATTTACCGAAAGAATGCGGATTACCAATTCCGGTGCTAATGGAATGGTACTGAATGGAAGATTACATCTCCGTAATGGGACCAACCCTGTTGATCCGGATTATTCAGCAGGGATATGGTTGTATAAAGCAGATAATAGTACAACCCTTGGTTTCATGGGTACCCAAAACAATCAGAACATTGGTTTTTATGGCGGGCCTGCCAATGGTGGGTGGGGTTTTACGTATGATGCTTTAAACAGCCGGGTGGGCATATGTACCGGTACACCTTCTTCCAGTTTGAATGTAAATGGACAAATTACAGTTGATCAAAAAAATTTTGGCGGTTACGGTGGATTGCTCTTAAAAGGTAATATTCCCGGTTCTAATTATCCCAACATCGCTTTTACTGTAAAAAACAATGGAGCCACAGCAACCGATGTAGTTGCCGCAATGATACAGGGAGATTTAATAAACAATATTGTTGGTGCGGAAACAATAGACCTAACTTTTTTAACCTCCGCTACCGGTTTGGGCGGGCTTTCAGAAAAATTGCGGATAAAAGGTAATGGAAATGTAGGAATTGGAAATGCAGATCCTGCTTACCAACTCGATGTAAATAACAGAATGCGTATTAGAAGTGGTGGAAATAATACGGTTTCAGCTGGTCTGTGGCTAAATGACAATGCAAACAACTTAGCCGCCTTCATTGGAATGGAAGATGATACACATGTGGGGGTTTTCGGAATCGGTACCGGGTGGAAGTTTGGCATGAACACACAAACAGGCTCCCTGAAAATTAATGGAGCGGAGGGCCAGGCCGGGCAGGTATTGCAATCAAATGGTAATAGCACCGCTGCCAGCTGGGCCTCTTCAACAAATGCTTTGTATAATAATACTAATGTAGTGCTAGGGCAGGATTTTCTCACTCTGTCGCAGAGTGATCCACCAACTTTAATACCTGGCATAACCTATACATTTACATCGGGTACAAATGTAAAAGTGCTTATGTCTTTCAATATCCCGGTTCACACAAATTATTGTTTTTCGTGTAATCCTACAGATGTCTACCTCAATATGTATGTCAACAACGCCTTTGACGGTAAATACGAATGGCAACTGGGAAACGATGTCGATTTTCAATTAACCGGGAGCCGTCTTTTTTCCCTGGGGCAAGGCACATATACTATTCAGTTACGGGGAAGTGTCGTCGGTCCGGGTGTATATTTTGGCAAGCTAGGTAGTTATATAAATGCTTATAGTATGATAATGCAGGTTATTCCACAATAATATGAGTTGTTCTGCTAAAACAAAAAATCAAATAATGGAACCAATTATCATTCCTATGCAAGGAAAATTCACTGTTTCGGGTGAGAGATACAATTTTTGGTTCTTTTACATTTGGCTATTCATCCTGAAAAAAAATCAACATGAAAAAAATATTACTGTTGGCTGCCATTATTGTTTCTCATACATTAACAGCACAAAATGTGGGCATCGGTACCACAACGCCACAAGCCCGCCTGCATGTAACCGATAGCAGTGTTTTATTTTCTGCTACCGGCGATATTCCCGGTACTATTGGTAACCCACCCATTAGCGGAAATGGCAGAAGAATAATGTGGTATGCTGGCAAAGCGGCTTTCCGGGCAGGGTTTGTTGGGGGAACGAACTGGGATAAAGATTCCATAGGGCTTTATTCCTTCTCAACAGGATTTGATACCAAGGCAAAAGGATCTGCAGCTACTGCATTGGGATATGGAACAACGGCAAGCGGAACTGCTGCTACTGCACTGGGAATCATAACTACAGCAAGCGGAGAATATTCCACTGCATTGGGAAACTCTACTATCGCAAGCGGAGATGCTTCTACTGCACTGGGATCCTTAACTATAGCAAGCGGATTTACTTCTACTGCACTGGGATCCGGAACTATTGCAAGCGGAAATTATTCTACTGCGCTGGGAAATTCAACCATAGCAAGCGGACATTTTTCCACTGCATTGGGACTTGAAACAACGGCAAGCGGATTGATTTCTACTGCACTGGGATATAATTCAAATGCAGCTGCGGAATACAGTATGGCACTGGGCCAATATACAACTGCAAACTCCTGGAACTCCATTTCGCTGGGCAGGTACAATGATCCCATTGCAACATCACCAACAACCACATGGGTAGGCACCGAACCCTTATTGATTATTGGCAATGGTACAGGGCCATCTGCAAAATCTAATGCCCTGGTGATATTAAAAAATGGTAATGTGGGTATGGGTACCAACACACCGGTTATAAGTGCTAAATTGGATATTACCAGTACCAGCAGCGGTTTTCTGCCTCCCCGCATGACCACTGCACAGCGGGATGCGATTGTAGGCCCGGTGCCAGGCTTAATGATCTTTAACTCTACTACACAAACTATAGATTTTTATACGCTGTATGGCTGGAGCAGTATAAAAGCAGCCATTGCCGGAGGAAATAAATTATTGGGAGGACACAATAACGAAACCACTCCCTGCATACAGAAAACAAGTGATGGAGGTTATATATTGGCGGGAACCTCAACTTCTTCTGCCAATGGAGATGTTACCGGCATTTCTCACGACAATCCGGCATTAGGTCAACCAGGTGACATCTGGGTTGTTAAACTCACAGCCACCGGTATAATTTCCTGGAATAAACTATTGGGAGGTGATGTTTCGGAACTTGGTTATAGCATTCAGCAAACGATAGACGGGGGTTATATTGTAGCTGGAACTTCCTATTCATCTGCTAATGGAAATGTTACCGGGGTAAATCACGGAGGCACTGATTACTGGATCGTGAAATTAGATGGCTCGGGGAATATTGTATGGAATAAATTATTGGGGGGAACCGGAAATGAAAAAGCTTACAGCATTCAACAAACATCAGACGGAGGATATATTGTTGCCGGGGAATCAACTTCGTCAGCCAACGGGGATGTTACAGAAACTAACCATGGGGGTGGTACACCCATTGACTATTGGATCGTTAAATTAAATGCCACAGGAGCTATTTCATGGAACAGGTTATTAGGCGGAGACGGGATTGAAATTGCCAGGAGTGTTCAGGAAGCCGCCGCCGGGGGTTTTATAGTAGCAGGATCTTCAACTTCATCTGCAAACGGAAATGTTACTCCTGCTAATCATGGGAATACGGATTACTGGATAGTAAAATTAGATGCCGCAGGAGCAATTTCATGGAACAGGTTATTAGGTGGAACCTTTGATGAGGAAGCCTTTAGCATCAGGCAGAATACTACTGACGGCGCCTATCTTATAGCAGGATATTCCCAGTCTTCTGCCAATGGTGATGTTACCGGCACAAATCACCAGTCAGGAAGTAAGGAATTCTGGATAGTAAGGCTTGATGTTAGTGGAAGCACTCTTTTATGGAATAAATTATTAGGCGGTACAGGTTACGAAGAAGCTAATAGCATTATAACAACAACAGATGGAGGATATATTGTGGCCGGATATTCAGGTTCGTTCGCAGACGGAGATGTGACCGGGGTGAATCATGGAGGTTCGATAATTCAAGATTTTTGGATCGTAAAGCTGGATAGCTTTGGCAATATTACCTGGAATAAATTATTGGGAGGAAGTGGTAATGATATTGCTTATAGTGTTCAGCAAACAGCTGATGGTGGCTATATAGTTGCAGGAAGTTCAACCTCTTCTTCCAACGGTGATGTAACACCGACCAATCATAGAATTACACCACCAACAACTGATTTTTGGATCATCAGGCTGGATGCCAATGGTAATATTTTGTAGGGCCTGGTATGAGGTTAATTAAAAAACTAAAACATGAAATTGATCTGTTAAACTAAAAATTTAAATAATGGACACCATCATCATCCCCACCAATCAGGGCCTGCAGTTTTGCAATACAGATAACATCATACGCATACAGGGTATGAGCAATTATTGTAAAATATATTTTGCAGATAACAGCTATCCTTTAACCGTAGCCAAGGTATTACATTGGTTTGAAGATCACCTGCCTGTCGGTACATTTTGGCGTACACACAAAACACATTTGATAAACATCGGGTATATAAAACAATTTCATACGGCCCAAAAACCTTGGCTGCTTTTATACAACGGAGAACTATTGGCAGTTAGCCGCCGCAGGGCGTCTTTGCTTAAAAAAATTGCTTAAAAACAAGTATGCCAATTTTTATTTTTTTCAGGCGGGTCCCTGGAACAATACCCAACACTTTACAAAGAAATTAATTTATCATCAACTGTGGGGCCTGCAGCCTTGCACAATCTTTTGGGAATATCCGCTGAAAATGAAATTTCCGTTTACCCAATTAATGAGATAGTGTACCTATTACCGGAATTTTAAAGTAGTTTAAAGGTATGCAGCATGTAACCTTTCCTTTCATAAAAAGCAGTAAAGTAATATTACTCCGGACTGTTTATTTTTCTCCGGGCCACTTAATAGTCAAACACCCATTCGATTAATGATCTTTTCCAATACTAAAAGTTAAGCCACTAATTCAATAGCGGCAGATAACTTTTGTTATCTTGTTTTGACTTAATTATTGCTATAAGTTTGAAAAAACTTATCGGATGAAAAAATTAATACTTCTCACCCTAATATTAAGTTCCCAAACACTGCTGGCACAAAATGTAGGTATTGGTACAACTTCTCCACAAGCCCGCCTGCATGTAACAGATAGCAGTGTATTGTTTTCTGCTACAGGTAATCTTCCCGTTACTCCTGGCAATCCACCTATTGAAGGCGTTGGCAGAAGAATGATGTGGTACGCTGATAAAGCTGCATTTAGAGCAGGTTATGTAAATGGAATGCAATGGGATAAAATCAATATTGGAAATTATTCCTGCGCTTTTGGTATTGATAATATAGCTTCTGGTAATTACTCCACCGCCATGGGGTATCAAACAATTGCTTCAAGTCCTTATTCAACTTCAATGGGGCATTTCTCATTAGCTTCAGGAAACTATGCTACTGCAATGGGAAACCAAACTACTGCTTCAGGATTTTCATCAACTGCGATGGGTTATTTATCTAATGCTACTAATCAAGGTTCTATCGCAATGGGATATAATACAAATGCACAAGGTGTTTATTCAACTGCAATGGGCTATGGTTCCATAGCAAATCATTATGGCACTTCAATGGGGTATAATACAAATGCTATCGGCTATATTGCAACGGCAATTGGAAATGGTTCAACCGCATATTCTTTTTCCGAAACTGCAATTGGAACATATAATACATCTTATTCTCCTTTAAGTACAAGTACATGGAATGCTGCAGATCGCCTTTTTGTAATTGGGAACGGAATTGATGCAGGTCAAAAAAATGATGCTTTAGTAGTTTTAAAAAACGGTAATATAGGCATTGGTACACCCACCCCCGGATATCCATTAAATTTTGCTGGATTGGTTGGCGATAAAATTTCACTCTTTGGAAATTCAGGGAATCATTATGGACTGGGCATTCAAAGTTATTTAATGCAGATTTATTCTGATGCTTCAAATGCTGACATTGCATTTGGTTATGGCTCAAGTAGCAATTTTAATGAAAATATGCGTATCAGAGGAAATGGCAATGTTGGTATCGGAAAAAATAATCCTGCCAATAGATTACATATAGTTTTAGGAGCTTCGGGGGCAACTCCATTTTCGTCTATTTTCACTCCGCTTGTAGTAGAAGGCAACAGTCATACTTATATAAATTTAATTAGTCCCGAGGCGAATGAAACGGGTATTTTATTTGGCAAGCCAAGCCACGCAGCCAGCGGGGGAATTCTGTATAATAATGTTGGTGCTTCTAATGGTTTCCAGTTCAGGGTTGCAGGTAATATTACTAAGCTGGAATTATTCAGTACGGGTAATGCAACACTACAGGGAACGCTCACGCAAATATCAGATGCCAGATTAAAAAAAGTTATAATTCCCTTGCAAAATTCATTGCAAAAAATTACACAGTTATCCGGTTATAATTATTTCTGGAAAGATGAGAGCGCAGACCAAAATTTACAAACCGGTGTTCTTGCACAGGAAGTCCAAAAAATATTTCCAGGCTTGGTTAATGAAAACAAAGATGGAATGCTATCAGTTAATTATTCGGGATTAATACCTGTATTGATTGAAAGCATTAAAGAACAACAACAACAAATTGATGAATTAAAAAAACTGGTAAAAAAACTACTGAGATAATCAATATAAAAAATATAAGAAATGAAAAAATTAATACTTCTCTCCCTACTATTTAGCTCTCATACCCTGCTGGCACAAAATGTAGGCATTGGCACTACCAGCCCACTTGCAGCTTTGCATATAACAGGAAGCGCCGATACTATCCAGTTGCGCATTCGTGCACATACGCTTCAAACGAATGCCAATCCAATAATTAAAATGGAAAAAGTGGATGGTGTTGAATTAGCCCGTATTCATTCTGATCACATCAGTAACATTTTTATAGGTAGAAATGCCGGTAAGCTTAATGCTGCGACAGATACAACCGGGAATTGCAATACGTTCATAGGCAGTGGTAGTGGCACAGTTAATACAATTGGTTTTGGAAACACAGGGGTGGGTTATTGGTCTCTTTGGAAAAATACAACCGGCTATATAAATACAGGATTAGGAGATTTTGCTTTAAGCGAAAATACAACAGGCTCTGGCAATACTGCGGTAGGCGGCTCAGCCCTTTTATTAAATACTGTTGGTGCTGGTAATACTGCAGTGGGTTTCTGGTCCCTTAGAAACAATGTAACAGCTAACAATAATATCGCAATTGGTTCCGGTTCGTTATTTACACAATCCTTCAGTAACGGAGGAAATTCATGGAATTCAAATAATGTTGCCATAGGCGTTAACACACTGTCTAACAACCAGCCTACTTCAATAACAACGGGTATTCAAAACACGGTGATTGGTAATTATGCTTTGACTTTAAACCAAACAGGAAGTAATAACACGGCTCAGGGATACCGGGCTCTTTTAACCAATCTTGTAGGAAATTCTAATTCTGCATTTGGAAGTGAGGCTGACGTAACTTCCGGAGCACTTACCAATGCCACTGCGATTGGATTTAATGCGAAGGTAAGTACCAGTAATTCCCTTGTGCTTGGCGGAACCGGGATCAATTCAGTAAAGGTGGGAATTGGCACCACGGCTCCTCTTGCACGGTTGCATGTAACCGACAGTAGTGTTTTGTTTTCTGCCCCTTCTTACATACCCAATACTCCAGGCGATCCACCCATAAGTGGTGCAGGGAGAAGAATGATGTGGTATCCTGATAAAGCTGCTTTTAGGACTGGATTTATTGACGGACCTCAATGGAATAAAGATAGCATTGGTAATTATTCTTTTGCATCAGGTTATAATCTGGTCGCTTCAGGATTTTTATCAACAGCGATGGGAAATGGTACAAAAGCAAGGGGGTTTTCAGCAACAGCATTAGGCATTGGAACAATTGCTTCGGGTGACCATTCAACAGCAATAGGGGGTTATACAAATGCTACCGGTAACTATTCAACTGCTATGGGAGTTTCAACAACTGCTTCAGGTCTCATTTCAACAGCAATGGGAGCTGCCAATATTGCCACTGGTGACTATTCAACCGTAATGGGATTTAATACAATAGCTTCCGGTTACGTCTCCTCTGCAATGGGATCTTATACAATAGCAAGCGGGTTTTCTTCAACTGCTATGGGAAATAGTACAACAGCAAGCGGTGATTATTCAACTGCTATGGGAACAGGGGCATCAACGAATGGTTTTGAGGGGTCCTTTATTTACGGAGATAAATCGACAGCCGCAGTTATGAATTCAACTAATGTGAACCAGTTTAAAGTGCGGGCAGCCGGTGGCTATGTTTTTCATAGTGATGCAACATTGACTGAGGCTAATACGATGGTGTTTAATAGTGGCAAAGCCGGTATAGGCACCTTCACCCCCGAGTTTAAACTTTCATTAGATAACGATGGAGGCATATTGGCAAAAGGAACATTCGGTTCAGGAACAACATTAACAACTTCAGGGGGAGGAACACTAATGTTATGGTATCCTAAAAAAGCTGCCTTTAGAGTCGGGTCGGCTGGCGCAACAGATTGGAATGATGCAAACATTGGGAATTATTCAACTGCTATGGGGGGTGGGACAAAAGCAAGTGGATTTGCTTCAACTGCTTTGGGATCTGGAACAATTGCAGAGGGTCAATATTCAACTGCTATGGGATCTCAAACAATTGCAAGTGGAGAAACTTCAACTGCTATGGGAGCGTATACAACAGCAAGCGGTTTACATTCAACGGCTATGGGAAATACAACAAAGGCAACGGGAAATTATACAACTGCTATGGGAGTTAATACAACAGCAAGCGGAAATGCTTCAACTGCTATGGGTTATGAAACAATTGCAAGCGGAAATAATACAACTGCTATGGGAAACTACGCATCAACGAATGGTTTTGGGGGCTCTTTTATTTACGGAGATAATTCGACAGAAGTAGTTATGAATTCAACTAATGTGAACCAGTTTAAAGTTCGGGCTGCCGGTGGCTATGTTTTTCATAGTGATGCAGGGTTAACTGCTGCCAATACCATGGTATTTAATAATGGTAAATTAGGCATTGGTGTTATAGTCCCTGAATATAACCTGAGTGTAAAAAATGGAATGAATATCGACCAGGGGAACGGAAACAATGGAACTTTAGACAATAACATTTTGCGTTTCGGTGCCGGTGGCAGCGGAGAAGCGATCAGTTCAGGTCGTACAGCTGGTTCAAACAATCAATACGGACTTGATTTTTATACAGGGGCGATAAAGCGAATGGTGATCACATTGGCTGGTAATGTTGGTATAGGAAATAACGCACCAAATGCTCCGCTTGCGTTTGCAAATGCAACCGGCAGAAAAATAAGTTTGTATGATGGAGGATTAAATAATTATTATGGGTTTGGGGTAGAGTCGGGCCAGTTACAGATCTATGCAGATGCTTCCGTGAGTAAAATAAGTTTTGGTTATTATAATGCAGGCACATTTACCGAACGCATGTACCTAAGCAACAGTACGGGAATACTTACCGTTAACGGCACTAATTATCCTTCTGATGCCAGGTACAAAAAACAAATTACCCGTTTGCAAAACCCGCTGGAAAAAATAAAGGCTATTAATGGCGTTGAATATTTTATGAGAACGGATGAATTTCCCGCAAACCATTTTGATACCAAATTACAGGTTGGCCTTATTGCACAGGATATAGAAAAGGTATTGCCACAGGCTGTGCAAACTGATAACGAAGGGTATAAATCAGTTGACTATGCTAAAGTGGTTCCCTTGCTGGTAGAAGGAATGAAAGAACAACAAAAACAAATAGATGAATTGAAAAAACTGGTTGAAAAACTACTGAAATAATAATTAAAAACAATTTTCTCAATTCTTTTATGGAGACCCGCCTGAAAAAGAAAATCCGGTTTTTTGCGGGATAGGTTCCGTTTTAATGTTTTGGCATATTTTAAACTGATAAAACTAAGCAACATGAAAAAAATATTGATCTCTATGCTACTCTTCTGCTGCCTGCATAATGGCATTGCACAAAATGTAGGCATTGGAACACTTACGCCCGTACAAAAACTACATGTGGCAGGAACAATAAGAACTACTGCCCTTGAGGGCGACCAAACCAATGACTTAAATATCAGCAACAGCCAGTCAATTAATTCTACAGCAATTCTGTTCACCTGGTTTA
>JBDSGK010000042.1:0-9342 GCA_039919015.1 Ferruginibacter sp.
AAAGATCTTACGCATCAAACAAATACTGGTCAATAAAGGCCAGACCATCATCAGTGAAGGTATTGATGCCAATTTTTATGATATAATCAATTATGCAGCTTTTGCTTTGATATTGATTGATGAGGAAGTGCACAGCCGTTAAGGGTCGGGACCCCGCAATTTGCGGGGGGCTGAACCATTCAGAAAGCAACAGCAAAAAAATAAACGGAATATGAAACAGGTTGTAAACATGGCAAGGGACGCTTTTGGCGGCCTGTATCATTCAGAAAACAACAGCTAAAAAAATAAGGGAACTATGAAACAGGTTGTAAACATGGCAAGGGTCTTAGTTGGCGGACTATTTATTTTTTCGGGTTTGGTAAAAGCCATAGATCCATTGGGGCTGGCCTATAAAATGCAGGAATTTTTTGAAGTATGGGCATCCGAAGGGATCATGAAAGGGATGATGTTGTGGTTGAATGAACATGCTTTGATGTTTTCGATCTTCATGATCACGCTTGAAGTAGTTTTAGGTATTGCCCTGTTATTAGGCTGGAGAACAAAAATAGTTTCCTGGTTTTTACTTTTATTGACGCTCTTCTTTACTTTTCTTACCGGTTATGTTTTATTCAGTGGCAAGATCAGGGCCTGTGGCTGTTTTGGAGATTGCATCCCGCTTACACCCATCCAGACCTTTACAAAAGATATTGTGTTACTGGTATTGGTGTTGTTAATATTGTTTGGCAGAAGATATATCAAACCTGTTTTTTCAAACGCCATTAATGTGGGTGTTATTTTCATTTCATTGATTGCTGTGCTGGCATTGCAATGGTATGTTTTAAGACACCTTCCGGTAAAAGATTGCCTTCCTTTTAAAACAGGCAACAATATCCTTGACCTGAGGAAAATGCCTAAAGATGCCATACCCGATAAATTTGATTATAGGTTTATTTATAAAAAGAACGGGAAAAATAAAGAGTTTATAGTTACTGCATTACCTGACAGCAGTTGGGAATTTGTGGACAGGAAACAGGTACTTGTTGCAAAAGGAGAAAATAATATCCCGCTGATAAATGATTTTACTTTAACCACGCAAAGCGGTACAGATACTACCGAAGCATTATTAAATTCATCCGGCGAATATTATTTGGTGTTTATTAAGGAATATCCAGGCGATGAAGCGTGGAGCGCAACCGAAGCTTATATGCAGTTACGGGATAAAGATAAACCTCATTTTATTGTAACTTCTCAGCCAAAGGAAATAAACAGATTGTTTAACGGGGATAGGAATAAATTTAATGTAGAGATACTTACCTGCGATGCAACAGCTATAAAAACTGCGGCGAGGGTTAATCCAACTTTATTCCTGATGAAAGGCCCGGTAGTACAAAGAAAATTAAGCTGGGCCGACTTTAAAAAAGTTACAAAGAACATGGGGTCTAAACCTTTAACTAAGTAGTATATAGTAAACACATTTTATCAATTCAAAGTTGAAATACATTTTAAAAAAAATCTTCTACTCTTTTTTAGTACTGCTCGGTGTTGTGGTATTGGTGTTTATTATGTTCCAGGGCTTTGGTGATCCTGCCCGTATGATTGTTGGCCAAACCGGGGACAAAAAGACCATGGATAATATCCGCAGCGACCTGTACCTCGATCAGCCAAAGTGGAAACAGTTTGTTTTATATCTGAATGATGTGTCGCCGGTTTGCATACACAGCAAAGCAGATATTGAAAAGAAACAACTGAAAGGATTATTTGTAGGTGGCAATACAAAGCTGGGCCTTAAATTGCCTTACCTCCGTAAAAGTTATCAAACCAAAAAAGAAGTGGGGAAGGTTTTAATGGAAGCCTTACCCGGTACATTGATACTGGCCATTGCAGCCATGTTGTTTGCAACCATCATCGGTATCTTATTGGGCGTAACGGCTGCTGTAAAAAAAGGAACCTGGATGGATACAACGGCAGTTTTTTCCAGCATCGCAGGAATATCTGCACCCTCTTTTTTTATGGCAATTGTCATTGCGTATTTCTTTGGGGTTGTATTGCATGCGTACACCGGATTAAATTTAACGGGCAGTTGGTTTGATATTGACGAAGTGACCGGTGAAAGATACCTCAGCCTGAAGAACCTGGTATTACCTGCATTTACATTGGGCATAAGGCCGCTGGCTATCATCACACAGTTGACCCGCAGTTCCATGCTGGATGTATTGGGACAGGATTATATACGCACGGCTTACGCTAAGGGTCTGGGTAAAAATGCCATCATCTACAAACACGCTTTGCGTAATGCACTTAATCCTGTTATTACTGCCATTACAGGTTGGTTTGCCGAATTGCTGGCTGGCGCATTTTTTGTTGAGTATATTTTTGGCTGGAAGGGGATAGGCAAAATTACCGTTGATGCTTTGGAAAAACTCGATTATCCCGTGGTCATGGGTTCGGTTTTACTAAGCGCCTGTATATTTATCATCATCAATCTTTTTGCTGATGTTTTGTACAGGATGGTTGATCCCAGGATCAGGTCTTTATGATCTTATTTTTCCAATAGACCCTGGTCAACCCAACTCTTAATAACTGCAATTTCCGTTTCCGGTAATTTATCGTGCTTAAAAGGCATAAAACCTCTTTGACCCGGATTTAGCATGACCCTGGCCAGCATATCTGCACCATATTTTTTTGCCGATTCATAGTTCTCAAAATTTGCTTTGTTACCACCTTTTGAAGGCAGGTGACAGGGAGAACACTTTGCCTGCACCAGGGGTACTATATCCTTAGTATAAGTTGTGTACACTACAGTTTTACCAGGACTTGCTTTTTTTGAACAGGCCGAGAAAGCGATGATCACGATCAGGGTTAGAATATAAGGGGTCTTTTTCATACAGGTTGTTTGTTTATTTAAGTAACCAATGTAAAAATAAATTTTGACTTATGCATAAATTTTTTTAGATAATGCTACGGTATTAACCTAAGCTGCCTATTAACATATCTTTTGTAAACGCAGTTTCTCATGCCACGTCTTATATACATTGATAACAATTAAATTTTACAATCATGAAAAAATTTTTTACACTACTAGTTTTAAGTACCGCAATGTTAAGTACAGCATTTGCACAGTACAGCCAGCATGGCCAAAGAGACAATGACAAATCAAACGATGTTTATGTTTTCAATGACAATAATGGTTATGATAAACATGACAAAGATTTTGGCAAAGGTTATGGCAAAGGTTATGGCAGAGGTTCATATATCTTTACCGCAAGGGAGAAGGATATGGAGATCGCCCAGATCAACCGTGAATTTTATTTCAAGATCCAGTCAGTAAAAAACAGGTATAATATGAGCTGGCACCAGAAAAAACATATCATCAACGACCTGGATGTACAACGTGATGAAGAAATTTCACAGGTGATACGTAAGTTCAGAAGTCCACGGAATAAATTTGGAGACTTCGGCCGAAGAAATGAAAATCGTTGGTAAATAATTTAACCGGCAATAAAATTAAAGCCCCTTAACCGGGGTTTTAATTTTGTTTTTTTGAAAATAATAATGTTAAAATATTTCATTTAACAACTTGGCTTTTCGCTTTTGGGTATTTTTAATTTTTAAATAGAACAATGTATGAAAAATATTAAGATCAGTGTAGTAATGGTGCTTACCTTATTACTCTCAGTTGGTTTGTTTGCCCAGCATGGCCGTGGGAATAATAAACACTATAATCGCGGTTACAATCAGGCACGGCCAAATTATCACTATAGCCCAGGCCAGAACCAGGTGTCTGTACGGGTTATGCCGCGTTATAACTATCGCCCGAATTACCGACCCGTTTACAGACCAGCATACAGACCGGTATACAGGCCCGTGTACAGACCAGTTTACCGCCCTGTGTATAGAAGTTCCAGGGCCTATGTACATTTTGGGCCTACGTTTGGTGTAAGGTTAAGTGTTTTGCCTTTTGGTTATAACCGTATTTATGTTGGTTCAAATCCATATTATTATAATGAGGGTGTTTATTACCGGCCTTACAATAATGGCCAATATGAAGTAGTTGCGCCTCCTTTACATGCAACAGTGAACAAACTTCCATCAAATGCCACTGTTACCGTTGTTGACGGAGAAAAATACTATCAGGTTGGTGGTACATTTTACCAGGAAGAAATTTCAGAAAACGATCAACTCAGTTACCGCGTAGTTGGCACTGATGGTGTTTTAAATACAGAAACTACAAACCGGGCTGAAATACAAAACCAGGATGAATCGCAAATGCAGAGTCAGGAAGAAACGGAAATGCAGAATCAGCAGGATGAAAACCTGAATACATTTGATGAAGAAATACCAACCCTCGGCGCCAGGTATGATAAATTACCGGCTGAATCAAAGGTTTATGTGATCAATCAACAAAAATATTTTTTATCCCCAGCCGGTATTTATTACATAGAAGTGGTAGAAGGAGATAGAATAAGATATGAAGTAACAAGTGTTGACTGAAAGAGGAAAAGATCAATTTATAAAAAACCAGGTATTAAAATAATGCCTGGTTTTTTGGTAGTGTCTCAGTTTGAAAAATAATAATTTAAAATGATTGTCAGTCCCGATGGCTATCGGGATTGTCGAAGCCATTTACATCTTCGTAACCCGCCTTCGACAAGCTCAGGCTGACATCTTTTTTCAAACTGAGACACTACTGGGTTATTATAAATTGTTTATCATAAAGTTTTTATCCGGCAAAAATATATGCACATTTATGTTCCTGTGCACGACCAAGAGCCCATACTCCGGAAGGTACTACCTGTACACCAGGTAATATGCCTGATAACCAATCCTTCATTACATCCTCATGTTTAAGACCCATTTGTTGAGCAGCAACAGCGCTGTAAACTGTGATGGCCATATTACATACACAGAACATAACACCGCTGGCCTGTAGTTCATCAATGCCAATTGGAACGGGACCGGCGCCGGGGATACTATAGCCCGGGTTTGGTTTCCAAAACCGGTTGCGGATCGCAGGCGCTTTGGTTGTATCATCATCTATCTTGAACATTTCACCAAATTTGTATTTTGCCCAAAGCCTGTCTTCCATGGCAAAAGGAATGGCACTATGGCGCCAAACTGTTACCACACTATTATCCTTTTCAGGAGTACCGGTAGCGGCATTTGTTATTAAAAATACTTTTGCCCAGGCAAAAGGCATCAACAGTTCACTTCCATGGTGTGGCTGGGTTACATCATATACAACCCTGTGCTTACCGTTAATTTTATTGAACCATTCGTCATGATCATTGGATTCTGTATGATTATTTTCGGGAGAAGATAAGCCTCCGGCATTAGCCAATGTAGTGGAGCTCAAAGCTGAAAGTCCCAAAGCTGCAGCACCCGTTGCAATCGTTCCTAAGAACTTGCGGCGGGGGGAAGCACCTGAATTATTTTTTTCCATTTTTTTAAGAGTTTTAGATTTTTAAAATATAGTCGTTAAGAATACCGGTTGTTAATCTACAAACTAGCTTTGTTATATGCAAGATTTGGAGAGGAATTATTTATGCACTTTTGTATGGATCATTAAACAGGATGGCCTAATCCCATAATTCTTACCTTTGCATCTTAAAATATAAGTTATATGACAGAAGTGTATATTATTTCGGCAGTTCGTACTCCAATTGGAAGTTTTGGTGGTTCTTTAAAAGGATTTTCAGCCACTCAATTAGGTGCTTTTGCCATACAGGGGGCTTTGGAGAAAGCAGGTGTTAAAGCAGCGTTGGTTAATGACGTTTTGATGGGTTCAGTGATCCAGGCAAATCTTGGACAGGCCCCTGCACGGCAGGCAGCAAAGTTTGCCGGCTTACCAAATGAAGTAAATTGTACAACTATAAATAAAGTTTGTGCCAGTGGTATGAAAGCCATTGCACAGGCGGCTCAAAGTATTATGTTGGGAGATGCTGATATTATTGTTGCGGGTGGAATGGAAAGTATGAGCAATGTGCCGTTTTATGTTGACAGCATGCGTTGGGGAAATAAATATGGTAACACACAATTAATTGATGGTTTGGCAAAAGACGGCCTTACAGATGTATATGATGGGAAGGCCATGGGCAATGCGGCGGAACTCTGTGCATTAACCTGTGGCATCAGCCGTGAAGAGCAGGATGCATTTGCAGTTGAAAGTTACAAACGCAGCCAGGCTGCAACAACTGCTGGTAAATTTGAAAATGAGATCATACCCGTAGAAATTCCGCAACGCAGCGGTGCCCCAGTTTTATTTACAAAAGATGAAGAACCCTTTAATGTAAAATTTGATAAGATACCTGCCCTTAAAGGAGCCTTTCAAAAAGATGGAACAGTTACAGCAGCAAACGCATCAACCATGAATGATGGTGCAGCCGCCCTGGTTTTAATGAGTAAAGAAAAAGCAGATGAGCTGGGTTTGAAGCCGATTGCAAAGATCCTGGGTTATGCAGATGCAGAGCAGGCCCCTGAATGGTTTACAACAACGCCCGCTTTAGCAGTGCCAAAAGCCGTAGCTAAAGCCGGATTAGAAATGGAAGACATTGCTTATTGGGAACTGAACGAAGCCTTTGCTGTTGTGGGTATTGAGAATAGCAGGAGAATGAAATTAGATCCTGCAACAGTAAATGTAAATGGAGGAGCAGTTTCTATAGGTCATCCATTAGGTTGCAGCGGGGCAAGAATAATTGTTACATTAATTAATGTATTAAAACAAAATGGAGCTAAATACGGTGCTGCAGGTATTTGTAATGGGGGGGGGGGTGCCAGCGCTATGGTAATTCAAAACATATAATAGAACCCCTGAGAATTTTGGCTCTTTCAATAAAAAATAAAAAAAATGCTTTTTATTTAACAAATTATATTACTTTGCACTTCGTTTCAATTTACCCTATCCAATTCTCTTGATATACCCCTTACCAATTATCCCATACAAACGCTTTAGAATTTATCAAAATAGCTTATTGAGTCCCTTTATCCTCTGATCTCCATTACCTCTCTAATTCACAGAATACTACCCATCGGTAGATTATTGCTATTATTTCTGTACCTGTGATTAGCTTCCCAAATAACCTAATAGAATTTTACCTTTTTTATTACCTAAACCTTTTTTATGAAAAGTGTTACCAGCATTTTTAAGTCCATTTCAATTTCATTCGCCAGGGTGAAGATCATAACAATGATCGCTATTTTGGGGTTAATATTTTCAACTTCTGAAACATCTGCCCAGATCACAATTGATGGTGACCCGGCCGATTGGGGAATTTATTTAGCAAATCCGTCTACTACTGTAAAAGCCAGGTTTGTGGATCCCATTGATAATACGGATAATATCTGGACACAGGGTACATCAGATCCTGCACTCATTGCCGATTGGCGTTGGACTACCAATGGTTCAAATGATAAAAACAATATTCAAAATGCTGGTTTTGCTTTGATCGGTTCCAGGGTTTACTTCTTTGCCGACAGGCATGCCAATAATGGCGATGCGGCGGTTGGTTTTTGGTTATTACAGTCGCCTGTTGCACAGGTAACAGGTGGTACATTCAGTGGTGTGCATACAGATGGAGACATATTATTAATAAGCCATTTTGTTAATGGCGGTAGTGTAGCCCAGATACAGGCATATAGATGGGTTGGGAGTAATCCTGGTGCATTAAATCAAACACCCATAGCATTAAATCCTGCAAACTTGTTTGCTGCTGTAAATGCAACAACAACACCGGCAGCTCCATGGCCATATACGCCCAAGAGTGGGCCTGACGGTTTTTATCCTACCAATACTTTCTTTGAAGGTTTTGTGGATCTGGCTGCGGTTGGAATTGAAATAAGTGTTTGTTTGGGAAGTTTTGTTGCCGAAACAAGAAACTCTCAATCATTAACGGCATCGCTCGAAGACCTTGTGATCGGAAGATTTGGAGCACAGCCTGTAACACAAATACTTACAGGAAGCAGCATTTGTCAAAGTGCTCCCAACACCGGTACAATTTCAATGGCCGGTTCAGAAGTAGGCGTTAGCTACCAGTTGAAAAAAGTAAGTGATAACAGCAATGTACAGGTAGCCCAGCCAGGAACTGGTGGCCCGCTTACATGGACAAATGTACCAGCAGGAAGTTATTATGTTAGAGGCACAAATACGACTTCACTTTGTTTTGAAGATATAGGAAATCCAACTATAGTAGTGCAAATTACTTCACCTACGGTCACGGTGAACTCGCCCGCCCGATGTTCGAATGGGCCGGCAGCAACTATAACTGCTACACCATCACCGGCTGGTACATATACTTATGTATGGTCAGTACCACCAGTACAACCTGATCCGGGAAATGTTTCCAGCTTTAGTGCATCACTTGCCGGAACTTATACTGTAACAATTACTGATGCCAATACCTGTACAGGTACTGGTTCAGGTGTGCTTACAGTTAATCCTGCACCAAACGTAAATGATCCGGCCGACCAGGTTATTTGTAATGGAGGCTCTACAACAGCTGTTACTTTCGCAAGTACGGTACCAGGTACTATTGGCACAACTACTTTTAATTGGACCAATGATCAGCCTGGCATTGGCCTGGCGGCTAGTGGTAGTGGTAACATTGCATCTTTTGTTGCAGTTAATAATACCAATAGCCCTATAGTAGCAACGATCACAGTTACACCAAGTACTGTAAATTGTACCGGTACTCCTATAAATTTTACGATTACTGTTAATCCAACACCAAGTGTTGATCAACCTGGTAACCAAACCGAATGTAACGGTGCAGCAACAACTCCAGTAGTGTTTACAGGAACAGCAGGTTCATACAATTGGACTAATAATAATACTGCAATTGGTTTGGGCGCAAGCGGATCTGGAAATATTCCATCATTTACAGCTACTAATAATACAGCTGCACCAATTGTTGGAACAATTACTGTCACCCCGGTCTATCCCACTGGTGGTGCTCCATGTATCGGTTCTTCAAAAACATTTACCATAACAGTAAATCCAACAGGCCAGGTAAATCAGCCAGGCAACCAGGTAGTTTGTAATGGGGCTATGACAACTGCTGTTACATTTACAGGTACTGCCACTACATATAACTGGACCAACGATAATACCAGTATTGGACTTGGTGCAAGTGGTACTGGTAATATCGCAGCATTTGCAGGAGTTAATACAGGAACTTCGCCTGCTGTTGCAACTATTACGGTTACACCAATTTCTACCAATGGAGGTGTGTCATGCAGTGGCCCAAGCAAAACATTCACCATCACTGTTAATCCAACAGGCCAGTTGAACCAACCAGGCAACCAGACATTGTGTAACGGCTCCAGTACAACAGCAATAACATTCACAACCAACAATACAGGTGGAACTAC
>JBDSGK010000043.1:0-19322 GCA_039919015.1 Ferruginibacter sp.
CTTGTTGTAATGATTGAAAACAGAGTTACAAATAAGAATCTCTTCATGTTGTTAATTAAAGCAGTAATAAGACCTAAAAATAGTGAAAAACGCTGCCTTTTTAAACTGCAGTATGTTAAAAGCTTCGGATAAAATCTAAAAGTGCACCATTTACATTCGCGGTCTCTTCCAGCATGCCCATATGGGCGCTGTTTCGTAAAATATGAATATGTGATTGATCAGGTAAATAACATTGCTGCATACTTTGCTCAAAAGGTACTGCATTATCGTGTTCACCAATAATGAAGAGGATAGGCTTACCAAAGGTTTTGAGAACAGATGTTCTGTCGGGCCGGTTGATCATGGCCTGGTAATATTGAATGACGGCTTCATCAGTAAAGGACCTGCTTTTTTCAACCTGGGCTTTAATATATGTGTCTGACGGCTCAGAGCCGTCCTGACACATATATAAACCGGTAATGGTTGCTTTTAAAAATTCAAAGGCGCCATTCTTCTTTATAAATTCAATTGATTTTAAGCGATTGGCTTTTTTTTCTTCATTATCTGCAAATGCAGATGAGTGAACCAATCCAAAAGATGATAAAAGATCGGGATGTTTCTCAGCAAAAGCTAATGTGGTATATCCGCCAAGGCTATGACCGATCATCGTGCATGCTCCAATTTTCTCTTCCGTTAAAATGGCTTTTATAACTTCAGCATAATCTTCAATGTCAACTGATACCTGCGAACTGAGGGCTGCTGACCTTCCGCTGCCGGGCAGATCGGGAATTATTAATTTACAATCATTCTTTAAAAAATCCACCTGGTTTTTCCAGATGTCTCCATCTTCGGCAAAGCCGTGTATTAAAACAACTGGCCTGCCTTTACCAATAGTACGGTAGAAGATTGTTGAAGATTGATATGTTATTGTTTTTGATTCCAAGGTTCTGTATTTTTTGCCTTCCGAAATAATCCGGACAGGTCAGTGACAATAAATTCATGGTCAGACGGGACGTCAGACCATGGCCAAAGATCTTTTTATACTTCTGTATATTAATAATAGAACTATCGGTATCAATCCATTATTCATTTGTTGTGGTAAAAATACCCAGCTTATTAAAACAACCATTAGTACCAGGGCTGTAAACTTAAAATATTTATTTACCCAATCCTTTTTACGCACGGCGCCCCGGGGGCTGTTCACAAAAAACGCGATGATGCTATGCGTTGGCCATGCCCAGAGCAGGTTGAAATTATTTTTGGTCATGCTGTGATCAGTACCCACCCACATAAAAATTAAAATGATCCCCAAAGCTCCCGTGAGGAAAAAGAATAAGCCATCAAAGCCCTGCAGGAATGCCCGGGCAAATTTGGTTTTTACAAAACCCATCAAAACAATGAATATTAATAACAGTGAAAAAACAACAAAAGGAGTGAAGAAGGATCTTTTGGAATGCTCATCTGTTATGGGATATAAATTTTCTTTTGATAAAACGATCGGGTGCCTGCTGCTGTCCAGGCTCTTCATCAGGTTATCGGGGAGGAACTGCATTTGTTCTGCGGTCATTACTACATCGCATGGCTGGCCAAGTAAAATATCAATGCCAAGCTTGCTCCAGTCCTTATGATTATTATCCAGGTACTGGTGTATGGCCTGCCTGAACCTGCTGCCTACAGGCATTACCCGCTTTTGTGTAAAAGAAGAATCTTTATTTTTTTTCAGGATATCACGCAGCCTGGTTGTACAGTTGTCTAAAAAGAAATCGTATTTATAATACCTGTTCTCTTCTTTTAGATTTTCATTTAAAAAATGCCGGATGTTTATTTTTTCTGCTGCCGATAGATCTAAAACCTGTTCGGTAATGCCCCTGTTGGTTGCCTGGTAGAGGTATTTAAAGTCAGAAAATTGCTCAGTAGAAACGTAATACAATAATTTACCCTGTACAAACTTTAAATAAAACCCGTCATCATCAAAATTAAAAGTGCCGTAATTGTAAACGATATCAGTTACGCTGTTACTGTCAATTACCCGGTAGGCGCTGTGACCAAAAGTGGAATACAGTTCTTCGCCGGGCGTGCAGGTGAGGAGGGAGATGCGGAGCCGGGAGCTGTCTTGTGCAGAAGCTGAATTCAAAAGTAAAAAGTAAAAAGTAAAAATGAAGAGAATCCTACAGAGTGTTTTTTTCATTGCTGCTGATTGGATACGAATTTACGGAGATAATTTTTATAGTGGAGACGCAAAGGCGCTGAGAATAATGCAGCATAAAATATTCAATAAACAATTTTCAATGATCAATGTTCAAGTGAAATTACTTTTGAGTTCCTGTTCTCACTTGAAAATTGAGTGTTGATCAGTTCCCCAAGGGCTGAGGGGCTGTTATCTTGAATAATTCGGAGCCTCCTTCGTTATCTCAATATCATGTGCATGGCTTTCTCTCATACCGGCATTGGTTATTTTTACAAAAGTTGCATTTTGTAATTCGCTGATATTTTTTGCTCCGCAATAGCCCATACCTGCCCGTAAGCCGCCGGTGAACTGCTGTACCACTTCCTGTAAATTACCTTTAAATGCAACACGGCCCTCAATGCCTTCGGGTACAAATTTTTTGATATCATCTTCCACATCCTGGAAATAGCGGTCGCTGCTGCCTTGCGCCATGGCACCCAATGAGCCCATACCGCGGTATTGTTTGAATTTTCTGCCTTCGTAAATAATGGTCTCACCCGGGCTCTCTTCGGTACCTGCAAAAACATTGCCCATCATCACACAACTGGCACCGGCTGCCAGGGCTTTTACCATATCGCCGGTATATCTTATTCCACCATCGCTGATGATGCCTACGTTCTTATTTTTTAATGCAGCAGCGGCTTCCATTACTGCCGTGATCTGGGGTACGCCTGTTCCTGCAACGATCCTGGTGGTACATATGGAACCGGGCCCTATACCTACTTTTACGGCATCCGCACCAGCATCGGCAAGGGCTTTTGCGCCTGCGCCTGTTCCTACGTTACCGGCAATTACCTGTACATGTTTGTATTTCTTTTTAATATTCTTCAAGGTATCTATCACACCCTTGGTATGGCCATGGGCGCTGTCGAGACAAATTACATCAACACCAACATTATATAACGCATCCACCCGTTGCATGGTATCATTGGTAATGCCTACGCCTGCGCCAACCAACAACCTGCCAAAAGAATCTTTAACGGCGTGTGGATGGGATTTCAATTTTAAAATATCACTGAATGTTACCAGCCCGATCAACTTACCTGCTTTATTGACCACCGGTAATTTTTCGATCTTATTTTTTTTGAAAATGAGTTCTGCTTTTTTCAGGTCGGTTCCTTCGGGTGCGGTGATGAGGTTGTCTTTGGTCATCACCGAACTCACTTTCCCTTTAAAATTTGTTTCAAAACGCAGGTCGCGGTTGGTTAGGATACCAACCAATTTATGCGATGCATCAACAATGGGAATACCGCCGATCTTATTTTCTCTCATCAGGCGCACTGCCTCTCCAATAGTGGCGTCCGGACTTAGGGTAACCGGGTCAAGTATCAAACCGTTCTCACTTCTTTTTACCTTGCGTACCTGGTCGGCCTGTTGATCAATGCTCATGTTCTTATGCAAAATACCCAGCCCACCCTCTCTTGCCAGCGCAATGGCAAGGGTTGCTTCTGTAACAGTATCCATGGCTGCACTTAGCAGGGGCACATGCAGGGTTATGCTTTTAGTGAGTTGGGTGCTGATATTTACCTCACGTGGTAATATCTGTGAATAGGCCGGCATGAGTAAAACGTCATCGAACGTTAAGCCTTCGCCATAAAATTTTTTGGTCCCGATAGCTATCGGGATGCTTTTAGCTGAGGGATTATTTATTGTTGCCATAGGCAAAGGTAAAGCAATAATTAAAAATTAAAAATTAAAAATAGATCAGGCAAGCTTGTAAACTTTACCAGGCAAGCTTAAAACGAAAATTAATTTTTCATCCCTTTATGATTTAGGGTTAATATGCTTCTGATCATTTTAACTTATTCCGCAATTCATCAATCGTTTTTTGTTGTTCCTCAATTTTTTTATTCAATTCCTGTACTGATTTTACCAACGGCATTATAAACTGGCTGTAAGAGATGCTGTAAGTATCAGTAATATTTTTAGGTGCATTTACGCCATCAAAATGATAGCCTAGCGCAAGAGCGGTTTTTTCAACTTCCTGAGCAATGAACCCGGTTTGAATGATATCGTTTGACTGTGCATATACATCAGCAGATCTCATTCTTTTGGATCTAACCGAATCGCTCATCATTTGCATGATGTGCTGATCTAATTTTTTTGTATTGATGGTATAGGTTACGGGATGTAACCTGGTGATAAACTCCAGACCGGGCACGTCTTCTTTTATATTCTCTTTGAATCTTCCATCACTAAGGTTGCTCCAATTGGCATAACCGCCAATGACCATGCCTCCGATATTCTCTCCGATCACAACTTTATTACTGGCATTAACAACTGCATTATAACCTATCGCAGTGGAACCACTAAAGTTTGTTAAACTAGTGCGGGCAAATGCACCAATGCCTGTGATATTTGAACTAGCTGGCATAAGATCGAAAAGAGCAGCATAACCTATAGCCGTATTTCCGTGTCCATCTGTGTTTTGCATTAAAGCATTGACTCCCAATGCGGTATTTTGGAAACCAGTTGTATTGAAATATAAAGAATAGACTCCCGACGCAGTATTTTCAAAGCCTGTTGTATTTGAATTTAAAGCCGCATATCCTGAAGCAGTATTCGAACCACCTGTTGTATTGTAATATAAAGCCGAATATCCTGAAGCAGTATTCAAACCACCTGTTGTATTCAAAGATAAAGCCGCATATCCTGAAGCAGTATTAACATTGCCTGTAGTATTACTTCGCAGTGCATACATTCCCGTAGCCGTATTACTTATTCCTGTAGTGTTGTTAAATAAACTTTCGAAGCCGGTTGCGGTGTTGTTATATCCAGTTGTGGTATAATACAATGCATATGCCCCTGTTGCAGTATTTTTACTGGACGTACTATTATTTAATGCCCCCACACCCGTGGCCGTATTATAGCTGCCCGTTTGATTACTGTAAAGTGCAGCAAAACCATTTGCAGTATTTTGTGTACCGGTGGTATTTAGATAAAGTCCGTACATCCCATGAGCAGTATTGTCGTTTGCATTATTGTTTTGAAGTGCTGCTGCGCCTGTTGCCGTATTGTTGATGCCGGATGTATTTAGTTGCAAGGCATTCAGACCAGAAGCTGTGTTATAACTTCCAATCGTATTAGATAAAAGTGCATTGGGGCCGAAAGCTGTATTGTACCCCCCGGTAGTATTATCCTGCATGGCTCTTGAACCTACTGCTGTATTAAAAATGCCGGTATTTGCCCCGAGTGTTAAAAGTCCAATGGCCGTATTGTCGTGCCCCGAAACATTCCCGCTCATGGACAAATAGCCTAAAACAGTATTGTAATAGCCGGTTGTATTTGCATTCAATGTTTTGTAACCGAGGGCTGTATTTCCCAGAGCGGAATCCAATATCCCTGCCTTTTGATTATTTATTTTGAACACAAGTGATTGCGCATCTGTGGTGCCGATGAAATTTGTAGCCGGATTGGTTCCCGCATTACCAGACAGGCTCCACCCACTTTTATACACGATGGTTTGCCAATTGGGTATGGCAGGAGTACCCATATTCACCATCAGCTGATTTTTTGCCGTATCGTAAACCAATAAACCTTTGGCCGGACTGGCGATTGAAAAAAGGGTTGCTGTATTCATTCTGGGTATCAGCAAACCCTTTACTGAACTACTCATGTCTACTATAGCAGAAATATCTGCTGAATAACCGGTTGCATTAACGGCAAAACCCTGAGCAAAGAGTTGGGTATGGCAGATAAAGAAAACACCCAGGAAGGAAAATATTTTTTTCATTGACTTTTTTCTTTGACCCTATTGATATAAACTGACCCTGTTTTTGAATAGGTTATTTTTTTACCACGATCTATTTATTCTTAAACAACAATTCATTTATCTTTTGTAATTGCAGTTTCATTTCTGCATTTTCCTGCTTCAGGCCTTCTATTTGCTGCTGTTGTTGTTGTACCGATCGTACCAATGGCATTACAAACTGGCTGTAAGAGATGCTGTAAGTATCAGTAATATTTTTAGGTGCATTTACGCCATCAAAATGATAGCCAAGTGACAATGCAGTTTTTTCTACCTCCTGGGCTATAAAACCGGTTTGTATGAAATTTTCAGTGTTGGTATAGGTTTCAGCAGTTTTCATTCTTTTTGTCCTGACCGAATCCGGCATCAACTGCATAATATGTTCGTCTAATTTTTTTATATTAATAGTATAAGTAACCGGGCGCAGCCTGGTAATAAAATCAAGGCCCGGTACATCTTCATTTATATTTTCTTTGAACCTGCCATCGCTAAGGTTGCTCCAATTGGCATAACCGCCAATGACCATGCCTCCAATATTCTCTCCGATCACAACTTTATTACTGGCATTAACAACTGCATTAAAACCTATGGCTGTGGAAGCACTAAGGTTACTTATACTAGCGGCGGTGTATGCGCCAATTCCTGTGTTTTGTGAACCAAATGGAATAATCTGAAGAGCGCTATTGCCAATAGCGATATTCTCTGATCCAGTTTGATTAAATGATAATGCATTACGGCCAATAGCGATATTATCTTTTCCCGTTAAATTGCTATAAAGAGTCTGATAGCTTATAGCTATATTAAAGTCACCAGTTTGATTAGTCAAAAGTGCATTATAACCATTTGCAATATTGTAACCTCCTGTGGTATTATTTACCAGTGCATTATAACCATTTGCAATATTGTAAACTCCTGTAGTATTCATTCGTAATGAATTATAACCCGTGGCCGTATTAAAGCTTCCTGTAGTGTTGTTAAATAAACTTTGGAAGCCGGTTGATGTGTTGCCTTGTCCAGTTGTGGTATAATACAATGCATATGCCCCTGTTGCAGTATTGTTACTGGACGTACTATTATTTAATGCCCCCACACCCGTGGCCGTATTATAGCTCCCCGTTTGATTACTGTAAAGTGCCGCAAAACCATTTGCAGTATTCTGAGTACCGCTGGTATTTAAATAAAGTCCATACATGCCATGGGCAGTATTGTCGTTTGCATTATTGTTTTGAAGTGCTGCTGCGCCTGTTGCCGTATTGTTGATGCCGGATGTATTTAGTTGCAAGGCATTCAGGCCAGAAGCTGTGTTATAACTTCCAATCGTATTAGATAAAAGTGCATTGGGGCCGAAAGCTGTATTGTACCCACCAGTAGAATTATCCTGCATGGCTCTTGAACCTACTGCTGTATTAAAAATGCCGGTATTTGCCCCGAGTGTTAAAAGTCCAATGGCCGTATTGTCGTGCCCCGAAACATTACCGCCCATGGACAAATAGCCTAAAACAGTATTGTAATAGCCGGTTGTATTTGCAGCCAGTGTTTTGTAACCCAGGGCAGTATTTCCCAGAGCGGAATCCAATATTCCTGCCTTTTGATTATTTATTTTGAACACAAGTGATTGCGCATCCGTGGTGCCAATGAAATTTGTAGCCGGGTTGGTTCCAGCATTACCAGACAGGCTCCAGCCACTTTTATACACGATGGTTTGCCAATTGGGTATGGCCGATGTACCCATATTAACCATCAGCTGATTTTTTGCCGTATCATAAACCAATAAACCTTTGGCCGGACTGGGGATTGAAAAAATGGTTGCTGTATTCATTCTTGGGATGAGTAAACCTTTGGCAGCACTGCTAACATCAAGCATGGCTGATGGGTCTGACGCAACCGTGGTAGTATTAATGGCCATGCCCTGCGAATAAGTGAACTGCGCAACAGGAAAAAGAAGAATACCCAATAAAAATATTTTTTTCATGCGTGACAGAGCTTTAAATTTTATTCGCATATTTTTTAATTTCTGCATTTTCTTTATTTCTTGGTCGGTGAGGACATCCACCAAGGAAGAAAAGCTTTTATAAAAACTGCAAAGCAGTCATTGTTGCCGATTTTTATATTGATTGTTTTGGTGATGAAAGACCTGGGATTAAAAATACCATGCTAGCTTACTTAATACCAGCACCATTGAGTAGTTGACGGTTTGTAGAAGTAATTGGCTAAGGCAATAAATCAACCTGTTTTAAAGAACCGTAAAATTTGATTTGAAATAAAGAGTAGAATAGCTAAAAGTGAATAGGCATTAAAATTAAAACCATTTCAGCAAAGAATCTTTCCGGCTGCGGGAAACATTTACATCTGAGCCGTCGCTCATTACGAGATAACCTCCTTCGCCACGAACATATTTGGTTACTTCATTCAGGTTTACCATATGAGAGTGGTGTACCCTTACAAAGAACGGGAAGTCCTGTAACTGCTCTTCCATTTCCTTTAATGTGCGGCACGCTATTACCTTAGTCTTGTTTTTAAGAAAGAGATGGGTGTAATTGTCATTAGCCTGGCAGTGTATTACCTGGTCAGCCGGCACCAGTTCAAATCCTTCAAAAGTAGGCACTGCAATTTTATTGAACTGTTTATCCTTGCCCTGTACATATTTCAGTAACATCTGAAATTGCTCTGCTATAGGCAAATGACGTTGTTCATGCACTTTTTTTATGGCTTTTACCAATTCATTTGGATCAATAGGTTTTAATAAATAATCCAGTGCACTAAAGTGGAAAGCTTTAATAGCATATTGATCGTAACTGGTGGTGAATATGATGGCAAAATGAATTTCGGCAAACTGTTCCAGCATTTCAAACCCGTTCATGGCCGGCATTTCAATATCCAGGAGTACCAGCTCGGGCCTCCATTTTTCAATTGCTTCCAAACCTTTCTTTGCTGAACGGCATTGTTCCATGATCTGCACATCTGGGCAATACTCCTGCAATAAAATACTAAGTGTATCCAGGCAGTGAACCTCATCGTCTATTATTATTGCTTTAATCATATTGAGCAGGAATTGTTAATACTACTTCTGTTCCTCCGGGGCTACCATCATCCAATACCAGGTCTGTTATCTTAATACAATTGTCCAGTTGTTTTTTCTGCTTCAGCATTGCAATGCGGTCTGCAGTAATGCGCATGCCCATGGATTTATGGGTAGAACCTGATTTGCTTTTCAATGCTGCCGCCTTGGTCCTGCCAATACCATCATCAGTGATACAACAACACAAAAAATCCTCCCGTTGATAAAATTTAATTTCCAGTTTTCCTTTTTCTTCTTTATGCATCAATCCATGCCAGATGGCATTCTCCGCATAAGGCTGAATAATGAGGGGCGGCAATTTCAAGGCAGCAATATCCAGGTCATTTTCAACGCTTATCGTAAATTCAAAATGATGATCGAAGCGTAAAGCTTCCAGTTCAAGATACAACTGAAGTGATTCTATTTCGCTCTCTAAAGGGATCAATGCTGCCTGTGAATTTTGCAAGATCAACCGTATTAATTTTGAAAATTTTGTCAGGTATTGCGACGCCTGCAGTTTATTGTTTTGGAGTATAAACCGATTGATGGAATTAAGCGAATTAAAAATAAAATGTGGGTTCATTTGAGCCCGAAGCGCACGGATCTCCAGTTCTATTGCCTGTTGCTGTAACTCCGATCTTGTTTTGTTGCTTTCCAGTTTTTGGAGTTGCAGTTCATTTTCTGCTAACGAACAACGATTGGCCTCATTTTTACGTTTCAATGTTATATTTCTGAATACTATGCCACTTAAGATCAATAGTACCAGGATTCCGCCTGCTAAAATTCTTTTAAGAAGTACTTCTTTTTTAAGTTGCCCCTGCTTAATCTTATTTTCCATACCTAACATAGCTATCCGGGCCTGTTGCTGTCCTTCTTCCATTTCCATTTCTGCAATGGCCATATTTCTTAATTGTTCATCCTTGGCTAAAGTGTCTTTCATGGAAACATACAATAAATGATATTTATAGGCGCTGTCTGTTTTACCCTGTTGATCATATGTTTTCCATATGGAATTGTACGCATCCCGGATATACGGCCTTGCTCCTGAATGCCTGGCCATACCTAACAATTGGTTTGCATAATTGAAAGAGATCGCAAATTTTTTCTGTTCTTCATATGCTTTGCAAATGATCGTGAGCACCTTCATCTGGTCTTTCCTGTTTCCATTTTTAAATTCCGTCAATGCCTCAAAAAGATATTCAAGTGCTTTTTCAAAATCTTTTTTTAAAAGGTAAGCTTCAGCAACATTTATATTATGAAATTGTATCGTTACTTTTTTCCTTGCAAGGGAGTCTGGAATACTTATCCTCAAACAATAAGCTACCAGGTTGTAGTAATGTAATGCAGAATCCCACTTATTCTCTAAAAAATACATTTCACCCATCAGGGCATTGTAATTTTCCGGCATCTCATTTTGTTTTGCATTTTGTGCAACTTTACGATAATAAACCATGGCTGTTTTATAATCACCTGCATCTTTATATATCTTTCCAATGTGTAAGTTAGTAGCCATAAGTCCTGAAACACTACCAGTAGCCGGCGTGTATTTTGTTTTTGACCCCAGGTTACGGGCATTTAGAAAATACTCAAAAGCTTTTTCATAATATCCCTGTTCATAATAAGTTTTTCCAATAAAACGGAATATCAGTGCCTGCTTTTTATTATCGTTGAGATTGAAAAAATAAAGGGCTGCTTTTTCATACATAGCCCGTGCTTCTGTATAATTGCTTTCACAAAACAGGCTGTAGCCGAGCCTTATGTAAGATTCGTTTACTTTGTTTAAAGCCCGGGCTCTATCATATAAGCGGATTGCCTGGCGGCAATATTTTTCTGATGTAATCCAGTCGCCTTTTATAGTAGCTATACCTTCCATATTGAGTATTGCATCCCCCATACCCTTAAAGAAATTATTTTTTTCTGATTCTATATATGCCTCTGATGCATATTTGTACGCAGTATCGGTATTTATAAGTAGATATAACGGGCTAAGTTTATTAAGACAGTTAACCCTTGAAGTATCTTTGACAGTAAGTAAAATTATTTTTAAACTGTCGATCATGGATGCTCTTACACGAAGTTGACGATTAATTTGTGTTACCTGCTCAAGGGGCAATCCTTCCGTTTTTTCCTGGGCAAATGATATGAAACCTGCAGTAAGAAGTAAAAAACATAAAACAGATTTCAGCACTTTTTGGGAAAAAAGATCCGCTATTTTGAACAATGAACGGTTGGAATAACCATACATAAGAGAAGTTTGTTTATTGAAGTTACCTACTTTTTAATCATGTATTGATTTTTCAAAACTAAATAAGTGTATCTGCAAAAAGAGCCTGATTGAGTGGTTGACAAAATGAGCATGTAGTTAGTAAGAAGCTATACGCAGGAAATAATAAGATCACCAACCAACTCCCCCAAAGGCCAATCAAAGCAGTTTATAAACTTTGCCAGGCAATGATATAACTACTCCCTGCATCTCCAGCGTTAGTAGGGCAGAAGCCATAGCACTACTGCTCAAACCACTTTTAAAATACAGTTCATCTATCCGTATACTATCCTGCTGCTGCAGAATATCTACCACAATTTTTTCATCGGGCGAGAGTTCAATAAATAATTCCCTTTGTTTTTTGGGTGTTGGTTTCGGGGCCTGGCTCCAGCTCATCATTTCCAAAAGATCTGCTGCTGAATTGATGAGTGCTGCTTTATTGTTTTTTATCAGGTAATTGCAGCCTTCGCTTTTGGCATCATTTACCCGGCCTGGTATGGCAAACACATCTTTGTTATACCCATTGCCCAGTTCTGCAGTAATGAGCGAGCCTCCTTTTTTGCTGCTTTCTATAACTACGATGGCATCGCACATGCCTGCAACAATGCGGTTCCTTTTTGGAAAATTTTGTTTATCGGGATTGGTATTGCTTATAAATTCGGTTAGCAACCCACCCTGTTCTGTTATTTGTTTGGCCAGGGTTTTATTTTGCTCCGGGTAGATCCTGTCGAGCCCATGGGCCAATACAGCAACAGTATGTAAATTATTTTTTAATGCCGCTTTGTGTGCAATGGTATCAATACCAAAGGCAAGACCGCTAACCACTAAAATATTTTCTGAGCCCAGGTCTTCAATAAATTTTTCACAGATCATTTTACCGTAATCAGAATTGTTCCGGGTGCCTACAACAGAAATTATTTTTGAATTATTCAGATCAGCATTGCCCCGGTAATACATTAAAGCAGGGCTGTCGTAACAATTCAATAATCGTTTGGGATAATTTTCATCGGTTATAAAAAGCGGCGTGATCTTATATTTTTCAATGAATTTTATTTCTTCTTCCGGGCCGCTGAAATCTGTAAAATCTTTTATACATTTTGCTCTTACCCTTCCGATGCCTTCCATATTATCGAGCTCTTTTTTCTTTGCTTTAAAAATGGACCGGGCATCGCCATACCTGTTCACCAATGCTTTGGCATGTACATCACCAATGTTTGGAACAAGCGTAAGGGCAACCTGGTATAGTAAATCATGGTGCATAGGGCGACGGGGATCTGAAATGCACAGCAAAATTAAAAAAAATATTTAATTACCGGTAATGGAAAGTTCTGTCCTGCGGTTTAAAGCTTTACCGTTTTCGGTACTGTTATCTGCAACAGGCTTGGTTGAGCCAAACCCTTTGTAAGCAAGTCGTTGTGCATTGATCCCTTTACTTAATAAATACCCAACAACTGATTTGGCCCGGTTGGTTGAAAGTACCTGGTTGTCTTTTTCCTGTCCAACATGATCGGTATGGCCATCAATCTGGATCTTTAAATTCGGGTTGTCGGTCAAAAGCGCAACTAATTTATCAAGTTCCGACCTGGATTCTTTCTGCAATTCAAATTTGCCTGTTTCAAAGAATATATTTTTTAAAACAATGGTTGCTCCTTTTTCAATGGGCTGTAAAGGAATATTTACTGTAAAAACAGAATCGAAATTATTTTTAAAGAGCGCGAAATTATCAGAATAAAATAAATATCCCCTGCGGTTAACATTGAAAGCGTAATCTTTTCCTACGGGCAAAGTAACCAGGTAATTTCCGTCTTCATCAGTCTGTATCCTGCTGATGAGGTTGCCCGTTTTTATATCGGTTAATTCAACAGCCGAAGGTAATCCCGAAAGTGTTTTTTTATCAAACACTTTTCCTTTTACCCATAATGTTTTTAGCGGCCTGATGTCTTCCCTTAGCAGGAAAGAATAAATATCCAGCCCGCCCCTGGTATCTGTTCCATCGCTTGCATAATAAGCAGTTTTACCATCTGCCGCAACGATCAATGAACCCTGGTCATCAATGGTATTTATTGGATAGCCTAAATTTTCAGCAACAGCCCAGCTGCTGTCATTGACCTTTTTGCTTAAAAAAAGATCTGTCATGCCGTAGCCCGGATGGCCATTGCTGTTGAAATAAAGTGTTTGATTGTCGGCGTGCATAAAGGGGCAGCTTTCATCACCACTCGTATTTACCGCTGCTCCTAAATTTTGTGGGCGGCTCCACTTGCCCGTTGATAAACGGTGTGTTACCCAAATGTCTCGGCCACCAAACCCGCCTGCCATGCTGCTGGCAAAATAAAGATCTCTTTTATCGGGAGATAAAGAAGGCGATGATTCCCAAAAATCGGTATTCACCATCGGTCCCAGGTTTTGCGGCTCACTCCAGCCGTTATTTGTTTTGATTGAAAAATAAAGATCGCAACTGCCCTGGCCTTCGGGATAATTGCACCCGGTAAAAATCAGCAGTTGCCCATCCTGTGAAATGTTTTGAGCGCCCTCATTTAAATTGGTATTTACCTTGCCTCCCAAAGCTTTTGCATCGCTCCAGCGGCCATTGATAAAATCGCTTTCATAAAAATCCTCATCGCCCGCAATGCGCCGGGTGAAGATCATTTTACTGCCATCAATGGTGAAGGAAGGAAAATATTCCAGGTCCTTTGTATTGATGCTGGTGCCGAGGTTTACGGGAGAGAAGACATAGTCTTTTGAAGGATGTTTTTTTTCATGATCAATCGCAAAAATATATGCCGACCTGCGATAATTACCGGCTTTAATACTTTGGGTATTTAAAGTTGGATTTGCTAAAAATTCATTTACTGCACCCAGGGCTTTTTCAAATTTTCCAACACCTGCCAATGAAATGGAGTAGGGTAGTAAATAAGTTTTGGAATAAACAGGATCCATTTGTAAGCCTGTTTCAAAATCTGCAACGGATGCCGTGTAGTTTTTCAATTCGGCATAAATACCCGCACGGGATAAAAAAACATCTACAAATTTGGGATCTAATGCAAGCGCTTCATGTAAATGTTTTAATGCAGCAGTATAATTTCCGGATGTAGCTTCTTCGTAAGCCTGGCCATATATCTCACCGGCCTTTTTATCCACTTTTTCGGGATCATACCACTGGGCATTGGTAAGTAAAAAGGAAAAAGTAAAAAGTAAAAAAGAGAGGATTATTTTTCCGATAAGATATTTTTTCTGTAGCATTTGAATGAATACGTTAGAATAAAGATAGAACGAATGAATGCTTTATTTATTCTTTGTGCAGAATTATAACATTTTGTTTTAAGGGACATTGATGTACTTGTGGATCTGCAGTGATAATTCCCATGTTGGATTTTGTTTGATATACTCAATGATCATCGGTGTAACTTCAGCAGCTTTATCCCATTCAGGCTGCAGGTATAATTTACAATGCTCAGCAACAAGGGCGGCATATTTTTCGGCCCAGTCAAAATCCGACCTGTTAAATACCACCACTTTTAATTCGTTTGCAAGTGTTAGTATGCCGGCTAATGGTGCTTTAAATTTTTTAGGAGATAGGCAGATCCAGTCCCAGGTGCCGCTTAATGGATGAGCGCCGGAAGTTTCAATATTGGTTTTAAAACCTTTCGATTGGAGAGCAGCCGTGAGGTCATCTAAATTATGCATGAGTGGTTCCCCACCTGTAATTACAACCAGCTTTGCCGGGGTTTGTTCAATATTCAATATGATATCTTCGATATTAAATAACGGATGTTTTTCTGCATCCCAGCTATCTTTTACATCGCACCATACACAGCCCACATCACAACCGCCCAGTCGTATAAAATAAGCGGCTCTGCCCTGGTGATAGCCTTCGCCCTGTAAGGTATAAAAGTGTTCCATGACAGGCAGCGCTGATGTTTCCCTATTTTTTAATTCAATCATTTTATCAGACAATAAAAGCAAGTGCTTATTTTATTTGTATTTATTTTCACATGCTGTGAAAGTATTCACCAGCAATGCTGCAATGGTCATCAATCCCACCCCGCCAGGCACCGGTGTTATATAACTGCATTTTGGGGCCACGTTTGTAAAATCTACATCACCCTTTAATGCAAAACCCGATTTTTTAAATGCATCTTCAACCCTGGTGATGCCCACATCTACAACAACAGCATTTTCTTTTACCATGTCGGCTTTTAAAAATTCAGGTATGCCGAGCGCTGCAATAATGATATCTGCCTGCAGGCAAATTTCTTTCAGGTTTTTTGTACGGCTATGACAAACCGTTACCGTGCAGTTTCCGGGGTTACCATTTCTGCTAAGCAGGATGCTGATGGGCCGGCCAACAATATTGCTACGTCCAATTACCACGGCATGCTTACCGCTTGTTTCAATTTTGTAATGTTCAAGCATCAATAAAATACCATAAGGGGTTGCCGGTATAAAAGTTGGCTGCCCCTGTACCATTTTGCCGATATTCATGGGATGAAACCCATCAACATCTTTATCGGGATGAATAATGTTGATTATTTTTTCTTCATCAATTTGTTTGGGTAAAGGCAGTTGTACCAAAATGCCATCCACATCATCATCATTGTTTAGCTTTTCAATGGCTGCAACGAGGTCGGCCTCGGAAATATTTTCATCAAAGCGAATGAGGCTGCTTTTGAATCCAACTGCTTCACAATTCTTAACCTTACTGGCCACATAGGTTTCGCTGGCACCATTGCTGCCAACTAATATGGCTGCCAGGTGCGGTGTTTTATTCCCCTTGTTTTTAAAAAGAATTGTTTTTTCTTTTATTTTTTCTTTTACAGATCCGGAAACGATCTTTCCATCTAAAATTTGCATGCCGCAAAAGTAAACAACTATTTGCTGAATTCTGATTTAGTATTAGGTGCTTTTAGTTAACTATTTATTACCTTGTATGTGGATGTTACAACTGCTGTAAATATGAAATCATTTTTTTTATTATTGGTCTTGCACTGCATTGCAATACATGCTGCATTTACACAATCACTTCGCTATACGCTTGCACAACCTTATATCAGCCTGTCGGCATACAGCCAGCAGCAAAACTATCCTTTATCGTTTACCGGCAACCAGGCAGCGCTTGCCCGGGTAAAAAATGCGGGAGTAGGGGTGTATGGCGAAAGAAGGTTCATGTTGAATCAGACAAGTGCTTATACCCTGGCTGCTTCCTTACCTACCCGGATGGGAAACTTTGGCGTGCAGTTAAATTATGGAGGCTTTAAAAATTTTAATGAGCATAAGTTTGGGTTGGCTTACGCACGCAAATTGGGAAAGCTGGTAGACGTGGGTGTGCAATTTAATTATTATGGATACCGTATTCCTTCATATGGAAATGCTTCGGCCGTTAATTTTGAGATAGGGGCCATGTTGCATTTAACTGATAAATTAAATGCCGGCATACATGTTTATAATCCCGTTGGTGGTAAACTGGGAAACACGTCGACTTCGCTCACTGCCGACGAAGAAAAAATAGCTTCTGCCTATAAAGTTGGATTGGGATATGATGCATCCGAAAGGTTTTTTATCAGTAGTGAAATTATTAAAGAAGAGGATAAGGCAGTGAATGTTATAGCGGGTTTGCAATACCGTTTTGCAAAACAGTTTTTTGCAAAAGCAGGGTTTATCAGTGAATCAACAACAGTTTATGCCGGGGCCGGCCTTGCATGGAAGAACCTGAGGCTTGATATTTCCTCCAGCTATCACCCCCAACTCGGATTTTCCCCTGGTATATTGTTGATCATGAATTTTAAATCAAGGGCTGAATGAGAATTATTTTTGTACTGATATTTGTTTTGTTCATTGCCGGGCATATGCATGCGCAGGTAACAGAACCTATAACGCCCGGTACAGAACAGCAACTTGAAGGCATAACTGAAAATAGCGAAGACCTGGAGACCGAAGATGATTCTTACCTGCAGCAAATGGTTCAGTATATCAATAATCCAATAAACCTGAATACAGCTGATGTTGCTGAATTAAACCAGCTGCGCATACTTTCACCCATACAAATTCAGAACTTTATCCTGTACCGGAGCCTGTTTGGTAAACTGGTTGACCTGTATGAGTTACAGGCTGTGCCGGGCTGGGATATTACAACCATTCAAAAAATACGGCCATACATAAACGTGAGTTCACAGGTTTTAATTACAAATACAATAAACAGCAGGTTGAGGAACGGCGATCATAGTGTCCTGGTCAGGGTATCGCAGGTGCCCGAACGTTCAAAAGGTTATTTATTGGATTCTGCATCGGCAACAAATTTTTATCCGGGCTCACCGCAAAAATTTTTGTTCCGCTATAAGTATACGTATAAGAATCTTTTTCAGTATGGGATAGTAGCAGAGAAAGATGCAGGCGAACAGTTCTTTAAAGGAAAACAAAAGCAGGGATTTGATTTTTATTCGGCACACATTTTTGCCCGAAAGATAGGGATTATCAGATCTTTGGCCATTGGCGATTTTACGGTAAACCTTGGCCAGGGCTTAACACAATGGCAAAACCTGGCATTTAAAAAAAGTGTGGATGTGATCAATATAAAAAGAGAAGCAGAAGTTTTACGCCCCTATAATTCTGCCGGCGAAATTAATTTTCACAGGGGCCTTGGAATAACACTTGCAAAAAAGAACTGGCAGTTTACGGTTTTCGGTTCTTATAAAAATATTGATGCAAATTTTGTAGCCGATACCTCCCAAAGCCAGGATGAGTTTATTTCTTCCCTGCAGACATCAGGTTATCACCGTACCAAAAGCGAATCAGCTGATAAGGGGGTACAAAGGCAACTGGCTTTCGGAGGAAATTTTTCCTGGCAATATAAACGGCTACACCTTGGCGTTAATGGTATTCACTATATGTTTAAATTGCCTTTGATAAAATCCACGGAACCTTATAATAAATATGCATTGAGCGGCAAGAGCTTTGGTAATTACAGTTTTGATTATGCCTATACATTTAAGAACCTGCATTTTTTTGGAGAGGCAGCGTTCACTTCAAAACTGGATAAAGCTTTTATCAATGGTTTGATCATCAGTGCTTCGTCAAAGGTAGACATGAGTTTGTTATACCGCAATATTTCAAGGTCCTATCAATCGCTTTATACGTCTGCTTTTACAGAAAGCACTTATCCCAATAATGAAAAAGGATTGTATGCAGGCATATCAATCAGGCCAAATAATTCCTGGCGAATAGATGCGTATGCAGATTTTTATAAATTTCCGTGGCTGCGTTACCGGGTAGATGCACCATCAACGGGGTCGGATTATTTAATTCAACTGAATTATAAGCCAAATAAACAGCTCGAGATATATACAAGGTACCATAGTGAATCAAAAGCCATCAACTTTAATCCTGATCAGCTTACTTTATCTCCTGTTATTCAGCAGCCAAAAAAGAACTGGCGTACCCAGGTTAGTTATAAAGTAAATACGGTCATTACCCTTCGAAACAGAACTGAAATGGTTTGGTTTGATAAAAACGGGAAGGCAGCCGAACAGGGGTTTTTGACCTATTTCGACCTCATATATAAACCCATGCTTAAAGCTTATTCTGGAAGCCTGAGATTGCAGTATTTTGAGACAGATGGGTATAACAGCCGCTTATATGCCTATGAAAATGATGTTTTATATAGTTTTTCCATCCCTGTTTTTTATGATAAAGGGTATAGATATTATATAAACATTAACTATGATATTAACAAAAAACTTAGCTTATGGGTTAAGTGGACCCAAACCATCTATAACAATAAAAGCCTTGTTGGTAGCGGATTAGATGAGATATCAGGCAATACAAAAAGTGAAATAAAGCTCCAGGCCATATATAAATTTTAACAAATTTTCAAACCAAAGCAGCTATTTAAAATCGATCCTTGTCCTTATATAGGATACAAACTGAAGGAAAATTAATTTAACATTATTTTGACGTTAAGAAATTATCCTTATTTTTACAAATCATTAAACTTAATTAAATGCACATGAGAAGATTTTTATCACTGTTTACAATGTTGATGCTCTGTGGGGTA
>JBDSGK010000044.1:0-3782 GCA_039919015.1 Ferruginibacter sp.
TATAACTGCAGATGCCGCTATTTGATATTAAGCTTCCAAAATCTATTGCCAGGGCACTTAATATTCCTATAAGTAACCCCAAAAGTCAACAGACTAAAGTACTTAAAAAGCTTTTAAAAAAAGCCAGGTTTACCGAATTTGGTCAACGTTACCGTTTTGACGATGTGCTGATGAGCAATAACCCCGGTAAACAATTCCAGGAAAATGTTCCAACCTTTGACTATAATAAAATTTATGATGCCTGGTGGTATAAAGCCAAAGATGGCAGCCCGGATGTATGCTGGCCGGGTGTGATCAAATATTTTGCACTCAGCAGCGGCACCAGCGATGCAACCAGCAAATTTATTCCCATTACCAAAGACCTCATCAGGAGCAATACGGTAACCAGTTTTAACCAATTGCTGAGCTTAACTAAATACGACAATATACCAAGAAGCTCTGTGGGAAAGGGCTGGCTGATCCTGGGGGGCAGTACACAATTACAAAAAGGACCAACCTATTTTGCCGGCGACCTTAGCGGTATTCAGCAAAGAAATATTCCGTTCTGGTTCCTGGGCCTTGGTTTATACAAGCCCGGAAAAAAAATTGCCAAAGTAAAAGACTGGGCAAAAAAATTAGAAGAGGTTGTAAATAATGCACCCAATTGGGATATTGGTTTTATTGTAGGTGTACCGGCCTGGCTGCAGTTGTGTATGGAGAAGATCATTGAAAAGTATGAGCTGAAAAATATTCATGAAATGTGGCCCAACCTCGCATTTTATGTACATGGTGGCGTGGCCATGGAACCTTATAAAAGAGGATTTGAAAGATTAATGGGAAAGCCTGTCACCTATATTGAAACCTACCTGGCCAGTGAAGGTTTTTTAGCTTACCAAAACAGACAGGACGCTTGTGGAATGCATCTAGCACTTAATAATAACGTGTTCTTTGAATTTGTCCCTTTTGATCAAAAGAATTTTGATTCTGAAGGGAATATGATTGATGAGCCCGAAGCATATATGATCCATGAGATTGAAGAGAATAAAGATTACTCGATCCTCATCAGCACCAATGCAGGTGCATGGAGATACGCCATTGGCGATACTGTTAAACTGGTTGACAGGGAAAGAAGTGAAATTATCATTACCGGCCGTACCAAACACTTTTTAAGTTTGGTTGGGGAACACCTGAGTGTTGACAATATGAATAAAGCCATTGAAATGGTGGGCGCCGATCTGAATATTTCTATACCGGAATTTACAGTTGCGGGTGTGCCCTATGGGACTTTTTTTGCACACCAATGGTATGTAGCCACCGATGATAAGGTTGATGAAAAGGATCTGAAAGAACGCATTGATGCCAAACTAAAAGAACTCAATGATGATTATGATGTGGAACGCCGCCACGCCTTAAAAGATGTTATGGTAAAAGTATTACCCGAAAGTACTTTTATGGGTTTTATGGAATCCAAAGGCAAGATCGGCGGACAACATAAATTTCCCAGGGTACTTAAGGGTAAGATGCTGGAAGACTGGCAAATGTTTTTAAAAGGAGAAAAGATATCTTAAATAATCCGTGTAATTCGCCATTAAAATTCGTGTAATAAAAATTAAAATTTTACAACGGGGCAACCAATACCTTTTTCTTTATCCCCAAACTTATAAATTAACCCTGCAGAAGTACTGTGATAATGATCCTGCTGTTTTGGATTGGCCGACTGGCTGAACCCGTCCAGGTAATCCGTAAAAATAAAACGGTAAGAAGTTTCAATATTAACAGAGAACCTGTCTGATATGGGATATTCTGCGCCAACGCCTACCGGTACCGATAAAAGTGCTCGTGGTGTTCCCCTTGCATTATCTACAGCAAGGCCGTTCATTACTTTACCGGATTCTCCAAAAACCGCCGGGTCCATACGGCTGTAATTTTTTCTTATACGAAGCAATGATACGCCTGCACCTGAAAAGAGATAAGGCATGATGCCCCGGTCTTCATAATTTCTGCCGCGTATATTCCAAACCAGTTGTGCCGAGAATTCTTTTACCGGAGTTGTAAAATAAAAATTACGTTGCTGCCTGTATTCGGGCTTGCTGTAGCGGCTGTCATCGCCTTTTAATCTTGCCATACTGATATGTATACGTGCTGCCAGGAAATGATTGATCGGTTTTTTTGCAAAAAAAGAAAAACCCGGTTGTATGGTCCTTGATGAGCCGAACTTTTCCGGGGTAAGGTCGCCCTGGTAAATATAGGCGCCCCCATTTAAACCTACACTCATGTCTTTATAAAACTGGGCATGGCTTTTGGCAGCAATAAATATAAAAGAAATTAATACAAAGGCTATGGTTTTCGCTTTCAAACGTCTTAGATTTTAAGTTGATGCAATGAAAGCAGCGTTGTGGCAATTCATACTACTTTGCTAAGGCTTCGTAGTACAAGAAATGTAGCCTTGTATTCATTAAAGAAGTTTTTTCCTGAACGGCAAATACCAAA
The DNA here is from genome assembly GCA_039919015.1 of Ferruginibacter sp. Classification (GTDB taxonomy): domain Bacteria; phylum Bacteroidota; class Bacteroidia; order Chitinophagales; family Chitinophagaceae; genus Ferruginibacter. The sequence goes on from JBDSGK010000044.1 coordinate 2,470, forward strand.
CAGAAATTGTTATGGTAACTGTTAAATGAATCCTAATAAGAAAAGGCAAAAAAAGATATGGTCAATAACACAAATTCATTTTATTAAAAATCGTTTCTTAAATTTAGCAAATGGGAGAAGCTTTTGCAAAAGGCCTGGCAATTAGTTTACTGCTGATATTTTCAGTAGGCCCTGTGATATTTACCATCATCAAACAAAGTATTAATCATGGCCGGCGTGGTGGTTTCAGTTTTATCATTGGGGTTTGGATAAGCGACCTGATCTGGGTTGTGCTCAGTAACGGTTTCAGCGAGGTAATAAAAACCTTGCTGGTCTTTGAGATCCCCATCGGTATTGCGGGCTGTTGCTTTCTATTTGGCATAGGGATTTATTTTGCGTTCATTAAAAAGATCGAACCGCGCCGTTTGCAGGAACCGGTTGAAATTGCAGGGGATGTATATACACCTACCGGAAAGAAGACAAACTACTTTGCCATCATGAGCTCGGGCTTTATCATCAATACCATAAATCCTGCTGTTATTTCTTTCTGGGTTTTTATGGCGGCTTCGCTGGCTACCGATTATTCATTTTACGAACGTATCATTATTTTTTCTACCTGCCTGGCAGTAAATATGATCGCTGATGTTGGGAAAGTGTTGGGTGCCGGCTATATCGGTAAAAAATTAAGCGACCGGGTTATCCTGATCATTAACCGGGTATCGGGTGCTTTATACCTGATCTTTGGCGCTGTAATACTGGGCGGCATTATTTACAGATTGATTAAAAATTAACAGTAAACATTAGGTGGTCCACTGATTCGCTTATATTTTGTTGCATGAAATTATTGCTGCCCATTCTTTTTTTCCTGCCAACTGTCTCCTTTTCACAATCTGCAGATTTTATACAGCTGAAAACACACAATAAAACCATTACAACTTTTTACAGTGGAAGCCATATTGCATTTACTGCTGAAAGCGGCGCTTATATTGATGCATTGATCAACGGTATCAAAAATGATACATTGTATTTACAGGAATTCATTATCCGCTACCTGCCAACCACCATCGGTACTTATATTATTGATACGGCCGGCAGCTATCATTATACATACAATTACAGGCAGATCCAGGCTATTGGGCAAAAACCCAAAACCAATTTTAATACCAAAGGAAGCGGGGCTGCTTTATTAGGCGGTGGGGCTGTGCTTACATTGGCAAGCGGCGTTATCTATGTGGCCGACAGGGAAAAATTCAGTGCTCCTTTATTACTGGCTTCTGTTGGGCTTGGAACGCTGGGTTATTTTATGGCCAAGGGAAAAAAGAATGGCGGGGGAA
>JBDSGK010000045.1:0-38433 GCA_039919015.1 Ferruginibacter sp.
TGGAAATAATATTCGATCTTATTATACTGCTCATTTACCTTACCGGTAATTTGATTGGCCCTATTGCTGAAAGATGCTTTGTGATAACGGCTGTAATGAACGATCAAATAGATACTGAAGCCCTGTAACAAAAGGAACAGGATAAAATTAAAATAACGGCGAATGAAAAGAAAGATATTACGCACCGAAGGGGAACATTTAATATCGAAATTATAAATTCTAAAATATCCGGCACTTTAGAATTTTGAATTTTGAATTTTGAATTTTATTTAGCCTATCTCATCACAAAGGGATACCTGTCATAATGTTTTAAAGCGATACCTGTACCCCTTACCACACTCTTCAGCGGATCATCTGCCACATGAACCGGCAATTTTATTTTTGCATTCAGCCTTTTATCCAGTCCCCTCAACAATGCACCACCACCGGTTATGTACAAACCCCTGCGGTAAATATCAGATGCAAGTTCGGGAGGCGTTGTTTCCAAAGCTTTCAGGATGGCTTCTTCAATCTTAAAAATACTTTTATCCAGCGCTTCGGCTACTTCCTGGTAACTAACCATTACCTGTTTTGGAATACCGGTTACCAGGTCTCTTCCATTAACCGGGATATCATCCGGCGGGTTATCCAGGTCTTTCATGGCAGCGCCAACCTGTATCTTGATCTGTTCGGCAGTACGTTCACCGATCAGTAAACTGTGGTAACGACGAAGCGCTTCCATGATGTCGGCAGTAAATTCATCACCTGCAATACGAATACTTTGATCGCAAACAATACCGGCGAGGGCAATTACCGTAATGCCGGTTGTACCACCACCAATATCAATGATCATATTTCCTACGGGTTCTTCCACATCTATGCCAATACCCAATGCAGCAGCCATCGGTTCATGTATCAGGTAAACTTCTTTGGCACCGGCCTGTTCGGCACTATCCCTTACCGCACGTTTTTCAACCTCGGTGATGCTGCTTGGTATGCAGATCATCATACGCCAGCTTGGTGCAAACAGTGGTTTTTTGGGATAGATCAGTTTGATCATTTCCCTGATCATCAGCTCTGCAGCGTTAAAATCTGCTATCACACCGTCTTTCAGCGGACGAACAGTTCTGATACTCTCGTGGGTCTTTTCATGCATCATCAATGCTTTCTTGCCCACGGCTAAAATATTCTTCGGATTATTTCTGTCTAATGCAACAATGGAAGGTTCATTTACTACAATTTCATCATTATGAATAATGAGGGTATTTGCGGTACCGAGATCAATTGCTATTTCCTGTGTAAAAAAATTAAAAAGGCCCATATTATCTGTGTGAAAAAGGATTTTAAACCAATGGCAGCAAAGTTGGTGGAAAATATTTGAAATAACAACGGCAAACCCTTTATTTTTCAACAATTTACAGAAACTTTTACTTTAGGCTCAACCGGCAAAGAAAACCAACCTGCCGGGATTACTAACATATTAAGCAAAGCGATCAAATTTTTCAATTCAGGCTAAGAGGACAAAGGAGGGCAAGAGGGGAAATCAACAGTTTCTTCTTTTCTCTTTTTCTCTACTGAGCTTGTCGAAGTATAATCTCTTTGCTTATGCTCTCTTACAGAACAATAAATTCATAACCAATATCGGTACGGTAATACATGCCTTCAAAATCCAGTTGTTCCAGCATATAGTTCGATTGCTCAACTGCTTCCGCAATATTTTCACCAAATGATGTTACAGCCAAAACCCTGCCACCATTGCTAACAATGTGCCCGTCCTCATTTTTTGTTCCCGAATGAAAAATAATACTGTTTTGTAAAACCGGCTCCTGCAGGCCGATTATAATTTTTCCTTTCACATAATCACCCGGGTAACCACCGCTCACCGCTACAACGGTTGCAACAGCACGTGCGTCTGTTTCAATTTTAATTTCATGCAGTCTTTGTTCAGCCGTTGCCGTCAACAATTCAACCAGGTCGTTCTTTATACGGGGTATCACCACTTCTGCTTCAGGATCGCCCAGGCGGCAGTTATATTCGATCACTTTGGGTTCGCCATCGTTATTCATTAAACCTAAAAAAATAAATCCTTTGTAATCCAGCTTATCTTTTTTTAAACCTGCAATGGTAGGTTCAATAATTTTTTCTTTTACTTTTTGCAGAAATGATTCTGTAACAAAAGGAAGTGGACTTACCGCACCCATACCTCCTGTATTCAGCCCTGCATCAGCTTCTCCCACTCTTTTATAATCTTTTGCTTCGGGTAACAGCACATAATGTTCGCCATCGGTCAAAACAAAAATGCTTAGCTCGATACCTTTTAAAAATTCTTCGATCACAACTTTTTTTCCTGCTTCACCAAACTTGGAACGCAATAACATCAGTTCAAATTCTGAACAGGCTTCCAGGTGATTCATACAAATTAAAACACCTTTACCTGCAGCCAGGCCATCTGCTTTTAAAACAATGGGCAGCGATTGAGATTTGATATACTCAACACCTTCCAGGTATTTATCAGCCGTAAATTCTCCATAGGCAGCAGTAGGTATGTTGTGCCGCTTCATAAAGGCTTTGGCAAAAGCCTTGCTGCCTTCCAGTTGCGATGCGGCTTTTGAGGGGCCGATCACTTTTATATTTTCAAGTCCTTTTTTATTTTGAAAAAAATCATAGATGCCTTTTACCAGCGGTTCTTCCGGGCCTACCACGATCATATCAATGGCATTTTTTAAACAGGCATCTGCCATAGTATCAAAATCAGAAATGGCTATCGGCAAATTTTTACCACATAAAGCAGTGCCGGCATTGCCTGGTGCAATAAATAAATTATCACAAAGCGGGCTTTGCTTAAACTTCCACGCCAATGTATGCTCCCGGCCGCCGGAGCCAATTAAAAGTATATTCATGAATACCCTGGGTTTTAGGTGCCTGAACTAATGGTTGGCGAATTTAAAATTCTAACGGCTTATTTCAATATATATTTTAAAAATAACCCGGCATGGCCATTTTTTCTAACCTGTTATTTAAAAAATAGGTATGCTGAAATTGTTTTAACTCCACGGATTTTCCCTATTTTGAGATACTAAACCTTCTATCAAGCATCTAAAAATCTACAAACATGAGTGAACAAGCCAAGCTAGGTAAACATCCAAAAGCATTATACGTCCTGTTCTTTACAGAAATGTGGGAACGTTTTGCCTATTATTTAATGGTTGGGATCCTTTTCCTGTACCTTATTGATACCACTACAGGTGGAAAAGGTTTTTCACAGAACATAGGAGCAGATATCGTTGGCAGCTTTATTGCCCTGGTATACCTTACCCCGTTCATTGGCGGTTTGATAGCAGACCGGATATTGGGATATACCAAATCGATCTTTTTGGGTGGCTCACTGATGGCTTTAGGATATTTCTGTTTGTCTGTTCCGGGGAATACAGCACTGTTTGCAGGACTGGCTTTGATCATCGTAGGAAATGGTTTTTTCAAACCAAATATTTCTACTCTGCTTGGCAATATTTATAACAGGCCCGACCTGCAACCTTTAAAAGATAATGCTTACAATATCTTTTACATGGGTATTAATATTGGTGCTTTCGTTTGCAATTTCGTTGCTGCATATTTAAGGAATGAATACGGCTGGGGATATGCTTTTGCAGCAGCAGGTGTTGGCCTGGTAATAGGAATGATCATACTTGCAATTAACCTGAAGTCTGTAAAATACGCTGATGTAAAAAAGCCGGTACAGGCAGAAGATATGTCATTGGCGCAGATCTTTGGTTATGTATTTGTACCTGCTTTAGTAGCTGCCGCTATTGGTTGGTTTGTACCTAAGCTACTTTTTGGCAGCACCCTAATGGGAACCCAGGCTAATGATGCTTTTATATTTGCCTGTTTACCAATCATAGCATTTTATGTTTCCCTTTATACAAAAGCAAAAGGCCAGGATAAAAAAGGGATCGGGGCATTATTATTCATTTTTGCTGTAAGTATCGTTTTCTGGACTATTTATAACCAGAACTCCACCGGGCTTACCCTATGGGCAGAGAAGCATACAGACAGGACCGCTTCTGAAACTACTGCAAGGATCACCGGTAGCTTATTCCCGTTACAGGAAGTGTCTGATACACCCAGGCTAGTAAATAAAGTGGATGCATATTTTGTAGACGTTAAAGATGATAGTGGAAAAGTAGTGCAGGTAATGGGGCCGGACCCTTATTTCAACAATGTGCCAAAGGATCAATGGCCGGGAGGGAAAAGTGTAAAGTTGATCAATACCGAATTGTTTCAATCCATTAACCCTTTATTTATTGTATTACTTACTTTAGTTTTTGTTCCGCTTTTTGATTATTTACGAAAACGTGGAAAGGAGCCTACCACAGCTTCAAAGTTTGGAATGGCCTTATTTATATCGGGATTATCGGCGCTGGTTATGGTTTTCGCCGTAATGTCTGTCCCTTCTATTTATGGATATAAAGCCGTTCCTGCATGGTTATGGGGCACTTACTTTGTTTTTACAATAAGTGAGATCTTTTTAAGCCCCATCGGTTTATCCCTGGTTTCAAAACTTGCTCCTGCAAGACTTACCGCATTAATGATGGGCGGATGGTTTTTATCAACTTCCATTGGTGGTAAAGTTGCAGGTGTTATGACGGGTTTTTGGGATGATTTTACAGACAAAAAAATGTTCTTCCTGATCCTGGTGATCGCCGCATTTATCGGAGGTATACTGATCTATTCCAGGCTAAAATCGTTCAACCAGATCTTAAGAGATAAGACCGGTTCAGCATAAAACAAATTTTTTATTCAGGAGGCGATACTAAAATGTATCGCCTTTTTATTTATCTTTCTTTTCTAAAACCAATTCAACATGTCTGAGAAAAAACTATTTCAGCCTTTTGTATCTCCCCAAACCATCATGAAGGAATTGACCGTTAAGTCGATCATGCTGGGAAGTTTATTTGGAGTAATATTTGGCGCCGCCACTGTTTACCTGGCACTGAAAGCAGGTTTAACCGTATCTGCCTCAATACCCATCGCAGTTATTGCCATTACATTGGGCCGCAAATTCTTTAAAACAACCATTCTTGAGAACAATATCATTCAAACAACCGGTAGTGCAGGCGAAAGTATCGCAGCTGGTGTGGCTTTTACATTACCCGGATTTTTGTTTCTTTCCTCACCAGACAGTGCGTCTTATTTTAATTACCTCACCATACTGATCCTCGCCATTGTGGGCGGTATGCTGGGTACATTATTAATGGTGCCTTTAAGAAAAGCTTTGATCGTAAATGAACATGATACTTTACCTTACCCGGAGGGAACTGCCTGCGGCGATGTTTTAAAGGCCGGTGAAAAAGGTGGCGATTTTGCCAAGACTGCTTTCTGGGGTTTGGGTGTGGCATTCAGCTACGCCATCTTACAAAAGATATTACACGTAATTGCAGAAACTCCTTTTTGGATAACCAAACAAACCAATAAGTTTTTTCCATCAGCAAAATTAAGTGGTGAAATAACACCTGAATATTTAGGTGTTGGCTATATCATTGGGCCTCGCATTGCAGGTGTACTCGTTGCCGGTGGTGTATTGAGCTGGCTGGTTTTGATACCGCTTTTATCTTCTATCGTTCCTGCAGATACGATCGCAATTCAATTGGCCAAACTCGGATACCTTGCTGATATAACAAAAGATGGTGGCAAGGGAGGATGGAATGCTGCTACACATACGTTCAATGATTATTCTGCCGCCATTTATTATGCTTTCATACGCCAGATAGGTGCAGGAGCCGTTGCTGCCGGTGGTATCATTACATTGATCAAGACAGTCCCTACCATTGTAAAATCAATTAAAGGAAGTGTTAGCTCTATAAAAAATAATGCCGGTGAAACCAATAGTGTTTTAAGAACTGAAAGAGACCTGAGTTTAAAAATTGTAGGGCTTGGCAGTTTGGCATTGGTTGCCCTAATCGCCATATTGCCACAGGTACCGGGTGATAGTATATTACAAAAGGTATTGATCGGAATTTTGGTATTGATCTTTGGAGCCTTGTTCGTAACTGTTTCTTCAAGAATAGTTGGTTTGATCGGCTCATCCAATAATCCCATCAGCGGTATGACCATTGCAACAGTAATGGGAACCAGCCTGATCTTTATTGCTGTAGGCTGGACCGGAGCAACTTATGAACCATTGGTTTTGGTTGTTGGTGGAATGATCTGCATCGCCGCGGCAAATGCCGGTGCAACTTCGCAGGATCTGAAAAGTGGGTATATTGTGGGAGCCACACCGCGTAACCAGCAAATTGCTTTGTTTGTTGGTGCCATCGTATCATCGATCGTTATTGGTATCACCATAAAATATCTGGATAAACCCAACAGCGAAATGATCGCACAGGGAATCAATCATGCCATTGGAACAGAAAAATATCCTGCGCCACAAGCCACGTTAATGGCCACATTGATCAAAGGTATCCTGTCATTCAATTTAGACTGGGCGTATGTTTTTGTTGGCGTTTTTCTTGCCGTAGTGATGGAGTTATGCGGCATCAGGTCATTAAGTTTTGCAGTAGGCGCTTACCTCCCATTGTCTACCACTTTACCAATTGCCATTGGTGGTGCCATCAAAGGTTTGGTTGACCGCAAGAAGAAAAAAGAAGGCGTTGAAACTAATCCCGAAGAAGATGAACTGGGCAAAGGAAGTTTATTTGCAACCGGCCTGGTAGCTGGCGGAGCTGTTGCCGGTGTGGTTATTGCATTTATAGTGGGCAGCGACAGCGGTGAAAAACTGATGCAAAAGATCAGCCTGGAAGGAAGCATCAGCAGTGGCATCGGAACAAATATGTATTACCTGCTGGGGGTTTTATTCTTTGCCGCTATGGGATGGATCCTGTATAAAACCGCCATGAAAAAATAAAGTAACCTTATATTTTATATAAAAGGCGATCTCACCATCGCCTTTTTATTTTATCTTACTTAAACAAAAATTACAGGCATGAGTGAAACAACTGATCTTTTACCTGGCGAAGTTTCCAACAGAAAACATCCCAGGGCCCTTCCCTATTTATTTTTCTCCGAAATGTGGGAACGTTTTGGGTATTACCTGATGATCGGTATCTTTTTATTATACCTTAAGAACGTTGAGCATGGGTTTGCCATGACCAATTCAGAAGCTTCGGACCTTTATGGCACATTCATCGCCCTGGTTTTTCTTACGCCTTTTATCGGCGGTTTATTAGCTGACAGGTATTTTGGCTACAGGAAGTCGATCATCGCCGGAGGCTTAATGATGGGCGCCGGATATTGCCTGATGGGGGTACACAGCTTACCCATGCTGTACCTGAGTATGGCGCTTGTAATCATTGGCAATGGTTTTTTTAAACCTAATATCTCTACCCTGCTGGGCAATTTATATTCTACACCACAATTTGAAAAGAGAAAAGATGAGGGCTACAACATCTTTTATATGGGTATCAATATCGGGGCATTTATCTGTAATTTTTTCAGCGCTGCCATTATCATGGTGTGGGGCTGGAAATATGCATTTGTTGCTGCCGGGATTGGCATGTTCCTGGGTGTGATCATTTTTATATCGGGAACCAAACATTATGTATCCGGTGATATCCGCAAGCCTATGAACAAAGAAGATATGCCTTTCTCAAGGATCGTCGTGACCATTTTTATCCCCACAATAATTGCAGGTATTATCGGCTGGATCATTCCCAAAAATATTTTCGGGTCAGACAGTACCGATGCTTTCATCTTTGGATGTATCCCTGTTATTTATTTTTATTCATCACTTTATTTTAGAGCAGCCGCATCTGAGAAGAGACCAATTGGGGCCTTGTTAGCCATATTTGCCGCCGTGGTTTTGTTTTGGGCCGTGTTCAAACAAAACGGAACTGCACTTACCATCTGGGCAGATAATTATACGAGCAGGGAAGTTAGCGGCACCACTGCAAATGTTTTTAAAGCCCTGAGACAGGGAGAAGACCTGGCGTATAAAAAAGATACGGTGAACTTATATGATGGCCTGTTCAGGATTCAAAAAAATCCAGATGGCAGTGTAATTAAAGAATACAATTATCCTGTTTACTTTAAGAATGTTGCGCCGGAAAAACTTCCTGCCGATGGTGGCAAAGCCACATTATGGTCCACGCCGCTCAGCCAATCCATTAACCCCGGCTGGGTAGTTTTATTAACCCCACTGGTTGTGGCTTTCTTTGGATTTTTAAGACGGAAAAATAAAGAACCATCAACCGCTACAAAAATTGCATTTGGTCTATTTATATCTGCATTGTCGGTATTGGTGATGGTGGCCGCTGTTTATGTAAGTGGCAATGGTGCCGAAAAGGCAAGCGTATGGTGGCTGCTGGGTACTTATGGCGTGATCACTATCGGGGAATTATTATTGAGCCCGATGGGATTGTCGCTGGTATCAAAATTAAGCCCTGTTCGTTTAACATCACTTATGATGGGGGGATGGTTCTTAGCTACTTCAATAGGTAATAAATTATCGGGTATATTGGCTACCATGTGGGATGGCTATGAGGACAAAGCCAATTTCTTTTGGGTGAATTTTGCTTTACTGATGTTTGCCACTTTCATCATTTTTGCTATGTTGAAATGGCTTAACAGGATCATGAAAGAAAAAGGAGTAAGTTAAAAGAATTTTTAGCTAAGAGGAAAAAGGAGGAAAAGAGAAAGTAATAGGCTTTTCTCTTTTCCTCCTTTGCTCTTTTACCCTCTTAGCTTTTATATAAAATTCAAATGCGAAAACTTATTACCCAATATCATCTCATCATCTGCCGCCAGCCATTTGTTCAGCACCGTAGCATACACATTTTTAAAATCAACTTTGTGTTTCAGGTCACCCTCGTTTAGATCGGTGAGATCGGGCATGGCATTTAAAACACCTTTTTCTTTTAAGCCCCCGCTGATAAAGAACATATTGTTGGCAGTACCATGATCTGTTCCATTGCTGGCATTTTGTGTAACCCTGCGGCCAAATTCACTGAAGGTCATCATCAACACATCATTAAAACGGTTGTTATTTTTCAGGTCTGTTGTAAATGCTTTTACTGCATCATTCAGTTCGGTAAATAATCTTTTCTGCTGGTTATCCTGGTTAACATGGGTATCAAAACTGCCTAAGGAAACATAATACACTTTGGTATTGATATCAGAAAAAATAAGTGAAGCAATCGTTTTCAGATCCTTACCCAGGTTGGTATTTGGGTATGTCTGCGAAGTGGGGTGTACCCTGCTTTGCTGGTAAATATAATCGGCACTGCTGAGTGTGGCGCTCATGGTCTTGTATAAATAATCAATGGTTTCCTCGCCATTCTTATGATCGCTGTTCACATCTTTCAAAAATCTTCCGTTGCTGCTGTTGAATAATTTTTTTGGATCCTTAAAAGCAAGCCCTTTATTTTCTTCACCCTTCAACGCCAGGCTCAGCACATCATCCAGTTCCATGGCCTGCGTTGGTTTGTCGCAACCTTTGCACTGAGCATCCAGGTAGCGGCCAAGCCAGCCCGTATTTATATACTCATTGCTTTCGCTGGCGCTATGCCATATATCCATACTTCTAAAATGCGAACGATCGGGATTAGGATAACCCACACTGTTCATGATGGAAAGATTCCCATCATCATACAATCCTTTAAAAGCTTCCAGTGCAGGGTTCAATCCGGTGTCATCGGTTAATAACAGGGCCTTGTCTTTTGTAATGCCCAGCTTTGGCCTTTCCCTGTAATAAATATCATTACGAACCGGTATTACCGTATTCAACCCGTCGTTACCGCCGCTGAACTGGATCACCACCACCACTTTATTACCGGGCGGAACCATCATTGGCTTTTCGAAAGCTTTTAAAAACTTCGGCAGCATTAAAGATGCTGTGGCCAATGAACCGATCTGTAAGAATTCTTTTCTTTTAATAACCATTTTAAAAAGCTTTTAGCCTTTAGCTATTAGCTGTTAGCTAAAGGCTAACGGCTAATAGCTAACAGCAAGATTAACATAATTGGTATTCCGGTGTCGCCATCAGATTTACGACAGTGCTTTTAATATAGTTTTCCCTGCTTCCTGTATTTACATATTTATCCAGCACTGCATTACTTACCTGGCCTTTGGTTTGTAAAACGGTATCTGCAATATGCTCCAGTAATTTCTCCCGGGGAATTTTTTCAAATATCTTATTCACCGTTTCCCATTGTATATAGGCCGTGCCGCCTTTTACTGTTTCTTTTATCTTATTAGCAGCCTGCATCATTTGTCCCATCGCCACATCATCATCTACCTTGGGCATGATATCGATCACATCGTTTGCAGAGAATATCTGCGGGATACGGAGCCTCAGCATTAAAGAGCTGCTGTCGATCCAGTTTTTACCACCGGGCCAGCCTGCTACATTTGGCGGGTAAAACAATACCTGTCCCAGTGCACGTTGAAATAATAATTGCGACTGATCATTTTCCATTTGCATGGGCAATAACCTTCTTATACCCGCCAGTAATTCAACAGGAGATTTTATCCTGGTGCCAATATTCTTTTCAGCATAGAACCAATCGCTGGTATATATATCTTCCAGGAGTTTAGCTATGTCGTAATTATTAGCGTAAAATCTTTTGCTCAACCATTGCTGGTTTGTCTCATCTATGTTCTCATTTACAAAATAACGGTAGACCTTTTTGCTGATATAATTGGCGGTTTGTTTGTTTTCTAAAAGGATGTTCAGGATATCATCGCCATCATAATTTCCTGTCTTGCCCAGAAAAGTTTTGCTGCCATCATCATGCTGAAATTTTCGGAAAACAAATTCTCCCTTTGCATTAAAGGCCCATCCGGTAAAAGCACGAGCAGCTTCCTTTACATCATGCTCAGTATAATTGCCGCGGCCCATGGTAAAAAGTTCCATCACTTCACGGGCAAAGTTTTCGTTGGGGTGTGATTTCCTGTTTTGCTGGTTATTGAGGAACTGCAGCATGGCAGGTGATTTGCTTACCGCCTTCAGCATATTCGCAAAACTTCCAAGGGCATTGGAGCGGATAATATGTAACAACTCCTGTTGAAAAAAGCTATTCTGTATCCTGCAGGCAAAATGTCCATGCCAGAACAGGCTCATTTTTTCCCTTAATTGGGCTTCGCTGTTGATGAGGGTATCAAGCCAGCGAATGTTCATCGCTTTCAGGTCATCCCGCGATTTTTCACGTCTTTTTTTACGCATCTCTGCATTATCCATTGCTTTTTGGGCATCCGCAGGCTTATCCATTTTCATATCATAATCATCAAGCGGGTTATCGGTAACCTGTATCTTTTCAACCGGTTTGGCAGAAGTTTTTACTAAAAGCTGCCATAGGTCTTTTTGAGAGATGGTATCCAGCGAAGCTGAGTTTTCGGCCATGGGGCCAAAAGCGCTGCGCCATAATAAATGCTGATTTTTTAAGCGATTGGAGGCCGGCATAATGGAAGAAATGTTTTAACTGAACAATTAAGCTGGTTTATGACTCTTTAAACGGCTGAGGGTTTAAAATTAATAAAAAAATTCATGCGCCTTATTGATCCAAAGCTGCAAATTTTTAAGGCCTATTGCCATTTATTATATTAAAGTTTTTGTGCAGTTTTTTTGATCCCTGAAAAAACACTCTTCCATACCAGGTTAAAGAACGATTTGGTTACATCCCGTTGGTAATTGATCTGCTCTGTTCTTACAACTCCATTTTGTGGATTTTTATCTTTGATGAGTGCATTCGTCAGCATACTCATCAGGCTCTTCTTTTTTACGTCACCGGAATCTTTTTTTAGAAGTTCAACTTTAAGGTTTTCATACAACAGCGTAGAAGTACCTCTTGCCGTCATGTCCGTACCGGTTATATTAAATGTGAGTTTATTTACTTTTCCATCTTTTATAGAAGCCATGCCCAATGGCTCGATCATTGGATTTAAAGAAGGGGCATTGAACCCACCTGCAGTTCCTGATACCTCAAAAGCGCCATTTTTACTGTTAAGCGGCAGCTTCCATACCGAATGTAAAGTGCTAATGCCCATAAAGCTGGCGGTAGCATCCAATACAAGCAAGTTGTTCCTGCTTATCATATCGGGGATATTGGTAACATTGGCAATTGTTCCGTTGATATTTTTAAAAAACACAGTGCCTGTTTGTTTCGATTCCTTACCCTTTTCCTTGTAAGATACCATACCATCTTTTACAATTACTTTATTTATACTGAAAAGGAATTTGACCTTCTGCAATAATTGATGTGGATATTTTCCAACTTTATTTTCTGTGTTTTCAGGAAGCGTTCTATCCCGGTAAACTTTAAATGTGGGTTGAATTGTTGCCGTTGCTGCTTCCAGTCTTTTTTGTGTTATCAGCATCCTGGTATTTATCCCCGTTAATACAATATTCCTGATCTCCAGGTTATACAGGTCATCCTGATGCCTTAAGGTCCTGGAAAATGCAGCTTCCGAAAGCACCGGTGTCATGGTAAAACTTTGTACCCTCATCGAAGAATTGCCGTTATTGATATCGAAAGCCCCTACATGCATCCTGTACTTATTATCTCTGGCCATAAAAGAAAAGCCATCTGCCGATAATTGCCAGTTACTGCTGCTGATGAGGTTCTTTATATTGGTACCCGAATGTAATTTTTGAATATCACTGGCATTGAATTTAACATTGGTCAATACAAAAGGTTCTTCACCTGGTTTTTCCCTGTTGTAGATGAGTATTTTGGTATTTCCAATTGCTACTTTATTGATGAGTGCTTCATCAAAGTAATTGTTGTCAATTTCTATATCTGAATTAAGCGTATCAGTTTTTGATCTAAGTTTACTGTAAAAGGTAAGGGTGCCGCCATCACTGATCAGTTCTTCTGCCTGTAGTTGCTGGTTCACAATAAAAGAATTGGTGGATATTTTATTGATGATGGTGTTATTGACATCAAATACGATCTGGCCCTTATCATTTTTTTGCTGGAATTTTTTCAGGCGAATGATTTGTGCAGGCGCATTGTATTCCACTTCGGTAAATGTTGCCAGGTTCTTATCTCCCTTTATATACACTTCATTTACCTTTGCCACAATATCCTTAACAAAATAACTGACAATATTATCATAGTTCCGGGTGCTGTCGATCCTGAATTTTTTTAACTCAATGTTGATGTCTTTCAGGGCTGTATGGGGCACACCACTCTTTCCCGCAAAGTATAATTGTCCCTGTTCAACTATTATTTCTCCTGCATTGATACTATTGAATTTTCCAAGCAGTTTTTCATAAATAACCAGGCTATCCCTGCTGTTCAATAATTTTTTTTCTTTTTTTCCTGAACGGATGATGTATACAACCGGGTGTTTGATCAGGATGGAGGTTGCTTCAACAGTTGTATTGTTTATCAGCCCCTGGATATTTGCTCCTCTTATAGATACTTCATCAATATGAATATTATAGATCACCGCAGCAGATGCAGTATCGAACAGCTGTAGTTGTCTTTGTAAAGAATCTGACTGCAGTGTTACATTATAAAAAGAGGCATTGCCGTTTACTTCATCAATAAAGGAACTGTCGTAATGAATAAAATATAAACTGTCAGTACCCTGAGTTACTGCATTTTCGATACTGTTCCTGATGATGCTTTTTTTGTATTGCTGCCAATATATCCAGCCCCCTATAAGTGCAAGCGCAAGAATGATAAGGAATATCTTTAGGTACTTTTTCAAATTAATTTTTTTGCAGCACTTAAAAGGGCAGGCCCAGTGCAATATTTAAAATCAGGTTTTCTCTTCTCCACGATCTGCTTCCAAAATCAATTTGGTTAAACACCCATCTTTGTCCGGCGGGTAAATAAGGTTTTCTCAATGGTATTCCCAGGTCGGCCCTTATGATCAGAACAACAGCATCAAAACGCAGGCCAATACCCGAAGCCACCGCCAGTTCATTGATCCATGCTCCGCTGAACTGGCCGGCACGGCCAAAAAGCAACGTGTCCTTTGTCCAGATATTACCTGCATCTGCAAACACGGCGGCATGAAGGCTTGATGTAAGCGGTATCCTTATTTCGGAGTTTACAAGGAATTTATAATCGCCTCCAATGATCTGGAAGTAACGTTGATCTTCTGCAGTTGGCTTATAGGTTCCCGGCCCTAAACTTCGTACCCTGAATCCACGGATCGAACTTGATCCTCCAATGATATATTGTTTGGCAAAAGGCAGCAGTGCAGAGTTTCCGTAAGGGAGTCCGATACCAACCTGTATACGGCTTGCCCAATCCCATTTATTGGTTAAGGTTCGGGTGTAATGCAGGTCAAAATCTGTTTTTATATATTGTGCAAAAGGCGTGTTGAATATTTTTTTCTCCCGAAAGTTCTTTGCACCGGTTGCCAGGCCAAGAATATTTCCAGAAAGGTCGATACTTGTATTAAAATACAATTTATCCCTCCTCCTGCCCAGTGAATTATTATAGGTATAAGAAAAATAACTCCCCACGATGGCTTCCGAATAAACATTCAGCAGGATCATCGGGTTTGCAACGGCCTGTTTATAGAAGGTATCAGTTATGTTACTTGCATTTAAATAACTTAAAGCTACCGGTGCCAATGTAAATTCATTCCGGATAGTAGATTTCCAGGTAAACTCATATTGTACCCGGAATAAATTCTTTGTGTAGAACAATTGCCTTCGGTACAACTCGTAGGCTAACAGCAGGCTTGTGTTGGGTGGATAAAAATTATTTTCTTTTATATGTAGAAAAGGAACGGCATAGTATGGAAATTTTAATCTTGCTTCACCACCCAAACGGAAACTGTTATTCCTGCGGAGTGAATCGGCAAATGAAACCTCGAAACCTGTATAAGCTTTAACAGTCAGTATCTCTGCACCCCGAAAAAGATTCCTGTTCTTCCAGTTAACACTGAACTGTGCCCCCAACGAATTATTCTCTTTTGAAAAGGCATCGATCTCTGCCTGGAATGATTTCTTTTTAGCCGGCGTTAAATAATAATAAACATTCATCCGGTGCAGGTCGCCGGTATCTTTTAATGCTTCAAAGCGGTTCTTTACAAATTTAAAAGTGCCCAGGTTGATGAACCGGTTCAATGTTGAATTCTGGTTGCGGCTGTTATATAAACTACCCGGCCTGTACGTAATGGTTCTTGAAAAAAGGATTGGCTTGAATTTCTTTGCCGAATCTTTGATGATCAATCCATCATATCTAATGGCACCTGTCAAATTGGTGTCTAACTGGTTAGAGGCCAGTGTATAGTTTGGGAACACGATGATCTGGTTGATACGGTAAGGATATTTAGCCGATTCCGGTGTGGTTTTTTTTACATTTAGATAAAGTTCAACCTGCCTGTTACCTACGGTGCTGTCTGCATATGCCATCAGGTAGTCGGGGTTAAAATAATAATAGCCTTTTGTTTTTAAATAAAGATCCAGTTGATCTCTTTCAGCACTGATGTCACTTAAACGGTATGGCTGGCCAATTTTTAAGATGCCTCTCTCTTTTTGTCTTGCCTGCAGCAATTTTAAAAGATCAGAACTGTCACTTACCCAGGTTATGCTTTTAATCAGGTACTGCGGCTGTACCTGTGCGGTATAAATGGCCTCTGTAAAGTAACCCCTGTTAATCGTGTCTCCCTGTACTGTTGTATGAAAGTAACCTGTATTTTCCATGTATGCCTGCAGGTTCTCTGCTGTAACAACAGCATTTACCCTGCTGCTGAGTACAGGTGCTTCTCCAAATTTTCTTCTTAAAAAAGATTTTAACCCTCTTTCATTTTTTGGCTCGCCTATTACATACCACCACCAAACTTTATAAGGTTGTCCAAGTATAAATTTATTTCGCCTCGGGCTCACGGCCAGCTTTATATGTTTTTTTAACTGTTTGTTTGTTTGCTTTACTTCCGGATTTTTTTTAACGATGATATCTGATCCATTATAAAGCCTTTCACCGGGGGGCAAAAAACGCCTTACACTGCAGGAAGATGCAGCCACTAATAAAACCAATGCTATAAAATATTTCCCTTTCATATTCGCTTTGTTCTCCGTAACACCCTCTCCTTTTGGAGTTCCTTGAAAAGGAACGAGCGTCAGCTCAAGGGGTGAGGTTATTTTTTATTTCTCCGGAACAGTTCGTTGAATTTTTCATAATCCATAGTTACAACAAAGCCCAGCCCTGTTTCTACCACGTACCCATCCAGCACAACTTCAAACTGGTTCTTACGATAGGCTTTCAATAAATACTTTCCGTCTTTTGTAAGTTTATATCCAATCGTAACATCGGGAATAAAACTGGCATTCGATTTTGAGGCAGCATCCTGTCCCTCCAGGCCAAAATTTTTGCCGATACTCACGGTTAACCTGTCGTCTAAAAAACTTTTACTTAATGCCACGTTCAGATCTGTACGCTGCCTGCTGCCGGCATCATTGTAATCCCGGTAGCTGTTCAGGTTAATATCTATATCCACTCCTTTTAACAGGTTTGCTGCTATCTCATTTAATGCACCTGATAAGAACCGGCTCACACTCTGGCGGGCAATATCATTAAAATCATTTCCGTTGCCCTTAAAGAAATCGCTGCTTTGTTCACCAACAAACCGGTTCAATAACAATAATGAAAATACCTGTTTGGTGACTGCCGCTTCGTCTCCCCGTATCTGCGCCAGTTTGTTTTCAATGGTTGTTCTCAGGTCATTGCTCATCACCACATTTTCGTCAGGTAATTGTATATCAAATTTTATAGTTGGCTTACTAAGCTCGCCTGTTATATAAAGCATTACTTTAAACGGTACCTTTTGATTGAAGGAATTGGAAAGGTAGGGATCCACACTTGCAACTTCATTTTCCAGCAAGTCACGGGCAGATGTATTCACTGTATAAGATGCGGTGATATTCATCAATGCCTTCATGGGCTCGCCGGCAAATAAAATGGTACTGCCTCTTTCCAAAATAAATTTACGCTGCAGGAACTGGTAGTTAAAAAGATAATACCCATTATCGAGCTCATAATTTCCCGCCAGGATAAGATTTCCTCCCGGATCTACACCGGCATTCAGTTGGGCATCGCCCTGCACTTTTATTTCATCACCTGTTACAGGATCGATCACAATGGTTAAGGTGGCCTCTTTCTTTACTTCAATATTCAGGTTGTAATTAAGGAACTGTGCAAAATTTGATCTTGGTTCTTTCTCTTCCACAAAAGGTATTACCGGTGGATTAATTTCAAAAGTATCCCGGTCTATGAACCGTACAATGGTCCTTCCTTCATCTTTGCCATAACTTCTTTCGGGGATTATTATGGTAATATTACTTTTATCTTTTACTGAAATATCACCCGCTATATTCGGCAAAACAGTAGTACCCGTAATTGAAATATAGGCATCCACGGCGGCAAATCCATAGAACTCGCTGTTGATGGCTTTTGGTGCATTCAACAAAATAAAATCAGTTGCGTTCACATCAAGGTCAAGGTCAAAACTTTTTGTTTGATTGGCAGCAATGATACCATCAATTTTCATCTCGTGATCAAGCGTATCGTGAATGATAAAATTGTTCAGCGTTATGGCGGGATAGTCTAAGGTTATTTTTTGTTTGTCGATCCTGAATGTTGTTCCCAGCTGGGTGACCGTAAATTTGGTGGTATCAAAATTCAAAACGCCTTTCCACCTGGGATCAGTAAATTTCCCATTCATGCTAAGATCACCATACACATTGCCTGTCGCATTTTTTATTGCCCCGTTTGTAAAACCCTGCAGGGTTGCCATGCTCAGTTTTTTAATATCGGCCGATGCATCAAACTGCTCTTCTTTATTATTCAAATAATAATTCCCCTTTGCAGTAATGTCATTGCCGTTGCCAGTTATGGTTAGATTAGCAGAGATATTGTCTTCTGATAGTTTTTCAGCATGAGCCTTTACATTTCCTACCAGTTGTTGCATGATGGTGAGATCAGCTATTGTAAGGTTACCGGTGAATGCCGGTATTGTTTTATTAAGATCATTTACTTCCACGTTTGCATCCATGATACCCGCAACAAGAACCGTATCATTGTTCAACACAGAGCTGACGCTTTTTAAATTAAAATTATTGATAAGTACATCGATGGTACTGTTTGCTATTTCCTGCCGGCTGTTGACAAAGATCCTCGAGGTGTCACTGGTTATTAAAAAATCATGAATGATCAATCCATCGGGAGAATATTTTATGTAGTTATCGCCAGCCACTTCCCATCTTTCATAATTAAGCAGCAGGCTGTCTTTCAGGCTGAAGGAATAGGTTTTGTCTTTTGCATATAAAGACGCTTTCAGTCCAAACCAATCTTTGGCTTTATTATCCTGTGTTATCACATTGAATAAAATGCTGTCCTTTGCAGCGCTGCCATCCAATACAGTACCATAAAAAGTAGTGCCTGTATAATTCAATGTATCGAATTTGATATCATAATTTATGCGCTCATTTTTTGATGCAATATTGATATCGCCATTGCGTAAAGCATAGGTATCATAAGCCAGGTATGGTACAGACATCACCAGGTTCAATGCACTGTCTGTATCAGCTGAAGTAAAGTTTCCATTAAAACTTATATCCTCATAGGTTTTAAGACCAGGAACGAGGGCTGTGACCAAAGGATGATTTTTTATGAGTCCCTTAAATACGATCTGCTGCTCCCGAATATTTTTTGTTGAAACTGAATCTGTGATCTTGTAATAATGATTCACATATTGAACAACCGCATCGCCTACCTTGTCATAATCAAAAGCGCCGTTTGCCTGCAGGCTGGCGAAGGGTGCATAAAAATTTACACTATCCCTACCCCCGGCCGATGATGCGATGAGTGAGATACTATCAAGCAGGTAAAAATCTTTACCCAGCTGCATCCTTACAGAATCAATTACTGTATTTATATCCAGGCTGCGTGGCTGCAGGCTATTGGCCTGTATATTGGCATATAATGAAAAATTCAGCGTATCGTTATACAAATTGAGTTGCTGAAGTTTTGCAGTATCTACATTTACAAAACCATTTATTGAAGGGTATTGGTTTTGCACATTTGTTCTGAGATCATATTGTAATTTAAGGTTAGGATCGTTGATGGAGCCCTTACTATCTATAATGCCTGCATTGAATTTTGTAGTTATTTCTGCATTTCGGTAATTATATTTATTGTATTGCAATTGCTTTACGGATGCTGTAATATCCGATTGCATAGTTTTATAATTAAAACCCGTTCCTTTAGCTATGAATGTACCCGTGACCTTTCCCAGTATGCTGTCCTGGCTGATCAGTTTACCGATATCGTAATTATTGGTAGTAATGTAAAGATCATACCTGGCTCTCTCCGCATCTTTCGCATTTTTTATAAACCCTTTCACCGTTGCAAGCCCATAACTACCTCCCAATTTAAGGTCCATAACCAGGTTATCTATATTTCCTTTTATTGTTCCTTTAATATAATTTTTTTGAGGAAGCCTGATCTCTGGTGGCAGTGTTCCCGGTGGCATCAGTCCCATGATAAAATCTCTGTCGAAACTACCTTCCCTAAGCACAAAATCAAATTTCAGGAGGGCAGGGTTGGAAATGTTCTTTAACGTAAACTTACCGTTAAATGCCATCCCATGTCCTGTTGCGATGATGTCTGAAACAAGATCATTCTTGTTACCCGTAATGCGGCCCTGAACATGTATGATATCCGGCAGGTTTGCAAGTGACTGCTGATTTTCCGGCGGAACAAATTTTAAAATGTCCGATTTTTTAAAAGTGCTTTGGTCAATATAAAGGTCGTAATAAAATTTGTTTGCATCAGTAAGATTATACAATGTGCCATGTGCATTTAAACTGGAACCTGACAACCCAACCAACTGCAGGTGGGGTAAATATAGCTGTGCAAGATTTCCACGCAACTCAGTATTAAAGAAGACATGGTTGTTTGCAAATTGGGCCGGTGGAAACGTTTTTTTTAAAAAAGGAGCCAGCAGGTACAGGTCATTGAAAGCAATGGTTGAATTTCTGAATAATGCAGCTATTAAACTATTGCGTGGATTGGTTGTAATTGCGGCAGGACTATCATATTTAAGTTCAATGAAATTCTGCAAAAGGCTATGCGGTGTTTTTACATACAATTCTTTTGCAGAAAAGATCGTGTCTGTCATCAGGAAATTTACATGCGTGGTGTCCAGTTCAAAGCCACTGACATCTTTAAATGTAAGTTGACTTACCAGGCCTTCGGTTTTATTTACAGCATAGTTAAATGAAGATATGTCTGCGCCAAGCCCCTTTACATCGAAATGCCCGACATCAAACCCATCTGCTTTGGGTGCATTATTATCATCAAACTTAACCTGGTTATTATGCAGAGAAAGTTTTTTGGCAGCAAGTTTCCAGGGCATGGGCTTAACATCTCCTGGTAATGCCTTGGCCTCTGTATTTATTGTTTGTTTGGGATTAATATATTGCACAAAGGAACTGTCTAAAAGCAGTTCGTCTGCTGTACCGATCGATTCAGATAAATTGAACAGGGCCTTACCCAATGCCAGGTGTGTTACCTTATTGGTATAGTACATTCCCGTGACCTTATTTTCAATGGTAACATTTGCATCCCTGATATTAAGATCTGAAGCAGTTAAATTCAACCCATAGCCCGGGTCGTTAATTTTATCGGCGGGTACAGGAAGGTAAGGTTTTACTACTTTCTCTTTGTAGATACTCATAAAGAAATCTATACCCGATGCATCAAAATCTTTTATTCCAAAATTCACCCTGTCGGGTTGAAATTTATTTAAGGTAGCATCCAGGTTTTTTATAGCGGCATAAAAATCTGTTCCGCCATTTTTATCTTTAAATCTAAAAGCCACATGGTCGAACAATAACCTGTCTAAACTTAACTGTAATGGGGCAGTATCTTTAATGATCGGTGTTTTCGGTTTTGGCACCGCAAATGCATCAATGAGAAACTGGTAATTAAACAAGGAATCCTTTTCCCCCCTGTAAACATTTACCAAAATATTTTTTAAAGCAAGTTCCTGTACTTCTGTATTTCCCCATATCAGTTTAAACATGCTGACCTTTGCAGAGATCCTTTCACCAAAAATTAATGTATCATGTTTTTGATCTTCAACATACACATTGTTTATGATGATCCATTTAGGTATGCTATAATCAACTGAACCAATTACAACCTTTGTTTTTAATTTATCCTGCAGGTATGATTGTACTTTATTTTTGACTACCCTCCTCCCAACCGGCAGGTTTATGAAAATAAAAAAAAGACATAGCAATATCAACACGCTACCAAGCGTGTACACTATTATTTTGCCCGTCTTTTTTATTATCCTTTTATAAGACATCTGTTAAACCGAATAGGGTAATATTTTTACTGAAGCAAAAGTTGGTAACTTCCCATTGGCTGGTAAAATATACAAAGAAATTATTATGCCAGAATGAAAAAAAATCCTGCATTTTTCTATTTTAGTAACAATCCGGATGAAATATCCGATCATCACAGGCATTTTCGCCCTTTCCGGGCCCACTATATAATCTCCAATCCTTCAAAGGTCAACACATCTACAATGATAATGTTATACAACTTTAGAAAGAAGTTACATTATTCCCAGATTTACCAGGCTCCAAAAAAGCAGCGGTCTCATACTAACTCAAGCTAATAAAATTCATTACCACAACAGTAACTTAAAGCTAATCAGGGAAAGCTGAACTGCTTTGGCATACCGTTTGAATTTTATTATTGCCTTTTCACATAAAAAACTAATGACCCATGCAACACGACTACCAGGATAAAAATCTTCATTTTCTTAAGGAAAAGATCATAGACATAAAAATTGCTTTGTTCAGATCTGAACTGAATCCTGAATTACAGCTGCCTAATAATATTATACAAACACTCAATGTAGAAGATGACGGAACAGTTTGGTTCTTTACTTCATGCAATGGCAATCATGTTAAAAATATTGACAGGCCGTTTTATGCATATCTCAGTTATCAAAAAAAAGGTACGGGCTGCCGCCTCCAGGTTAGTGGAAAAGCAAGCATAGTTAAAAATGATGATGAAGGCATTTTTTCCATGCATGATTATTCAAAAGGAAATTATGGGAGACTTGTTCTGGTTAAAATGAAAATAATGCAAGCTGAGTTTTTTGAAAATAAACCATTTGAAAATATTTCGTGGGCCGGGAAGATCAGGAATTCGTTCGCTCATTTATTCATGGCACCTCCACACAGGATCTATGATTTCGCAGAATAACTCAATATACCGAACAATTTAATAGTTACCAGGCGATCTGGTCAGGCAAAAAAATAATAAAGAGATTGTTTTAAAAGCAATCTCTTTATTCTCATTTATTAAGTTTTTCAAGGCATTTGTTCAGATCAATCCCTGGCCCAAGAACCCCTTTAAAAATACCTCCTGCTTTTTTTAACCGTTTTAATGCATTGTGTATGCTGAAATCAGATGGCATGAGTCCATGCTTTACTTCCTTCCAATGCAGGGGCATGGAAACAGTTGCTCCTTCCCGTGGCCGTAAACTATACACCGAAGCAATGGTTTGACCTTTACTATTTTGCAGGTAATCAAGGTATATTTTTTTATTACTGCGTTTTTTTAAATTTCTTTCCAATGTTGTAAAATCCGGAAGTTGATTGTTGACCATCATGCAAACCAGATGTGCAAAATCTTTTCCCTGTTCGTAAGTATATTTTTTTCCAAGGGGAACATAAATGTGTAAGCCGCTTGCCCCTGAGGTTTTACAAAAACATGCTGCACCTGCTTTATCCAATACCTTTTTAAATGCATTCGCAGCATCGATCACCTGGTTGAAAGTATTTTTGTCAGAAGGGTCAATATCAATGATCAGGTAATCGGGCTTGCCAGGTTTTTTTATAGTAGAATGCCAGGGGTTCAGTTCAATACATCCGAGGTTATTGAGGTAAGCAAGGGTTG
This sequence comes from Ferruginibacter sp., assembly GCA_039919015.1. GTDB lineage: Bacteria > Bacteroidota > Bacteroidia > Chitinophagales > Chitinophagaceae > Ferruginibacter. Next base: position 22,917 of record JBDSGK010000045.1, read on the forward strand.
CTTTGTCATTGCAAATGATATAATCAATTTCTTTGTTAGAAGATTCCGAATGAACCTTAAAACTTTTTACAAACGATGGTGCATTTTCTCCGGCGTCTTTGTGATAAAATCCTTTATCAGCAATTCCGCCCGGGTTTCTTTTTAAAGATTGCGGGCGGTCTTTTAAATAGGGCAAAATATAAGAAGCGATCGATTGGTAATAATCGATCATCATACCTTTGGTTATTTTTTCCTTTGGCCAATACAACTTATCCCTGTTGGTAATACTCACTATTGTTTTTCCTACTTTAATATCAGCAGTTTTAGCTGGAGCTTTTTCAATTATCTTTTTAACCTGCTTTACATTTTTCATGTCAATTTCTTTAGCTGATTTATCATTTCGTAATTGCAAAAAAACAGGATGCCTTAGCTTTTCATCTTTGGTCCACTCCGTGAACTTTACTTCGCAAACAAGTACAGGCCTTAGCCAGGTAACCGATTCGTTTACTTCAACCGGTTCATTAAATGGCGATCCGTTTTGCCTATAACCCTGGAAATGCTCATACAACGCTTTCAGTTTTTTATCATCAAATCCCGTTCCCGCATGCCCTACGTGTTTATATTGCTTTCCTTTTTTTATGGCCAGTACCAGTGAACCAAAATATTTCCTCGACCCCGTTGGTTTTGTATACCCCGCAATGAGCACGTCAGCAGATTTATGGTTCTTTATCTTAAGCCATTCATTGGTTCTTTTACCCGGATAGTAATGGCTGTCAGCTTTTTTTGCCATTATACCTTCCAGGTTTTTCTGAACTGATGCATTGAAAAACTCAACCCCCATACCGGAGATATGATCTGAAAAACGGATCATGGGACTTTTGGGCAATAGTTTTTTCAGTAGTTTTTTTCTTTCTATTAAAGGTTGATCATACAAAGAATGATTATTGAGGGATAAGAGGTCGAACACATAATATACCAGCGGAAAGTTGGTATTATCGCCGTAGTGCTGAATTTTCTGGAAGTCGGGATAGCCCTGTTCATTTAAAACCACGATCTCACCATCCAATACGGCCTCATGTTTTATCTTTTTTAAATGATCTGTAAGCAGGGGGTAATGATCCTTAAAATTATTTCCGTTGCGTGAATACAATTCTATATGATCATTGGTTATTTCAGCAATGGCCCGGTAACCATCCCATTTGATCTCATACAACCATCCTTCATCATCAAAGGGCTCATCAGTTTCCTTTGCAAGCATCGGTTGTATGAACTTATTGAGTTTCCGGGTAACTGTACTTATTTTTAACTCCCGGGCTTTTTTTTTACCCGTCCCTGTGACCCTGTGGGCAGTGAGTTGCGCCCAGGATCCTTCGCAGTGCCGTTCTTTGAATTTTCGGCCAGCCATTTATTGATGGGAGAATTTTTATCCGTTTCTTTTTCACTATCATAGATCTTATCAACGGCATGATCATCGCGGTGCTTTATCAGTAACCAGGAATTACCTTTCTCATCATTTTTCAGTTTCACTAAAGCAAATTCACCTTTTATTTTTTTTCCTTTCAAAGCAAATTTCAGGCTGCCTGCTTTTAGTGCGGCCCTTAACTTTTTTTTATCAATGATATTTCCTTGCTCATCAACACCGGTATAGGTTCCTTTGTCCCATATCTCCACAATACCTGCTCCATAGCCTTCGGGTATAACGCCTTTAAAATCTTTATAGTCATAAGGATGATCTTCAACCATCATAGCCAGTCTCTTGTCTTTGGGATTCATGGAAGGGCCTTTGGGTACAGCCCAGCTTTTTAATACGCCATCCATTTCCAACCTGAAATCATAATGCAGGTGTGAAGCTTTGTGCCTTTGTACAACAAATGACAAAGCCTTTGAGGAATTTTTGCCCGCCTGGGGTTCAGACGAAACTTTAAAATCACGTTTTTGTTTATATTTTACCAGGCTCATTTATGATGCTCTTTTTCTTTTAGTGGCCAGGCTTGCTTTCAGTTGTTCCATCAGGTCTTTGGTCTTGCTGTGTACAACTTTCATGTGTGGTGCTGCTGTTTGTTTACCTTTTGCTTTGGCGTTAATTAGTTTTATCAGGGCCGCACTATAAGTGTCCTTGTATTTTTCTATTTTAAATTTACCCGTTAACTGGTTAATGAGTGTTACGGCCATTTTTAATTCGGCGGGTTTAATTGCAGCCTTTGCGGGCAGGCTAAGTTCTTTGGTTGGCCTGATCTCTTCAGCAAAGCGTATCTGGTTTAAGATGATCACATCATCCTGCGCCCTTAAAATAGCCAGGTGTTCTTTATTACGCATGACAAAGCTAGCAATACCCGCCTTTTTCGTTTTTAAAAGCGCTTCACGCAATAAGGCATAAGGACGTACACCGGATTTTTCAGGAACCAAATAATAAGGCGTTTCATAATACACGCTGTTTATTTCAGAAGCGTCCACAAAATCATTGATCTCTATCAGTTTTGTTTTTACAGCGTTGGCTTTTTCAAAATCCTTTTCATCCAGCACCACGTATTTATTGCCTACCATATGCCCTTTTACAATGTTTTCCCATTTCACTTCTTTCCCCGTTTTTTCATTCACACGCATGAACTTAATATTTGCATGATCTTTCTTATCAAGCATATCCAGTTCAACATTACTTGACTCTGTGGCGCTGAATAATTTCACCGGTATGTTTACCAGTCCAAATCCAATGGCCCCTGTCCATAGTGGTCGCATAAAAAAGTTTTTAATTAGTTTCTAATATTTTCATGATAGCTTTCTCGTCACTTGTCAGGTCGGCTTTAGAATCATCTATTGATATTGCTTCCAGTTCTTTAAAATATTTTTGCAGGCCTTTGCTCTCATACATGGAGATGATCAACGGGTGCACATAATATTTTTTACAAACCGTTCTTGTATTTCCGAGCTGAGATGCTACTTTTTCCAATGCTTCAACAACATTCTTTTTGGTGGCCGTTTCTGTTTCGGCAAAGCCAATTTCCTTAAAAGCAATAAAAGCATTAACCGTGCCAGACCATGTCCTGAAATCCTTTGCAGTAAAGTCGGAACCGCTTAGTTTTTTTATGTATTCATTTACCATACCCGAATCAACTGAACGGGAATTGCCGGCTTCATCATAATATTGAAATAATTCCTTCCCCGGTATATCCTTACACTTCTGTACGATCGAAGCCAGTTTTTTATTTTTCAAACCGATACTATGCTGAATACCTTTTTTACCTTTAAAAGTAAACTCCATCTTACCCGACTTTATTTCTACATGCTGATCTTTTAGCGTGGTAAGGCCGAAAGATCCATACAGTTTTTCATACACATTATTTCCAACACGGATATTGGTTCGTTCCATCAGCATAACTATGGCGGCCAATATTTTCTCCTGCGGGAGCCCGGAAAGGGAAAGATCTTTTTCCAGTTGTAACCTGATCGAAGGCAAAACTTTTCCAAATTCAAGGAGGCGATAAAATTTTGTATGATTGCGTAAAGTATTCCAGTGAGGGTGATAACGATACTGCTTTCTATTTTTTGCATCAAGACCGGTTGCCTGCAGGTGCCCGTTCTGCAGTGCACATATCCATACATTTTCCCAGGCCGGTGGTAAAACCAAACTGTTTATTCTTTTGATCTCGTCCTTGTCTGCTATTCTTTTTTCACCCTTGTAATAACTGAAAGTTTTGCCTTTCTTTTTTCTTTCAATGCCAGCTATAGTATCATTAACATATACCAGGTTAATGGCTTCTGCAGTTTTTACAGGATCGTTGACAAGTTTTTTTATTTTGGCTTTTGGCAAGCGGTCAATAAGTTCTAATGTATCCATCATGTTGGTTTATCTGTTAATTATTTCCCGACAGGAAAAAGCCTATAAATAAGTTTATAACCGGCTCTTATTGCTATATGAAATTTTTAAGCCATTAAACAATTCCTTGATTTATTGATCGAAAAACCGGTGGAAGCGCCTTTTGTTACACAGGATGTGGAACTTGTTCCTCAAATATATCCTGAAAAGGCCGGGGAAGCATATGATTTATTTTGGTACGGGTATTGAATTTTCATAAATGACAACCAATTTAAAAATTTATTTATGCAATACGACTACCAATACCAGGATGAAAATTTGACCTTCATAAAGGAAAAGATCAAAGACATAAAAATTGCCCTGTTCAAAACGGAGTTGAATCCGGATCTGCAATTACCGAATAACATTATTCAAACGCTTAAAGTAGAAGATGACGGAACTGTATGGTTCTTTACTTCATGCAATGGCGATCTTGCAAAAACCATTGAGGAATCATTTTATGCATACCTGAACTATCAAAAAAAAGGAACAGGGTGCAGACTGCAGATCAGCGGCAAAGCAACACTTGTTCAAAATGACGATAGAGGCCTTTTTTCAATTTGCAATTATTCAAAAGGTACTTATGGAAGGCTTGTGCTGGTGAAAATGAAAATAATGCAGGCTGAATTTTATGAAAATAAAGTAACCACCAATATTTCATGGACAGAAAAGATCAAAAACAGTTTTGCTCATTTGTTCATGGCCCCTGCACACAGGATATACGATTTTTCATCATAGTACAAAAAGAACGGTTTTAAGAATCACCAGGCGATCGGGCAGGCTAAAAGTAATAAATAAAAATTAAGAGATTGTTTTAAAAGCAATCTCTTTTTCTTTCTACTAAGGGCTGAATTATCTATAAAAAATCAATTCAATTATATTAACTTGGCCTTACAATAAACCTTCCATGCAGGTAAGCGCCTTTAAATATTTATCTCCTTTACTTGTTTATGTTTTAGCCTGGCTGGCTTTTACCAGTAGCGGATGGATTACCTGGATCCCTATGCTGTATGCCTGGGTAATGATGCCTTTGATAGAACTTTTTATACAACCCGATAAAAAAAATCTTAGCGCCGCTGAAGAAGAACTTGTAAAAAAGGACAGGTTATACGATTACCTGCTTTATATAATTGTGCTGTTACAATTTATTGCCCTCTACGTTTTCTTAGCTTCTTTTCATAGCAGTGAACTTTTGTGGGGCGAGATCGCAGGCCGTATTTGCAGCATGGGTTTATTATGTGGCACATTTGGTATTAATGTAGCGCATGAACTTGGCCACCGGGTAAAGAGGTACGAGCAGGTTTTCGCCAAGGGCCTCTTGCTTACCTCACTCTACATGCATTTCTTTATAGAACATAATAAGGGGCATCATAAAAATGTGGCCACTCCCGAAGACCCCAGCAGTGCACGTTTTAACGAGCCGGTTTTTATTTTTTATTTCCGGACCATCATTTTTTCATACCTGTCAGCCTGGAAAATTGCCAATGCCGAAATGAAGAGAAATGGTTTACCGCTGCTGCATTGGAAAAATGAAATGCTGCAAGGGCAGGTAATTCAGCTTTTGTTTGTAGCCTCCATGGTGCTGTTATTTGGCTGGCTGGTCAGTGTATATTTTTTAGCCGCCGCTACCATTGGTTTCTTATTGCTGGAAACAGTAAATTATATAGAACATTACGGGCTGCAGCGCAAACAACGGGTAGATGGAAGTTATGAAAGGGCCATGCCGCATCATAGCTGGAACAGCAACCATATCCTGGGCAGGCTTATGCTGTTTGAACTGAGCCGCCACAGCGACCACCATTACATGGCCAGCAGGAAATACCAGGTACTTCAGCATCATGAAAATGCACCGCAGTTGCCAACCGGTTACCCGGGCAGCATGATCTTAGCCATGATACCACCGTTATGGTTCTATGTAATGAATAAAAAAATAAAGCAGTTACAAATACAGGAATAAATTTCTCTATATCCAACTAAAGCAAAAAAAATAAACAGGCTGCTATTTTTATTTTATATTTATATTTAAACCCATTTATAGCCGGTGCTGTTTTCTTTCTTTATTTTTTACCGTTAAATACTGTTATATGAGAATCATTAAATTCCTTTGCTGCTTTGCATGCCTGTTGGTATCTGAAATTGGATTTTCGCAAACCATGTGGAAATATTTTACCGCTGATGACTTTACTGCCCGCCGCACTAAAGTAATGGCACAAATTGGTGATGGTGTTTTGGTATTGCAGGGTGCCGAACTTCCTGAAGCTTATGTAAAATTCAGGCAGGACAATAATTTTTATTACCTCAGCGGCGTAGAAATACCCGATGCTGTTTTAATTATTGACGGAAAGACCAAAGAATCTATTTTGCTCGTGCCCGACAATATTCCCAATGACATTAAAACAGAAGCCATGATAAAAGCGGGTGCAGCAGCTGCCGCTGAATACAAATTCAATAGTGTGATGTCTACTTCGGTTTTGACCAATATTTTACATCGCTATGCCCTAAACGGGCAGCCTTTTTATTTGCAGCAATCGCCACAGGAAATGGCAGAAATGAGCCGTGACCGATGTATGCAAACCCGGGCAAAAAGAATAAATAATCCATGGGATGGGCGTATCTCCAAAGAAGTTACTTTCTATAATAAAATAAAAGAACGCTTTCCGGCAACTGCAGTTAATGACATTACTCCAATATTAGATGCCATGCGTTGGGTAAAAGATAAAAAAGAGATCGCGGTGATCCGCGAATGCGGCCGCATTGGCTGCCTGGGTATTGATGAAGCCATTAAAGTAACCCGCCCGGGTATTTATGAATATCAAACCGTGGCTGCCTGTGATTTTATTTATGCAGATATGGGCACTGCCGGTGCCGCTTATTATGCCATTGCTGCATCAGGAGAAAGGGGTTTGATATGGCACTACAATGCCAACAATCATTTGCTGGAAGCCGGAACGGTATTATTAATGGATTATGCACCGGAGCTTAATTATTACACAACTGATATCACCCGTACCTGGCCTGTGCAGGGAGAATTCAGCGCCGAACAGCTGAAATTTTACAATTGTGTAAAAGAAACCCGCGATGAAATAATTAAAGTCATGAAGCCCGGCATCACCATGAACGATATGAAAAAAGTTGGCGAAGGGGTATTCAAAAAACACGGACTTGAAAAATACTGGTTCGGTTATGTTGGCCATTTTGTGGGTATGGCGGTACATGATGTGGGGCCCTATGATAAACCTTTTGTGGAAGGCGTGGTATTTAATGTAGAACCCATTCTTGAAGATAAGGACAAGAAGATACATATACGGCTTGAAGATACCATCGTGATCACGGCAACGGGAGCAGAAAATTTAACTCCCCAGTCGCCGGTAGAGGTAAAAGCGATCTATGCACTGATGAAAGAAAAAGGTGTTGGAGAAAAATAAAGTAGTGTATCAGTTTAAAAGGCTGTCAGGTTGAGCTTGTCGAAACCGGGATTATATTAAACTAACCCGTCTTCGACAAGCTCAGACTGACAGTAAAATTATTAACGAGAATTCCAAACTGATTCACTACCAAAAATAAACAATTGCAAAAAACAATTGTTTTAAACATATCCATTTTTTTCCGGATATCAGTTTGTGATCCTTGTATTGGCAAAATAAGGATGTATGACCTTCGGTAAATATATGGCGTCCTCTTTTTGATTATTTTCCAGCAGGCAGGCCACGATCCTTGGCAGCGCCAGAGATGAGCCATTCAATGAATGAGCCAATTGGGTTTTGCCCCCTTCTTTATATCTTAACTTCAAACGGTTGGTTTGAAAATTCTCAAAATTACTTACAGAACTTACTTCCAGCCATTTTTGCTGTGCTGCACTATACACTTCAAAATCATAGGTAATAGCCGATGCAAAACTCATGTCGCCGCCACACAAACGTAAAATGCGGTAAGGCAATTCAAGTGACTGTAATAATTTTTCAATATGATCAACCATTTCTTCCAGCACTTCATAACTTTTATCCGGGTGAACGATCTGAACGATCTCCACTTTATCAAACTGGTGTACCCTGTTCAGCCCACGTACATCTGCACCAAAACTTCCCGCCTCTCTTCTGAAGCAGGGCGTATATCCTGTCATCTTTACCGGCAGGTCTGTGTCTTTTAAAATTTCATCCCGGTAAATATTTGTTAGTGGGACTTCTGCAGTTGGAATTAAATAAAAACCATCTACAGTAATATGGTACATCTGTCCTTCCTTATCAGGTAACTGGCCCGTGCCATAAGCCGAAGCTTCATTCACCATCAGTGGCGGAGAATATTCGGTGTAGCCTGCAGTGATATTGTAATCTAAAAAATATTGTATCAGTGCCCGCTGCAGTTTTGCTCCCTGTCCTTTGAACAAGGGAAAGCCGCTGCCGGTGATCTTTGCACCTGTTTCAAAATCAACCAGGTCATATTTTTTTATCAGTTCCCAATGTGGTACCGCTGTTTCGGGCAGCACAGGCTTTGTACCACCTTCTCTTACTATTTCATTATCCCCGGGTGTTTTGCCTTTTGGAACAGATGCATGCGGAAGGTTGGGAAGTAAAACCAATTCATCATGCAATGATCTCTCTGCAGCAGTTAATTGCTGGGTAAGTTGCTGTAAGCTGGCCTTATGTTCTGCAACTTCCTGTTTTTTATTTTCGGCAGCTTCTTTTTCTCCTTTGCCCATCAGCATACCAATTTCCTTACTCGCTGTATTAATACCGGCCTGCAGGATCTCAGTTTCGGTTTTTAACCTGCGAACCTGTTCGTCTGTTTCCAATAATTTATCTATAATAGAAAGGTCGCTGATATTTTTAACCGCTAATTTTTCTTTTACCAGCGCCGTGTGCTGCCTGATATAACTGATCTGTAACATGTATGCTAAAAAATTTTAACAAAGATACAATTTAGGTGTCAGGCCCCTATAAATACACCAATAATTAAAAAGTAAATCTATTTGCTGATACACTAAGCAAAAAAAGAATCTGCATAGTGGCCAGACAATTTAGGTGTCAGGCCACTACAAATACACCAATAATCAAAAAGTAAATCTATTTGCTGATGCACTAAGCAAAAAAAGAATCTGAGTAGTGGCCAGACACCTATAAAGATTGTGAAAGATATTAAAAACTATAGCCACGCAGGCGCCTGAAGAATCTACGTAGTGGACAGACACCTTATATTTGCAGTATGGAACACGTAAAGGACGATCTGCAGGTGCGCTGGCTTAAGTTACGTATCAAATTAAAAGAACGTTTTGGTATAAAGCCCGACATGGACGGTGTTCTTTTTTTAATAGGTATACAGGAGTTGGGCAGCGGTAAGCAGGATTTCAGCAAGGAAGAAAAGCAGGACCTGATGCACATTGCCGTTTGCACCGTACTTTCGCTGAGCGGCTATTATGTATCGGAGGGTAATGATGAGGAGGGCTGGCCCCATTTTAAACAACTGAAACCCCTGCCGGGATTTATCATGATCGAGCAGGAAAATTTTTTAAAAGACCATATTTTACTTTATTTTCAAAATCAAAATTTTATTGACTAATTATTTTTTATGAACAAAATGAAAACTTTAATTACACTCGCCTTAGTTTGTTTTTTTGCAACGGCTGTTGATGCCCAGGTTAAAAAACCAACAGTAAAGAAAACTACCACGCAAAAGACCACGGTTAAAAAAGCTGTAAAGCCGGTGGCCAATGCGCCTAAACAGATCAGGGTGCCCGGGGTTAGGGTAAAAGTTACTACCGATTCCGGTGTAATGGTCATCCGCCTGTACGATAAAACACCAAAACACCGTGACAATTTCGTCAAATTAGCTAAAGAACATTTTTTCGACAGTCTTTTGTTTCACCGGGTCATCAGTGAATTCATGATACAGGGTGGCGATCCTCAAAGTAAATATGCCCAGCCCGGACAAATGTTAGGCAATGGTGATATTGGCTATACCATCCCTGCAGAATTTGATACCAGTTTGATCCATAAAAAAGGTGCGTTGGCTGCTGCAAGAATGGGCGACCAGGTAAACCCCACTAAAGCCAGCAGTGGCTGCCAGTTTTATATTGTACAGGGTAAAAAATGGACCGATGCAGACCTGAATAATATGGAAATGCAAAGAGGGGCAAAATACACCCAGGCTCAAAGAAATATTTATAAAACGGTAGGTGGTGTTCCATTTTTAGATATGGGTTATACTATTTTTGGCGAAGTGGAAAGCGGGCTTGAAGTGGTTGACAAAATAGCTTCTGTACAAAAAGGCCAGGCTGACCGCCCTGTAGGTGATGTACACATGTATATAGAAGTGATTAAATAGGAACAAATCCTTATTTTGCACCATATTCAGTTAACATCAAACTTTGTAAAATGAATTTTCCTGAAAATCTGCGCTACACCAAAGACCACGAATGGGTTTCATTAGATGGCAATACAGCAACCATTGGTATTACCGATTTTGCACAACGTGAATTGGGTGATATTGTTTATATCGACATCAGTACAAAAGGTAAAGCACTGGGTGCCGAAGAAGTGTTTGGCTCTGTGGAAGCCGTAAAAACAGTAAGTGATCTTTTCTTACCGCTTGCAGGTACCATCACAGAAATAAACCCTTTGCTTGATACCCAGCCCGAACTGGTTAACAGCGATCCCTATGGTGATGGCTGGATGGTAAAAATGACTGTTACTGATGTGGCAGGTTATGAAAAACTGATGAGTGCAGAAGCCTATACAGCATCTGTAGGATAGTAATAAAGACGTTATGAATAACCAGTCAACTCCATCAAAAGAGTCACCTGTTAAAAAATTTATTCCAGGCATTGCCTGGTTTTTTCTTATCCTTATTCTGATCTGTTTACCGGGGTCCAGGATACCAACTGTTGAAACCTGGCTCAATGATATTTATTTTGATAAATGGGTACATACCGGGCTTTTTGCTGTACTTGTTTTTTTGTTCATTTACCCGGTTTCCAGGTTGTCCATATCACCCGAAGTTAAAAAAAATACAGCGGTTAAGATTGCCATTGCAGCCTGTTTTTGGGGTTTAACAACCGAGTTTATTCAAAAGTTTTTTGTGCCTGACAGGAGTTTCGACATTTTTGACCTCGCTGCCGACAGCCTGGGTGTGGTAGCAGCATATATCTGGTGCCGGAAAAAATATTTAAAGTAAAAATGGCTATAAAACAGGCCTGTTTTGTTCTTCAACTTGAAAAATGAACAGGTTTAGCTTACATTTGTAATATGCTAAATACCGAGAACATGGAGTACAATACTACCAGGAATTTTTTGATCATGAGAGAATATGGCAGACATATTCAGAAGATGGTTGAATACCTGCTCAGTATTGAAGATAAAGAAGAAAGACAGCGTAATGCTTATGCTGTAATTGAATTGATGGGATTCTTAAACCCGCATTTAAAAAATGTGGAGGATTTTCGCCATAAATTATGGGACCACCTTTTCCTGATCAGTGATTTTACACTGGATGTGGAAAGCCCATATCCCATTCCTACACGTGAAACTTTAAAGGCCAAGCCTGAGCGTTTGCGTTATCCAAAGAGATATCCGAAATTCAATCACCTTGGAAAAAATATTGAAGTGGTAATTGATAAAGCTCTGAAGGAAGAAAACCCTGAAAAGAAACAGGGCTTTGCCAATGCAGTTGCCTATTACATGAAACTTACTTACAGCAACTGGCATAAAGAACTGGTTCATGATGATAATATCCAGACAGAATTATCGGGCATGACCAATGGTGAACTGGAATTCAATAACCGTCCGTTTGTAAAACACCGGGTTGATACCCGTGATGACACTAATGATTATGGAAAACGCCCGGCCGGTGGTTACCGTAAGAATTTCAGTAGTGGCGGAAGGGATAACAGGAATGCAGGTGGCAGGGATAACAGGAACACAGGTGGCGGAAGGGATAACAGGGGTGGCAACAGGCCCGGCAACAATGATAACAGGGGCGGTAACAATGATAGGGGCGGTAACAATGACAACAGGAACAATAACCGTAATTTTAAAAAGAGGTATTAAGAATAACGCGAATTAAACCAATTACACGAATTACACGAATTAAAAATACCTGATTTCAAAAGTCAGGTATTTTTAATTTACGTTTGCCTTAATTCGTGTAATTCGTGTAATTAGCAAAAATTAGTGTAATAAAAAAAAATATGCAATCATTTGAAGTAAGAGGCGGAAAAAAACTTTCAGGAGAAATAACCCCACAGGGAGCTAAAAATGAAGCCCTGCAGATCATTTCTGCAGTATTGTTAAGTGCCGAAAAAATTACGGTCACCAATATTCCGGATATCGTGGATGTGAACCTGCTGATCGAATTGCTTGGCGAAATGAAAGTAAAGATCGACAGGCAAAGCCGCGATACCTGTGTCTTCCAGGCTGATGATGTGGATGTGGATTACCTGCACAGTGACGCTTATCACAAAAAGAGTGGCAAATTACGTGGCTCTGTCATGCTTGCCGGTCCCCTGCTTGCCCGATTCAAAAAAGCTTATATACCTAAACCCGGGGGCGATAAGATCGGGAGAAGAAGGCTGGATACCCATATCATGGGATTTGAAAAACTGGGAGCAAAATTCTCTTACAATAGTGATGATGGTTTCTTTCATCTGGAATCAGCAGGACTTAAAGCTGCCAACATTTTACTTGACGAGCCCAGCGTAACCGGCACTGCCAATATTTTAATGGCTGCTTCCATGGCCGTTGGTACCACCACCATTTACAATGCTGCCTGCGAGCCTTATATACAACAGCTTTGCAAAATGCTTAACCGCATGGGGGCAAAGATCAGCGGCGTGGGCAGTAATATGTTAACCATAACCGGTGTTGAAGCTTTGGGCGGAACAGAACACCGCATGCTGCCTGATATGATCGAAGTGGGTTCATTTATTGGCCTGGCGGCAATGACCCAAAGTAATATCATCATCAAAAATGCAGGTCTCGCACACCTGGGCGTTATCCCCGAAAGATTTCAACAGCTGGGTATTCTATTAAATTTTGTTGGCGATGATATTCATATTCCTGCACAGAAAATGTATGAGATAGAAAAATATATGGATGGCGGTATATTAACCGTGTACGATCATCCCTGGCCCGGCTTTACACCCGACCTGTTGAGTATCGTGCTGGTTACCGCCATACAGGCAAAAGGCAGCGTGCTCATTCATCAAAAAATGTTTGAAAGCCGTTTGTTCTTTGTAGATAAGCTGATAGAGATGGGTGCTCAGATCATTTTGTGTGATCCTCACCGTGCCGTGGTTATTGGCCTGCAGCGGGAACAACAATTAAGGGGCATAACAATGAGTAGCCCCGATATACGTGCCGGTGTGGCATTGCTGATCGCAGCATTAAGTGCACAGGGAAAAAGCACGATACAGAATATTGAACAGATAGACAGGGGTTACCAGCATATAGACGACCGCCTGATCAAATTAGGTGCAGATATTAAAAGGATCAATTAATTTTTACGGATGAAAAAAATGGTTCTCATTCTGCTTGTTTTTTTTAGCCTGGTCTTCTTCAATTCCTGCCGCAATAAAACAGTGGTATTACTCACCAAAAAATGGGATTGTGTGCAGGTTGATAATATTGTTCCTCCCGATACAAAATTTCTTTCGGCAAAGGATTCCGCAGATGCAGAACAGCTTAAGTCAATGATGCAATCCATCAGCTGGACCTTTAAAAACAGGATGAAATACGAATGTTCCATAAGCGGCAGGGTTATGGTACAGGGTAAATACGAATTGTTGGAGCATGACAAGATCATGGTTTGCACATCCGAATCAAAGAACAGCGTGAACAGGTATGTTATCCGGTCATTGAACGAAAACGAGCTCATATTGAATGGCAGTGCAGGAAATGCAAACCTGATTTTGCATTTCAAACCGAATTAAAACTAATTACGCTATAGTGGGATACTTACATTAGCTTCACTTATCAATGAAGATCATACTCGCCCTTTTGTTTATAGTTACTTTTTACACTGTAAAAAGCCAATGCCCTCCTGGTGCAAGAGCAACACATATTCTATATATCTATCAAACTGAAACACCCCCTCCGCTTCATACTGATACTTCCTGCTGGATCGATGTTTCTAATTTCCCGGCCAACTCAAAAGTATATTTATATGATCTTACGCCAACTTTGATTGACAGTCTTATAACTGATGCTTCCGGACGTGGTGTGATCAGTTTATTACCGGTAAATTGTTTTTTTACAGTAGGCCCAAATATTGGCACTGCAATCAGTGGCTCCTGCACAACGAGTATCAATGGTGTGGGGTTATTGCCAATTAAAATAAGATCATTTACCATAAATACTTACAATAATAAAGTAACTGCCCTTTGGCAATTGCAGGAAGAGGATCCCGGCATTAAATACAGCATACAGCAAAGTGAGAATGGAAGAGATTTTACAACCATATATTCCATTAGCAACAGCACTTCATCCATACCTGGCCGGCAATACCAGTATCAACTGCCACAAGCTATATCTGCCAAGCATTTTTATCGGCTGATGATAACTGAGTATAGCGGTGCTATTGCGTATTCGGATATAAAAACAGCTTTACCCAAAGGCTATGCCGCCATGGATATATATCCAACCCTTGGTAATGGAAACTTATCCGTAGCGGTTCCCGAAAATTTTATTAATGGTGAAATAAAAATATTCAATACTGCCGGCACTGCTATTCAAACAAAAAAGATCACCAGCTCTTCGTTTAATATTATGCTTACTTCCGCCAAAGGCCTGTATTACGTAAAAGCTACTGCTTCAGATGGCAGCACGCTGGTAAAAACAATATTAGTACAATAGCTGTTGCCTTTTAATTTGTTTTTCTTTTCTTTGCACATGAACTCGATTCACCAAAAAATATTAATTATTACTGCCCCATCAGGAGCGGGTAAAACATCCATTACAAGACATCTTATGAAAGTTTTTCCGGTTTTGGAATTTTCAGTATCTGCAGCCACTCGAAATGCAAGGGGTACAGAAAAGGATGGAGTGGATTATTATTTTATGGATATTGAAGATTTTAAGGAAAAAATAAAGAATAAAGAATTCGCCGAATGGGAAATGGTATATGAAGGAAAATATTACGGCACTTTAAAATCAGAACTGAAAAGGATATGGGCCCTTAATAAAATTCCTGTGTTGGATATAGATGTAAAAGGCGCTATACACATTCAACAGCAATATCCCGAAAATACCCTCAGCCTTTTTATAGAACCGCCTTCAGTTAAAGAATTACAGAAAAGACTGGAAAGCCGTGGCACCGAAACTGCAGAATCACTGGCTGCCAGGGTCAATAAAGCTGCCTATGAACTTTCATTTAAGGACCAGTTCAACAAGCTGATCACTAATGATGACCTGCAGCGTGCCTGCAGCGAAGCAGAAACCATTGTAGCTGAATTTATCGGGTAATAACCCGTTTAAAAACTCTTTCCTTATTTTTATACTATGGATTGGATAGCCCTTATTGCCATTATTGCTTCCCTTGCGCTGATAGGTTTTTTTGCCGGTATAGAAATAGCTTTTATATCTGCCAATAAACTATCCATTGAATTAAACCGCAAGCAGGGTACCAAAAGCGGGAAAGTTTGGGGTTATTATGCCGACCGCCCGGCCCGTTTTATCGGCACTACCCTGGTTGGTATCA
>JBDSGK010000046.1:0-3041 GCA_039919015.1 Ferruginibacter sp.
AAACACCTGGCAGCAGGTGTCTACATGGTTCAGGTAACTGATGCCTTTAAGAAAGAGATACTGGCAACAGGAAGAGTGGTGATACTACGATAACAGCGCAAAAAATAATCAGTAATACAGATCCTTCCCGATTTATCGGGAAGGATTTTTTATGAATAAAAAAATACAGAGCTGGTTAGGCTAGCAGGTTCGGCCTGCAAAGAATTAACCGGGTGGTGGATAATTCAACGTAAAGAAATACTTATCAGTGGCAGTTAAGCAGTAATGGACTATGGAGCAATATAACTGATGGCGGCGTTTACAGTGGAGCTGGGGGAGAGTGGTTCAGTAATTCAAAGTCAAAATTCAAAAGTCAAAATCATGATCCTTAAAAGCGAGCTGCTTTTTTGACTTTTGAATTTTTTGACTTTTGAATTTTTACTCCGCTAGATTTCTGCTAATCATTCAGCGCTTATTTATATTCTCCAAAAACCTTTCTAAGTTCATCAGATATCTCACCCAGGGTGCAATAATTTTCAACAGCCTCTAATACAGTGGGCATCAGGTTTTCACCGCTACGGGCTTTTTCGTTGAGTGTTTTTAAAGAAGCTGCAACTTTGGTATTATCTCTTTTTAATTTCAGCGATTTTAATTTTTCAACCTGCAGGGTTTGCACATGTTCATCTACTTTAAAAACGGGTATCGAATGTGTTTCTTTAGCCTGGAATTTATTTACACCAACGATGATTTTTTCACCATTCTCGATCTGCCGCTGGTATTCGTAAGCACTTTTTGCGATCTCCTCCTGGATAAAACCCTGCTCAATAGCCGCAACACTACCACCCATGGCGTCTATCTTTTCTATAAGTTTCCAGGCAGCTGCTTCCACTTCATCGGTCAGCGATTCAACAAAATAACTGCCGGCTAAAGGGTCAACCGTATCGGGTGCGCCACTTTCAAATGCAACGATCTGCTGCGTACGCAAAGCAATAGCCGCCGCAGCTTCCGTAGGTAAACTTAAAGCCTCATCAAAGCCATTGGTATGCAAAGATTGTGTGCCTCCTAAAACCGCAGCTAAAGTTTGAACAGTAACCCGGCTGATATTATTGTAAGGTTGTTGTGCAGTTAATGTACTGCCCCCCGTTTGTGTATGAAAACGTAACATCATGGCTTTGTCGTCTGTTGCGCCAAGTTCCTTCATTATTGTTGCCCACATGCGCCTGGCAGCCCTGAACTTGGCAACTTCCTCAAACAGGTTATTGTGTGCATTAAAAAAGAAGGAAAGGCGTTTGCCAAAAATATTTATGTCCAAACCTTTTTGTAAAGCAGCCAGCACATAGGCTTTGCCATTGCTGAGTGTAAAAGCAATTTCCTGAACCGCAGTACTTCCTGCTTCACGGATATGATAACCTGATATGGAAATGGTATTCCATTTGGGAACTGCTGTGGCACACCATTCAAAAATATCGGTAATGATACGCATGGATGCTTTGGGCGGATAAATATAGGTGCCCCTTGCCGCGTATTCTTTTAAGATATCATTTTGAATGGTACCGGAGATCTTTTTAAGATCGGCACCCTGTTTTTTTGCAAGGGCGATATAAAAAGCCAATAAAATAAATCCACTGGCATTGATCGTCATAGAACTGGTTACTTCATCCAGCTTAATTCCTTTGAACAGGATCTCCATATCCTCCAGGCTGTCGATGGCTACCCCAACTTTACCAACCTCGCCATCTGCCAAAGCATGGTCACTGTCGTAACCGATCTGTGTGGGCAGGTCAAAAGCAACGCTCAAACCATTAACACCCTGGCTCAATAAATAATGATAACGCTGGTTGCTTTCTTCCGCAGTTGAAAAACCTGCGTATTGTCTCATGGTCCACAACCGGCCCCGGTACATATCGGGCTGTACGCCACGTGTAAAAGGAAAAACTCCAGCCCCCCCGCCCTCCAAAAGAGGGATTTGAGAAAGATCTTCCTGGGTATAGATGGTTTTAATTTCAATACCTGAGTCAGTAAATATTTTTTTATCGTTAGCCATATTTTACAATAATCGTTTTGCTTCAAACTGCAATGCACTTAACACTGTTCCATTTAATTCCGAATCAGTGCTTGCCACATATTCCAGTATTCGTTTGCTGAGTTCAATGCCGTTCGCATCAGAAGGCAGCGTAGCAGCCAGCTGGTTAATGATAAATGTATTTTGATCCTTTAAATTTCCAATGGCTTTCCACATTTTTGGATCGACATAGATCTGTTGCGACACATTATATTCATACTCCGACCGTAATGCATCCAATAATGAAAGCTGCAGGTCAACAACCGTCATGCCTGAAGCAGGAGTACGTGAAATCAGGTTCTTTAATGAAGACCTTTCGGCATATAAGGTAAAACGTTCCAGGGCCTGCAGTCTTAGTTTGAGCACTTCATTGTTAATGCCCATGCGTTCAATGATATTATCTTTCATGCCTTTAAACTCGGCCAGCAGCCAGGCAATGGCGATAAAGAACATAAAAATGGCGCCCAAAATGATGTTTTGTATCATGGCATTAGATAACTCCATACATTATTAATTTACCGCAAAATTAAGGGTTGATTCCGTTAATCCGTTAATTGGTTAATTTGCTGATCCGTAAACCTTATACCTGATAATCCGTTTCCCTGGCAGAAAGTTCAGTTATAAAAGCTCTTGTACGAGTTACCGGATTAACTATTTTAAGAATTAACGCCTAAGAATTTAACGTATTTCGTAAAAGCTAATTATTTTATTTATTTAATTTTGTACAAAGATTCAGATATGGAAACAACGACAGCAATACCGGTTACCTTAACAGCATCGGCTAAAGACGAGATCAGGCGGTTGATGGGTGAAGAAGGATTTGATACCAACCAGTTCTTACGGATCGGCGTAAAGGGTGGGGGATGCAGTGGCATGACCTATGTTCTGGGCTTTGATACTAAAACTGAAAAAGATGAAAGTTTTGAAATAGATGGTATTGCCATCATTATGGAAAAGTCACATGGGATCTACCTGATGGGCATGGAGGTTGACTGGCAGG
>JBDSGK010000047.1:0-16697 GCA_039919015.1 Ferruginibacter sp.
GAATATTTTATCAATAATGTTTTTCGTACAAAAAAGTATTTGATGTTTACCCATTTATCCAGGTATAGGTTATGTGACTGTTCCGTAGGCAACACAATATTACATCCCACACTTCTGCCTCCCACTGCTTTAGCGCCTTTATTGGCAGCTTCCATAATTCCCGGTCCGCCACCGGTCATAATGGTAAATCCCAATTGTGCAATTTTCCCGGCAATTTCTTCAGTCTGCTCATAATAAGGATGGCCATCCTTAAACCGGGCCGACCCAAAAATGGTAACGCAGGGACCAACAAAATGCAATGCACGTAATCCCCTGATGAAATCCATCATTACACTCACCGCATATCGGAATTCTTTCCAGCGGCTTTGCGGTCCTTCTAAAAATTTGATCTCTTCTTTGATCTCAGCTTGCTTCTGATTGTCCATTATGCAGATTAATTATACCAAACTTACTGGTTTTTCCTTAGTTTTTGCGTGGTTATTTACGCATGGTTATAATCATCCGGGGTAATGACTAATATCATAAAATAATATACAGTCTCTGTATAGATTTATGCTGAAATATTTCACAGATCAAAACAACCAAAATGAAAAATAAGATCAAAAAAACAACTACAGCAGCCATTCTGATTTTTGCAATTTCCTGTAATTCCGGTGAGCAAAATACCAGTAATGCCGCAACCTCTACATCCGATCCCGTAACCACCGGACAGTCCGGCGTACAGGATGATCAATCGGCGAAAAATGTAGTGCAGGTTGCCATGGGAAGTAAAGACCATACAACCCTGGTGACCGCTGTAAAAGCAGCAGAACTGGTAGATGTGTTAAGCAATGCCGGACCGTTCACTGTATTTGCACCAACCAATGCAGCATTTGATAAATTGCCTGCAGGTACCGTTGAGGGTTTATTAAAAGCAGAAAAAAAAGATGACCTGGCGGATATTCTTCAATACCATGTTTCCGTTGGGGTACTTAAGGCAGATATGTTCCAGGAAGGCCAGGTGATCGGCCAGGTGAATGGCGGCAATATTACGATCAGTAAAAAGGCCGATGGTATCTATGTAAATGGCACTGCAAAGATCATTGCTTCTATCCCGGCATCCAATGGCATTATTCATGTTATTGACGGGGTATTATTACCCCCACCTGCAAAATAAATTACCGTAATCAAACCCAATAGAAGGGATTCCAAAATTTGGTCCTTATTATCCTCAGAATATGTTATCTGATGAAGATTGTTCGCCCGTTATTTTTACCTGCATAACGGCAGCTATGCTTTTTACCCGTTGTTTAACGGTATCGGCCGTGGCTCCTGAAAATAATTCATCAACCGTGGTACTGAATAATTGATACCAATGTTCAAAATGAGCTGTGGTAAGCGGAAACATCCGGTTTATATGTTTGTGTAATTCCATCGGGTTACCGGTATAGTTACCTGTATAAAATAGCATATTCTCAAAAAAATCATACACAATGGGCAAATGCTTATCCCAGTTCACAAGGGCAATATCAGTAAAAATAAACCCGATCTCCTTATCCTGTTTTACTTTCATGTAGAATTCATCCACCAATAATTCTATATCTTTTCGCGTTACAATATCTTTTTTCATAGAACATGTTTTTAATGCAGGTCAGCATAAATCTGCTGTAGCAATTCTTCCGGACAATGTTCCTGTATCAATGGAAATAAAACGCGTTCTTCTTTGCGGATATGATCCTGCAATACATTAGCCAGCTTATCCATGGTAGCTTCCAGGTCTGTTGTAGCATTCAGTGAAAGGAACAAGGCAGTTAATTGTTTGTGCTCCTGTATTATTTCTGCTGACAGTTTGTTTATATCATCATGATGGTCTTTTGCTTTCTCAAGGATGATTTCTTCCTGCTGAAAATGATGCTTAATGATCTCCTCAAATTGCTTTAATGCATATTCAACCTTGTCCTTCGCATTAGTGGGCAAGCCTTTGTACTCCGGCGCATTCCTTTTCAGTAACTGTGCCAGTAATAAAGTACCATGATGTTCTCTTGATAAAGGTGCAAGTGCTTCGTGTCTTTTCATAGTTACAGGTCTTTATGATTAAATTTTCTTAATGATAACCAGGTTGGAATGATGACCCAGGTGAACAATACACAAAATGATATTGCCTGGCCGGATTGTGTTCCAAAAAAATCTTTAAAAATGGCCCCGGTATAACCCATCAGTGCCGACACATCCATTTTCAATAAGATGAGGATCCTGCTCAGGTCGATCGGGTTTAAAGCCGTTACGCCCACCATTGTTTTTTCCAAAGGATAATCGGCAAATTGAAATAAAACAAACAAAACCAATCCATCGAAAATGATAGAAAAATAAAGCCATAATAAAATAACCAACCCAATTCCTTTTGCTTTATCCCTGGCCATAACTGCAGCCAGCATAGCTATGGCCACAAAGATCAGGGATAACAATAATCCGGTACCCAGCATCATAATTCCCGTAGGCGTAGCTTCATACAATAATATGGGAATACCTGCTCCAATAAAAAACGCAAATGCCATCGATGTGGCAAGGCCTGCAAAAAGACTGAGCCAGATGGTTCTTCTTTTTAAAGGCTGGCTTACCAGCAGTTCTAAAAATTCGGAACTGTTGTAAACATAAATGGCAGAAAACAACAGGCTTACCAGCGGCACAACAATTAAAATGATATTCAGCAAACTCAATAACCCTTTGGCAGAATTATCTTCCAGGTTAAAAATAGTTAACGAGATCAATAAAAGGAAAGCGGTATAACCCAGCACCATTTTATTGCGCAGGATATCTATAATTACGTATTTGATGATCTTTTTCATAGTCTAGGTTGCAACATGATGCTGGCAATGGCTTTTGATAATTTCTCCTCCCCTGTTTCTGCACGTAAACCTGCAATGTTCTTATGAAAACAAAGTTTACCATCCTGCATATAGATGACCTGTGAAACCAGGTCATCCAGTTCACTTAAAACATGTGATGTAATTAAAACCAGTTTACCTTTATTTTTTTCAGCAATGATCTTTGTTTTTAATATTTCAGAGGAAACGGGGTCTAAACCCGCTGTTGGTTCATCAAGTATCAAAACTTCGGGGTTAAAAAGAAATGCCAGGGCAGCACTCACTTTTTGTCTTGTTCCACCGGATAGCGTTCTCATTCTTTTGTGCAAAATATCTTTCAGTCCAAACTGGCTGATCAACGCCTCATCATGCGTTTCCTGTTTACTGCCCCTGATATCTTTCATCATATCCAGCACCTGTCCAATGGTCATATTATCCGGGTAGCGCCCGATCTGTGGCATGTAGCCAATGTGCTCCCGGTACTTCCAGTGGTGCCTGATATTATTTCCATTGAAGGTGATAAAACCGCTATCACTGACAACCATGCCCAGTATGCTTTTGATCAATGTTGTTTTACCACAACCATTCGGACCGATCAATGCAATACATTCTCCTTTTACACAGGTAACAGATACATTATCCAGTGCTTTTAATTTACCAAATTTCTTGGATACATTACTTGCTATGATCATAATGGTAGTGGTTTCATTAGTGGATGTTCGTCTTTTAAGCTTTCCGGCGTAAGCGATGGCAGTATCTTTTCTGTTTTATCCAGTAAAGAAGTGATGAGACTGCGGAATAGGATCATCGCCGGTGGATTTTGTTCAATGATCATGGCATACAAACTCACGGGGCGGTAAGGTATATCGCCCAACTTATCCCTGTTGAGGTCATAGCCTTCGTATTTATCCCAGTAATTATTAGCAAAATAGTTCAATACGAGGTTTCCATTGGTTCCTACGTCGAAGCTGTTACCTTTAAAATTATTGTGATGTACCGTTACCTCCATACAACTTGCCTGGATCTTCATGGCCCAGCCATTATCTTTAAACACGTTTTTCTCCATGTGAATGCGGCTGGCACCTTCCATAAAAATACCTGCTGTATTTTTTTCAAACACATTGTTTTCAATATACCCATCGCTGATCTCTTTCAGCAGCAAACCAAACGCGGCATCACCCCAATTCTCTTCAAAATAATTATGGATCATTTTTAATCCTTTCGAGAACATGACAGCCACCCCGGCACCGTTATTTTTAAATACATTGCAGATATAAGCATCATCATTTGAAAACATGAAATGCAAACCATAGCGCAGATTCGCTTCAGAAACATTCCGCCAAATGACCGAGTTTTTTACAAACTCAAAATATATTCCGTCACGATGCCCGGTAATGCTGTTACCCAGGATACGCAGGCTATCGCTCTTCCAGCAATGAATACCGTTGCCACTCTGCTGATCAGTTTTGCTGTGTGCACTAATAGCATTGTTTTCTATCAGGCAGTTGGTGCCATACTGGATATAGATCCCAAAAAATGTTTTGTCTAAAATATTATTTCGAATAACAGCGTACCTGCTGTTATATACTTTAATACCGGCGTAATCTTCAATACTGGAAATACCAGAATTAATAACTTTAAACCCATCAACCACCACCCTATCAGCCTTAATAGAGATCACTTCGTATTTATCATCTCCATCCAGCACCGGGTGATTTATACCGATCAGGTAAATGGATTTGTCAATTACAATATTCTGCTCATGATAATGACCTGCATTTACCAGCACCGTATCGCCATCAACGGCAAGCAGCAAAGCCTGTTGAACTGTTTTTACGTTTTGCTGATTACCTACAAAAATTGTTTTTCCTAAAACAGTTGAAGTAAAAAGCATAAGAACCGGTATGGAAATTATTTTCTTCAAGGTTTGTACAGATTGCTCCATGCAACGATGAAACCGTTAAAAAGTTTTTGAATAACAGATAAGCTGTCTTTATTATCGAATGCGGCTATATTGGAGCCCATGGGGCTTCGCAGTTCAGTTGCGCTAAGCAGCATTGCATTGGTTACGTCAATCAACTGATGTGATCCCGAATAATTGGTGAAGTATATATTCCTGATATTTTTTGATTCAACATCCTTCATTCCCAGGTAATTTAAAATACAATGGGTATCATCAAACTTATATACCTTTCCCTTTTTGGTAACCAGCTCGGCGCCAAACCTTACGTCGCTGATGGTCATCTTGCAGAAATTACAATTGTCAACCCCTGTCTTAAGCGGCTCCGGACCAGTGTTACAAGAGCTGATGATCGCCAGAAAACTCAAAGCCATCAGCGTTTTTGAAAATGAACTTGTCTTCTTTTTGGTACTTCGCCAAACCATAATTGTCATAAAGAGCAGCAACGCACCAACCGAAACAAATATCCATCCGCCAATATCAGGCATGGAGTAAGCTCCAAAATTCAATAATTGTTTGAAGCCGATCAATGGTGGCTGATATGCCATGCCGGGCACGATGATGGCAGCGTTGGGATCTAAATTGTGTCCATAATTATACTCCCATCTCCAGAAATCGTACATGGCCAATATCCCAAAACTTACGAAAAGTATAAATAGTATGTAAAGTAATTTCCGTCTTGCAACTATACCTGCAACTACAAAAAACAATGCAAAGAATCCGATGATATAAGGTAACACGGTAAACTCAACAAAATCTTCAGTGTGTAAAGTTTTCATACCAATGTAATGGTTAAGCCCATTGATGATATCTACATTGCCGGCGAGTTTATTGGGATAGATCAAAAGCCACAATCCCTCGGGATACTGTGGTGCAGCCAGATCAATTCTCCATAAGGGAACAAACAAAACTGCAACTAAAGTCAGGCCACATATAATCAATAATATCCTCGCCCATGGTTTCAATTTATCGTTTTTCATTCTTTTTTAATTTTACACGCTCAATTATTTTTTTTCTTAATCATTCCGGTTGGTGGTACACCAACCGGGGCTGCTCGCCGTGGACGGTGTCTCACCGTCCACAATCCAATATGCTCACCCATGGTTTCAATTTATCGTCTTTCATTTTTTTTAATTTCATTCCGGTTGGTGCGACACCAACCGGGGCCGCTCACCGTGGCCGGTGCCTCACCGTCCACAATCCAATAAAAAAGGAACAGGCTTGTCTTTATAGATCAGCCTGTTCCTTCTCTATAAAAATTTATTTCTTTTTAGCTGTATCAGATACAGGATAATTTTTTCCTGTACTGAACAACAATGGGGTATTTGAACCGGCTGGCGAAACCCTTACATAGCCCGACATTTCCTGGTGCAAGGCACTACAGAAATCGGTACAATACATAGGGAACATGCCAACTCTATCGGGCGTCCATTTTAAAGTTTGTGTTTCACCGGGCATCACCAACAACTCTCCATTATTGGCACCTTTTATTGCAAACCCATGAGGCACATCCCAATCCTGCTCCAGGTTGGTAACATGGAAGTACACATCATCACCCATTTTTATGCCTTCGATATTATCAGGCGTAAGGTGAGAGCGAATGGTGGTCATATACACATCCACCCGATTGCCATTTCTCACTACTTTCGTCTCTCCTTCGCCATTGGACCTGAATGTGTTCTTATTTTCCTCTAATTTGAAGAACTTGGTTGAGTTGCCTTTGATCAGATCTGCAGGAACGATCTGTGCATAGTGCGGTTCGCCAATCGTTGGAAAATCAAGTATCAACTGCATCTTATCGCCGCTGATATCATACAACTGGGCACTCTGCGACAGTTCGGGACCGGTTGGTAAGAACCTGTCTTTGGTGATCTTGTTATATGCAACCATGTACTTTCCATACGGCTTTTTTGTATCGCCGCCGGCAACGGTCAGGTGACCAACTGAATAATAGGTTGGGACCCTGTCTAAAACTTTCAAATCTTTTATGTTCCACTTAACTACCTCAGAAGAAACGAACATAGAAGTATAAGCATTTCCTTTGTCATCAAACTCAGTGTGTAACGGGCCAAGGCCTGGCTTCTTTACTTCGCCATGTAAAACAGACTCATATTTTAAAATGGGCAATCCGTCAAACTCGCCAATAAAATCTTTGGCTGCAATAGCTTTGATCATTTTATCAAAACTGAATACCGGAATTAAAGCGGCTAATTTTCCACTGCCAACAATGTACTCACCTGTAGGGCTTACATCGCAGCCATGTGGTGATTTAGGGCAAGGAAAGAAATAGGCAATATCAGGAAAGTCTTTCACATCCAAAACTGTAACTTCTGTTTTTATGGTGGAAGTGGCAGAATGGGTAATATCGCTGTACACATTGTGTGCATACTTTACTGATTGCTTTCTTCCTTTACCTGCTTTTATTAATTCTTCAGCTTTTTTCCAGTTAACAGCCATTATGAAATCTTTATCTTTTTGAGATGCATTCACTTCAAGTAAGGTATTCGCCTGCTCTGTATTATAAGTTGAAAAGAAGAACCAGCCATTGGAAACACCTTTCCCTGCACGGCTCAGGTCGAAATTAACGCCGGGGCATTGCAGTTGAAATGCGATATCCATGGCACCATTATCTTTGGAAACACTGATAAAACTGATGGTGCCTTTAAAATTCTCTTTGTAGGTATTGATAGGCACATCACCGTTCTTATCATCCGGAGGTATGCTGAAACGGGTTCCCGCCACCACATACTCTGTATTTTCTGTAATGAATGGTGAGGAGTGATTGCCCCCGCTGTTTGGCAATTCGATGATCTCTGCTGTACGGAATGTTTTAAGATCGATCCTGGCAACCCTTGGTGTATTATTCGCATTACCAAAAACCCAACGTCCATCGTATTCACCGTTTGTTTTAGAAACCTGAACGTGATGCAGATCATCCCAGGGCACAAAACCATGAGAGGTGTTAAGCATTGGTTTTGTTTCTTCACTATAACCATAACCCTTTTCAGGATCTACCGAAAAAACAGGAATAACACGTAGCAAGCGCCCCGATGGCAAACCATATGCACTCATTTGTCCGCTGAATCCACCCGATACAAAATTATAGAACTCATCGTATTTACCGGGTGCTACATAGGTTTTTGCAGCCGCATCCGAACTGACTGCAGAACCTGCATTTTTTGGTTTACAGGCATTAAAGCCCGGCAGTATAACGAAAGCGAGTATGGCTATCGTTATTGATTTATAATTTTTCATATTGAATATTTATTAGTGTAAGTATATTGTTTTAAAGAGGATATTGACGTTGACCTTATTTCACCCCGTCATTCTTTCTCATAAACTCATATAAGTTCCGGGCATCATCATCACTCAGGTTTTGATTTGGCATACGCACCAAACAGATCTCCAGTTGTGCCTGGGCTTTTGGATCTTTATCCAGCATGGCATCTGTATTGGTTGCAAAATTCATGATCCATTCGGCGCTATGACGCTCAGTAACTCCTGTCCATCCAGGGCCCACCAATTTTTCGCTGGTAAGCTTATGGCAACTGCTGCATTTTACACTAAATACTTTTTCGCCTGCTGCAGCTTTTGCTGCATCTAAAGTTGGGCTAACTTCTACCTTCGTAAATTTTCCTTCGCCTCTTTCAGGATCGTAGGAAGGATTTGCATTATCCGTTTTTTTTGTTTCGGTTCCAGCTGTTTCAGTAGATGAAGTAGTGGTTTCCGTATTACCGCCACCGCAGGCTGCAACAAAAATTCCCATGACCAGGATTATCAGCAATTGTTTCATAATGATTGTTTTTGATTTAATTGTAATTGATCTTACAAGATTAGATGAATGCATAAGCATTTTTTATGCGTTCAGTCATATTCAAAAGAATAAAAGGTCTTAGATCCTGTAGCATGTTGGATACAATGCTATCCTGGCAAAGATTTGATGAGACAGGCCAATAAAATATGATTATAATCATACACTTAGCTGTATGAGGTCATCCTTGTGAAGGTTAGCGGGGTTTACCTTTATTCAAACAGAAACAGTAAACTATTTTATACATGCTGAATATCGACACACTGGTTGCATGGGGAGCAAATTATAAAAAAATACCTGCGGGAACCATCATTTTCCAGGAAGGAACAGTATGTTCATTCTATTATCAATTGGTAACCGGTAAGGTGCGCTGGGTAAACATAAATGATCAGGGCAAAGAATTTATTCAAACCATCATAGAACCCGGCGAATGCTTTGGCGAATTACCTTTATTTGATGATGAGCCTTTTGCTGCCACAGCTATTGCCGATGAAGATTCTGTTATTATAAGGCTTCACCGGTCAACATTTCACCAATTACTGAAAGAAAACCCTGAATTACATGTTGCTTTTACCAAATTATTGTCAGGGAGGCTCAGGTTTAAGCTTTTGGTCCTTAAAGAACTGGCCAATCATGATCCGGAAAACAGCATTTTCACCCTGTTCACCTATTTTAAACAGAAGCGAAAAAATATCTGCTGCAAGTGCAACAGGATCACATTAACCCGTCAGCAAATTGCAGATATGACCGGGCTTCGGGTAGAAACAGTTATCCGCTCTATCAGGTCGCTGCATATCAAGGGTAAACTACAAATAACCAAAGGCAAGGTTTACTGTTAATTGTGATTCAGATCATAGAAATTTCATCAACACAATGGTTACTTTGCGCTAAACAGGCATTATGGCATTACCATTACACCGATGGTTAAAGATCGCATTGATAAATTTACTGATTGTTGCCAGCTTAGGTGTTGTTTTACGATATAAGATCCTCTACCCGCTTCCTTTTGTTGATCAAAAACACCTGTTACACGGGCATTCTCATTTTGCGTTTGCCGGTTGGATCACCCAGGTAATTATGACCCTGCTTGTGGCTTACCTGGCAAACCAAAGGGGAGCTGCGATCTATAAAAGATACCGGTGGCTTTTGTATGCCAACCTGCTTACCGCTTACGGCATGTTGATCGCATTCCCTATTGAAGGTTATGGTTTATTCTCCATCATTTTTTCAACGGCTTCTATTGTTGTCAGTTATGCTTTTGCTTTTTATTATTGGAGGGATTTAAATGACCTGGCCGTTAAAAAACCTTCGCATGTATGGTTTAAAGCGGCGGTATTGTTTAATGCTGTTTCATCATTGGGTGCATATGCATTAACCATCATGATGGTTTCAAGGGTCATCCATCAAAACTGGTATCTCGCCGCCGAATATTTTTACCTCCATTTTCAATACAATGGCTGGTTCTTCTTTGCGGGGATGGGATTATTCACTGCTTTCATCAGCAGGTATGCTATTTCAAAATATGCACTTATGAAAATATTCAGGCTTTTTGCTTTTGCCATTGTACCTGCTTATTTTTTATCAACACTCTGGATGGATATGCCCACCTGGGTCTATATCCTGGTCATATTATCTGCTTTTGCACAGGTAATTGGCTGGATATGGCTGGTCAATCTTTTAAAAATAAACTGGCAGCTGTTAAAACCAAATTTCTCAATAACGTCAAGGTATATCCTCGCGTGTTCGGCAGTTGCACTTACTGCAAAATTATTTTTGCAGCTTGGTTCCACCATTCCTTCCTTAAGCGATCTTGCTTTTGGTTTCAGGCCCATTGTAATTGGATACCTGCATCTTGTTTTGCTGGGCGTTATTACCTTATTCCTTTTGGGTTACCTGTTTGCTGAAAATTATTTTTACCCCGGCAATTTTACCAAAGCCGGTATTTTTATTTTTGCAGGTGGCGTAATAGTTAACGAGGCATTGCTGATGACACAGGGTATTGCAGCGATCAGTTATAATACCCTGCCCTTCATTAATGAAATGTTACTGGGCACAGCATTGATATTATTTTCAGGGGCATTACTGCTTGCGTTCTCAAAAAGAAATATGGATAAACCTGAGTTCAATCATAATTAGTTGATTTTTACACATGCATCTTTGTGAAAATTATCAATTATGAAAACAATCGCTGAACAAACGCTCGCTACTATTGTAACCAATAATCATTTTGCCGTACCGGTATTTGAAAAATACAACCTTGACTTTTGCTGTAAGGGTAAAAGAACACTGGCTGATGCCTGCAATGAAAAAGGCCTTTCACTTGAATCCATTGCGGAGGAACTTGAAAGAACAACAAACCAGGAACATAGCAACAAAATGCCTTTTACGGAAATGACTGCAGAGCAACTGATCAGTTATATTCTTATTCACCATCACTTTTATGTAAAGCAGGCCATGCCGGCTATGCTGTTACATTTGGAAAAAGTTGTTGCAAAACATGGTGCCAATTACCCGTATATGAACGGGGTATTACATTTATTTAAGGATGTCAATAAGGAAATGACAGGGCACATGCAAAAAGAAGAAGCGATATTATTTCCACGCATTAAAGAAGTGGAGAAACTATTTACTGCAAAACAAAACATGAATTTACCAGAGGGATACATATCAGGGCCCATACAGGTAATGGAGCGTGAGCATGATCATGCAGGAGACTCATTGTACATGATCCGTGAATTGACAAATAAGTACACAGCCCCTGAAGATGCATGTACAACTTTTAAAGTTGTTCTTGCAGAATTGAAGTCCTTTGAGGAAGACCTGCACCAACATGTACATCTTGAAAACAACCTGCTGTTTCCATTAGCAGAAAAAATGATGTCAACAAAATGCCAGGTAACAACCCCATGTCATTTGAACTGAATTTAATTTTTTGCCGGTATCCGCTTTAAAGTTTCCAATAAATAAGGCCAGTATTTTTGAACCGAACTGATCTGCACTTTTTCATCCGGGGAATGTGCTCCCCGGATGTTGGGACCAAAAGATATCATCTGCATAGCCGGATAATTGGCGCCCAGGATACCACATTCCAACCCGGCATGCACGGCATTTACTTTTGCTTTTTCTTTATATCTTTCTTCATACAGGTCACTCATCAGTTTAACAATGGGGGCTTCGGGCTTTGGTACCCAGCCCGGGTAAGAGCCGCCAAACTCAGGTTTTGCGCCAGCCAGTTCAAAATTAGCACAGATGGTTTTTGCCAGGTCAATTTTTTCACTGTCAACCGAACTGCGTGTTAAACAAAGAATGCTGAAAGCTCCATCTTTTACCAGTACTTTGGCTACATTATTTGACGTTTGCACCAATCCCGGTATGGCAGGACTCATCCTGTAAATTCCATTGGGACATGCGGCAACAGTTCTTAAAAATTTAAACTGAAATGCAGCATCCAGCAAAGTTCCAGGTGCTTCCGTTTTTTCTATACCAATATTAAAATTTGGGTCAGTGCCCTGGTATTCATTTTTTAAAACCTGCTCTTCTCCTTTTATAAACTCAGCAAATGCATCCGCATTTTCAGCAGGAACCGCTACAATGGCAAAAGATTCCCTGGGTATGGCGTTACGCAGGCCACCGCCCTCAATGGTATTAATGCCAACAGCAAATTTTTCTGTAGCAGACAATAAGAGCCGGTTCATTAATTTATTGGCATTGCCCCTTCCTTTATAAATATCCATACCGGAATGCCCGCCGGTTAATCCCTTTACAGTAATGCGAAATGCAGAAACACCAGCTCCGGTTTTTTCTTCCGGGTAATTTCCAACAGCACTAACATCAATACCACCGGCACAGCCAATGGTTAGCTCATCATCATCTTCTGTATCCAGGTTCAGTAAAATATCTGCATCCAGCAGCCCGCCTTTTAAACCAAGTGCACCGGTCATACCCGTTTCCTCATCAATGGTAAACAGCGCTTCAATAGCGGGGTGGGCAATGGTACCAGAAGCAAGAATGGTCATGATGGAAGCCACACCAATTCCGTTATCAGCACCCAGTGTTGTGCCTTTTGCTTTAACCCAGTCATCTTCTATGATCATGTTGATACCTGCTGTGGTAAAATCAAAATCAGTATCTGCATTTTTTTGATGCACCATATCCAGGTGGCTTTGCAAACAAACCGTTTGCTTATTTTCCATACCTGCTGATGCCGGTTTTTTGATGATCACGTTACCCACATCATCTTTATGGGTTTCCAGGTTCAGCTTTTTGCCAAAGTCCATCATGAACTTTATAACGGCTTCTTCCTTTTTTGATGCCCTGGGTATTGCATTCAGCGCTGCAAAATTTTCCCACAATGGGGTGGGTTCTAATTTGTTGATGTTATTATCCATGAAAATTTATTTTAGTTGAGTATATTGATGATCAAAATTAAATGAATCTCCCAACTTGTTTACCCTTTTTATATCCAAAGCTTTTATTTCAGCTTTGTATTTTCCCGGGAGAATGATCGCTTTGATCAAATTCATTCTTAACCCTGCAATTTATCATTAATCCCGGTTTAAGTGGTATTAAACAAAAAAAACGCTTCAGTTTCCTGAAACGTTCTTTCCAAAATTATAATTCTCTACATGCTTATTGCTTTGCTTCGGCGTTCTCTTTAACTTTTGTACCGCCCCTGTTTGTGGCATTAATAGCAGCATATTTGATCTTCAACTTCGCAATCACCAGATTATCCTTTGTTGCAAGATCTTTTTCAACTGCATTTTTCCTTGTATCCAGTGCTTCATACAATACATTGATCTCATCCCAATCTTCCCTGGTATAATTATTCCTGTTATCAGAAACAGCATCAACAAAATTTTGATATACAGCACGGATATTATCCGCAGTAACAAATGCGAACGTCATATCGTCACCGATCTTTCCTTCACCAAATAACCTGTTACGCAGTACCTGCCTGTAGTTTGGTGTGGTAGTCATGGGAGCTGCACTTTCTTTTAGCTTAAGTTCATAGCTTGCTTTTAATGCAGCGTATCTTGCTCTGGCTGCTTCTGCTTTGGCTTTTTCCTCAGCAGTAAGGTTGGCCATCTCTTTTTCTGCCCTCAGCATTCTTTCCTGGTAGCCGTTGTCAATAGCTGTCCAATACTCAGTTGTATAAACAGGTGTGAGATTTTCAACAGAATCAACGTACATGTTTAAAGCTTCTGAATCGCTTGTTGTAGTTGTTGTTGTGTTCTTACAAGCTGTGAATCCTATCGATACGATGGCAGCTGCAATCAATAATTGTGTCTTTTTCATTTTAGTCATTTTGATTTAACCCTTAAAGGCAACATCCATGCCATAATGCCTGCAGGTATTTTTTAGTTGTTTGGGGAGCGCATGTTTGTCATAATAAAAATCACTGCAAATGTATTTTGTATGAAACATGTAAGCATTACATAATCTCAATCATTTATTACATTATTCACACATTGAACACCACCGCCTCAGAACAGGATTGGTTTTTGTACAAAATGGTTATGGAAAAACGTGTACTGGGAATTATTTTATCCCTTTTAGGTATAGTGGGCCTTATATATGCAGGTATCAGTTTTATGAATGGCGGAGAAGGCACCAGGAATATAAAAGCCATTATTTTTTCAGCCGTGTTGGGAGGCATATTCTTTTTTTCCGGTATCAGCCTGGTCAGGAATACAAAGGACAAACCAACATAAAAGCAATCCTACTTTAAGATCACTATATCGGAATGGTTCGTATTTTACGGACCATTTTTTTTGTACTGCGAACGATTATTTTACCTATGTTATCAGGCTTTTTGGTATATTGTAGCATAGACAGTTACTTACAAATTTCAACGCTGCTGGTTTATTAGGTCCCGTCTTAGTTCAAATGAGGCAATCAATAGTGTTGCATGTGTGAATTGTGCAACTATTTTTCAAAGTTTTGTAATAATTGCACTTTAAAGCAGTGCAACTTTGTAAGTACTCATCAAAAATAATTTTCTTGAAATTACATATCAAATATATGGTGAGCGCCCGCTGTAAAATGGCGGTTAAAGAAGAGCTGAAAAAACTCGGGCTTCATTTTATTGTTGTTGAGCTGGGCGAAGTGGAGATCATGGAAAAGATAACGCCCGAACAGCGGGAGCAACTCAAAACAGGTTTATTCAACTCCGGGCTCGAACTTATGGACGACAAGCGTTCCGTACTGATCGAAAGAATAAAAAATGTGATCATAGAGACGGTTCATCACCAGGAAGAAGTGATCAAAATAAATTTCTCTCACTATTTAAGTGAAAAACTAAACCACGATTATACTTACCTGGCCAATTTATTTTCTGAGGTACAGGGAACTACCATTGAGCAATTCATCATCTCCCACAAAATAGAGCGTATAAAAGAACTGATCATTTATGGCGAACTGAACATCACAGAAATTGCCTGGAAAATGCATTACAGCAGTGTGGCACATCTATCAAACCAGTTTAAAAAAATGACCGGCCTCACCCCTACGCATTTTAAAAAATTAAAAGATAAAAGAAGGATCCCGATTGAAGAGATCGGGATACCTGCCGATACCCACCAAACAAAGGAAATGATACAGAATAAATAAAATTGTTAAAGTAAAAAGTTACTTTTAATAAGATTTAAATGAAAGCAAAGAAAACCATTAAAAAAATTGATACACAAGTCATCAAGTCCCCCAACCTGTTTCCGGTGGTGGGCATTGGCGCTTCGGCAGGTGGGCTTGATGCTTTTAAAAAATTACTGAAAGCCATTCCCGAAGACTCAGGCATGGCTTATGTGCTGGTGCAGCATTTAGACCCCAAGCACGAAAGTCTGCTGCCCGAGCTGCTGCAAAAAGTTACCAAAATACCGGTATTGGAAATTACGGATGATATAAAAGTACACCCCGATCATATTTACGTTATCCCCAGCAATAAAATGATGGTGGCTACCGATGGTGTTTTACTGCTTAAACCCCGGCCTGAAAAAAGTATGACCGGACGCAACCTGCCCATTGATCTTTTCTTTACATCGCTGGCCGAAGTACACCAGGAGCATGCCATAGGCGTGGTGTTATCCGGCACAGCATCGGATGGCACACAGGGATTAAAAGCCATCAAAGACCATGGTGGTATTACGTTTGCACAGGACGAAGCATCGGCTGAATATGATAGTATGCCCCATAGTGCGGCACAAGCAGGTGTGGTTGACTTTATATTGCCGCCTCAGGAAATACCCAAAAAATTATTAGAAATAATTAATAAAACCATACTGAGTGATGAGGAGCTGCAAAACATTCCCAGGCAGGAGGAAGATATTTTTAAACAAATACTTTCGCTGCTGCGCATTCGTAAGGGGGTAGATTTTACCTATTACAAACAAACCACTATACGCCGCAGGATATTGCGCCGGATGGTAGTAAACAAAAACGAAGAAACAGGTGACTACCTTAAATTTTTAAGAGGAAATAATCCCGAGCAGGACCTGTTGTACCAGGATATGCTGATACCGGTAACGTCTTTTTTCAGGGATAAAAAAGTATTTGATAATTTATGCGATACTGTTTTCCCTGCAATTATAAAAAATAAAATACCCGGCGAAATAACCCGGGTATGGGTGGCAGGCTGCAGTACCGGCCAGGAAGTTTTTTCTTTTGCTATATGCTTTAAAGAATTTTTAGGCGACAACCATGAAAGAATACAAATTTTTGGTACCGACCTTAGCGAACCTGCCATTACAAAATCCCGTTCGGGCCTTTATGAAAAAAGCGAAGTAGATGGGATATCACCCGAGCGCCTGAAAGCATATTTTACAAAAAGCAATGGCGGGTACCAGGTGAATAAAAGCATCAGGGATATGTGTGTGTTTGCCCACCACAATTTTTTAAAAGACCCGCCTTTCGGAAAGATGGATTGTATAAGCTGCCGTAATGTGCTTATTTACATGGAGCCTTACCTGCAAAAAAAAGCATTAACTACTTTTCATTATGCATTAAACCCCAAAGGATTTTTATTGCTTGGAAAATCGGAAACCACCGGCGGTGTGCCCGATCTTTTTGCTGCTGTGGAAAAAGCAGATAA
>JBDSGK010000048.1:0-20745 GCA_039919015.1 Ferruginibacter sp.
TATTCGATCTATCATAAGCGCAATGAATGGCCGGATGATAATTATTCTTAAGTATTCAGGTTAATTAATTTCTATTGTATACCATCTCTCAAATAGCAACTGCCATAAAAGCTAAAACATTTTCAAATAATGTGGAGGCCGGTATTGAACATATTGTACTGGATAGCCGTAAACTGTTATTCCCATCCACATCTGTTTTTTTTGCATTGGGCGGACTGCGAAGGACCGGTAATTTATTTATTGAGGAACTATACCAAAAAGGCGTATGCTGTTTTGTAGTTGATGAGCATTTTGCGGAGGCAGACATGCTTAAACTTTCCAATGCAGCATTTCTACAGGTAACAGACGTTTTACAGGCCCTGCACCTGCTTACCACATTTCACCGGCAGCAGTTTACCATCCCGGTAATTGGTATTACCGGCAGCAATGGAAAAACGATCGTAAAAGAATGGCTGCACCAATTATTACAGGCGGATCATCATATTGTCCGCAGCCCTAAAAGTTACAATTCGCAAATTGGTGTTCCGCTAAGCGTATGGCAAATGAATGCCGCACACTCACTCGGTATTTTTGAAGCGGGAATTTCGCAGCCTGATGAAATGCAGAAACTGGCAAAGATCATTGCGCCAACCATTGGTGTTTTCACAACCATCGGCGAAGCACATGGCGAAGGGTTTTTAAACATCCGCCAGAAAATAAATGAAAAACTTAAATTGTTTGTCAACAGTGAAGTGTTGATCTATTGCGCCGATGACCCGGATATGAATGAAGCAGTTAACACCTTCAGGAACAATGTGAGGTCAGGAGATGATTTTGAACTTTTCAGCTGGAGCAAAAAAGAATCGGCTACCATGCAGATCATTAATGCAGAAACCGGCGATCATCAAACCAGCATTGCTGCTCAATGGAAAGGGCATGCGGTTAATTTCAAGATACCTTTTACTGATGTAGCATCAATAGAAAATGCCATAACATGCTGCTGCGTTTTATTGTACCTGGGTATTGATGCAGGTAAAATTGCTGAACGAATGCCGGAACTGCGTCCCGTAGAGATGCGGCTTGAGCTGAAACAGGGTATCAACAACTGCTCCATCATCAACGACAGTTACAGTGCCGATATTAACTCCCTGGCCATTGCACTGGATTTTTTACAACAGCAACAACAGCATGCCAAACATACATTGATCCTGAGCGATATCCTGCAATCAGGCAAAAGCAGTGGAGAACTATATGCCGATGTAGCCGCCATCCTTGAACAAAAGAATATCCATAGGTTCATTGGTATTGGACCCGAGATCTGCAAACAAAAAAATGCATTTAAAAATATAGCAGAAACCGTTTTCTTTTCATCTACTGCCGAATTCAAGCAACAGTTTCACAGCCAGCATTTTTACGACGAGACCATTTTATTAAAAGGCGCCAGGTTTTTTGAATTTGAACAGATCAGCCATTTACTCGAAGAAAAGATACACCAGACCGTTCTTGAAATAAACCTGAATGCCATCACCCATAATTTAAATACCTACCAGCAATTGCTGGATCCCGGTGTTAAATTAATGGCCATGGTAAAAGCTTTTAGCTATGGCAGCGGCAGTTTTGAAATTGCCAACCTGCTGCAGTTCCATCATATAGATTACCTGGCTGTTGCTTATGCTGATGAGGGTGTTGAATTACGCAGGGCCGGTATCAGCTTGCCGATCATGGTGATGAATGCTGAAGAAATAACCTATGATGTGTTGGTACAGTATAACCTGGAGCCTGAATTATTTTCTTTCGGCATCTTCTCTTCTTTCGAAAATTATTTAAAGCAGGGCGGCATCAGCAATTATCCCGTGCACATCAAACTGGATACCGGTATGCGGCGCCTGGGTTTTGAACTAAAAGATATGGAAGTATTGTGCAGCAGGTTACAGGCCAGTCCGGCATTCAAGATACAATCCGTTTTTTCTCACCTCGCTGCAAGCGATTCGGCTTTGCATGATGAGTTTACGGCTGCACAGGCTGAAGCTTTTTTGCAGGGTTGCGGGCAGATACAACAGGTAACCAGTTATTCTTTTATCCGGCATATTGCGAATACATCGGCCATACACCGGCACAAAGACCTGCAGTTTGATATGGTTCGCTTGGGAATTGGTTTGTATGGAGTTGATGCAAGTCCGGCTATTCAGCAACAACTGAAAAATGTTACCACATTAAAAACAACCATCTCGCAGGTAAAAAAGATTAAAGCAGGCGAAAGTATTGGTTACAGCCGTAAAGGTTTAGCAACAAAAGATTCGGTGATCGCTACAGTAAGAATTGGTTATGCCGATGGCTATCCACGCTTATTGAGTAACGGCATCGGAAAAATGTGGGTCAATGGAAAAATTGCGCCTGTAATTGGAAATGTATGTATGGATATGACCATGCTGGATATTACCGGCATTGATGTTAATGAAGGGGATGAAGTGATCGTTTTTGGAGCTGAACTGCCAGTAAGTGAATTGGCTGTTTTGGCGCAAAGCATTCCTTACGAGATCTTAACAGGCATCTCGCAAAGGGTAAAGCGAGTGTATTTTGAAGAATAAGTATATGTTTAGGAGGTTTAGAAGGTTTAGGGAGTTTAGTTTGCAGCATTAATGATTAAACAATTTTCAAACCTTCTAAACCCTCTAAACCTTCTAAACCTTCTAAACCTTCTAAACCTTCTAAACCTCTAAACCTCTAAACCTCTAAACCTCTAAACCCCTAAACTCCTAAACCCCTAAACTCCTATCTTTGCCACTTATTATGAAAGCAAGACACGTAACATTCATCATCTTATTGATAATAATTGCAGACCAGGCACTCAAGCTATGGATCAAAACCCATTATCATCTTAATGAATCTCACCAGGTGATCGGAAGCGGATTCCAGCTTTATTTTGTAGAAAACCCGGGTATGGCCTATGGTTGGAAGTTTGGTGGCAACTGGGGAAAGATGGCGCTTACCATTTTCAGGATGGGGGCAGTGGTCTTTGGTACCTGGTACCTGCGGAAAATAATCAGGGAAAAATATAATAAGGGGTTTATATTCTGTGCATCGCTGGTATATGCCGGCGCACTGGGTAATTTAATTGATTCATCTTTTTACGGGCTGATATTTGATAAGGGGATGACGGTTGATCCTGCTCTCAAGGATTATGTAGGCTATAATGGCCTGGCCAAATTCTCTTCAAATGGTTATGCTTCTTTTTTACACGGCAACGTGGTTGATATGTTATACTTCCCGGTCATCGAAGGCCGCTTTCCATCCTGGGTGCCTTTTTGGGGAGGCGATGATTTCCAGTTTTTCCGTCCCATCTTCAATATAGCCGATGCCTCAATAACAACCGGTGTTATCAGTATTTTAGTTTTCCAGAAACGCTTTTTTAAGCAGCGTAATACCAAAGAAATGCATCATACCGTGGAAACCGACGCCCTGGTCAACGATGAGTCTCAGGTTTCATAAATTACATATCTTTAATGCCTTAAATCATTCCCGGTTATGAAATTAAATCGCATACTTATTGTAGCTGTAATTGCATTCCTGTTCATTTCCAGCTGTAAAAAAATAGAAGACCCAACCGGGGAGTCGGTAGGCACATTAAAAGATAGCACGAACGGAGCCTGTTTGCCGGTGGTAGTGAATGGCATTTTTAAGGTTGACAGTATTTTAACCAATGATAATTATGTAGATGTGCAGGTAAATGTTTCTGTTGGCGGCACCTTCGACATTAAGTCAGATACTGTGAACGGTTATTCATTTCATAAATCAGGCACTTTAAGTAGCGGCTTAAATACTATCCGGTTATATGCCGGCGGAAAACCTACTGCAGCCGGGGTTAATACTTTTAATATCACTTACGGTTTAAGCAGTTGCAGTTTTAATATTACTGTTTATGGCACCGGTCCGGGTTCCGGAACGGCTTTGTATACTTTAGGAGGATCACCGGGTAATTGTTCAATAACATCACTAACCGGCAATTATGTGGTTGGCCAGGCAATGACGCCAGCCAATAAAGTTGAAATGGCGGTGAATGTAACCACGATTGGAACCTATATCATAACCGGCACTGCCATTAACGGCGTGTCATTTAGTGCCAGTGGGGTATTTGCTAACCCGGGCCTGCAAAATATTTTTTTATCGGCTACGGGTACTCCCGTTGGTGCCGGCCTTTTTAATTACCCGGTTACCAATACAACAA
Source organism: Ferruginibacter sp. (assembly GCA_039919015.1). Classification (GTDB taxonomy): domain Bacteria; phylum Bacteroidota; class Bacteroidia; order Chitinophagales; family Chitinophagaceae; genus Ferruginibacter. The sequence goes on from JBDSGK010000048.1 coordinate 4,205, forward strand.
CAAACTGTGCGTTTTCAATTACCTATACCACTACCATCACCAATGCAACTTTTGCATTAAGTGGTGCTCCCAATAATTGCACAGGAGCTGCTGTAATGGGCACCTATCTCGCAGGTGTTGATCTAACAGCATCCAATGTTGCGGTAATTAATGTGAATGTTCTTTCCACCGGAAATTACAGTATTTCAACGCAAACTGTAAATGGTATCAGTTTTTCTGCAACAGGAACATTTAATATTACCGGTGGGCCACAACAGGTAACTTTAATCGGAACGGGTAGGCCAACATTAACCGGAACATTTAGCATCCCGGTAACCGGAACCGGCGGCGGGAGCAACTGTAATATTTCTGTGACCTGTGTAGGCACACCTCCTGTTGCCAATATTGATTATATACCGGAAACCAGTTTCAGTAATTGGTCCGATAAATTGGTTGGAGGCGCAGCCGGGGATACAACTTACGTCCAGGTAAGTCCCAATACGAAAATAATTAATACCCGCACTTACAGGATCTTTGAGGTAAAGGATATGGGTAACCCGGTTGATTCATTTTTTCACCGGAAGAGCGGAGGGCTGTATTATCAGTTGTTCGAAGGTGATTTTGGAATTTTTGATAACCCGTTCAGTACAGACGGATTGATACTTGATTCTTCGCTGGCGGTTACTGCTCCGCCCTGGACAATTAATTTGGGATCAAATACCGTGGGGGGAATTCCTGTTACTGTAAAAATAAATTGCCAAATACTTGCTAAAAATGTTTCAGCAACCGTTGCAGGCAACCCATATACCAAAATAATAAAAGTAAAATACAGTTATATTGGAAATGCAGGTTTGGGAGATGTTGTTTATGCAGAAGAGGAAAGGTGGTATGCAAGAGGATTTGGCTTGATTTATGATAAAATCAATGATGTGCCTATAACAACAACTACCGAAACAGAGACAACAAGAATACAAATATTTTAACCAGGGCCCACAAGAACCCCGGGTTTCAAAAAATACAATTTCAGAATATGAGAACAATGAAAAGAAAAAACTGGTTACTGGCGATAGGGATTGTAGTATTGTTTATTTCCTGTGAAAAAGAATACAGCACGGAAAACGGCACCGCCGATAGTGACCTCATTGTTGGGCTGGATTGCCGCATCAGTAAGATCGTTTATACTGATACAGCCGGTATAGGCACGGGCCTTGGTTCAATATCAGCAGCTATCAACAGTATAGATGTTGTAACTATGATCACGAGGTTCGACAGTTTATCCAACACCATTGAATTTATTGTTTCACCCACGTACACTAATGACAGCATTTATATTAATCCTGATGAATATTTTGTGGTAGATATAAATAAAAGGGTTACAAAATTACATGGACTGCAGGACCCTACTGATCCCTTTTCATTGCAGTTTGATGTTTCTTACCAATACACAGCATCCGGTTACCTTGTTGCAAAAATTTATTTCCTGAGTATTGCTCCAACAACTCCTGTTTTCCGGGTAGATTATACTTATAGTGGAGGCAATTTAACCCGCATGACACGTACCAACCTGGCTACGGGTGATTTTGAAACTGATGCAGCTCTTGAATACTACAACAATATTGTTCCCAAAAGATATTTATACATTTTCCCTGATGAAAATGCATACGCACCCTTTACCCAGTTCTTTAATTTCGGTACAAGACCTTACAATGCCATTAAGAAAATGACCGTTAGAAATTATGACCCGGGAAATGTGGTGAGGGATTCTGCTGTTTCTACATTCAGCAATTATATTATGAGCCGCGATACCTATGTATTAAACGTACAGATGGGCGGAGATGCCCAGCAAAGCATACCGGCATTGGCGGGTAAACTTAGTTTTAGTTATAGGTGCAGATAGTGTCAGGCCACTATGCATTCTCTAAAATTTACAAAGCGTTAATAATTTTTTATACACTTAAAGAGAGGAGATCTTTACAGTGGCCAGACACTTAAATGATGACAAAGAAGTTTTAAAATATAGAGGTTGCCCGTAAGGCAGCCTCTATATATTTAGGTGTCTGGCCACTAAGAACGCTCCTGGTTTAAAATCTTTTTGGATTTCAGCAGGCTTTTAAATCCAGGTTTATCCGTAGTGGCCTGACACGAGATCTTCTGGCCACTAAAGACAGCGTTCTCGTTTAAAATCTTTTTGGATTTCAACCGGCTTTTAAATCAAAGTTTACATGTAGTGGCCTCACACTAGATCTTCCCCACCATATTCGCCGGTATCACCCATTCATCAAATTCTTTTGGGGTAACATACCCCAGTTTAACAGCCATTTGTTTTAAGGTAGTTCCTTCCTTGTGTGCTTTCTGTGCTATCTCTGCTGATTTGTAGTAACCGATCTTTGTGTTCAAAGCAGTTACCAGCATCAGTGAATTATCCAGGTGTTTTTTAATATTTTCTTTGATGGGTTCAATACCAACGGCACATTTATCATTAAAGGAAACACAACCATCACCGATCAGCCTGGCGCTGTGGAGAAAATTATAGATCATTACCGGTTTAAAAACATTCAGTTCAAAATGGCCATTGCTGCCGCCAATGCCAATGGTAACATCATTGCCCATTACCTGTGCAGCTATCATGGTCAATGCTTCGCATTGCGTTGGGTTTACTTTGCCCGGCATGATGGATGAACCTGGTTCATTATCCGGAATGAAAATTTCGCCAATACCACTTCTCGGTCCCGATGATAACATCCGGATATCATTGGCGATCTTCATTAAACTTACTGCAACAACTTTTAAAGCTGCATGTGATTCCACGATGGCATCATGAGCCGCCAGTGCTTCAAATTTATTTTCTGCGGTTTTAAAAGGAAGCTTCGTGAGTTTTGCAATATGCTTTGCCACGTTCACATCATATTTTGGAGGCGTATTAATGCCCGTACCAACTGCTGTACCGCCCAAAGCCAGTTCGCTTAAATGAGCCAGCGTATTTTTAATGGCTCTCAATCCATGATCCAGTTGCGAAACATACCCGCTGAATTCCTGTCCCACAGTTAATGGCGTGGCATCCATAAAATGAGTGCGGCCGATCTTCACCACTTTTTTATAAGCCTTTGCTTTTTTGTCTAAAGTGTTGCGCAGTTTGGTAATGCCGGGTATGGTTGTTTCCAATAAGATCTTATACGCTGCAATATGCATCGCAGTAGGAAAGGTATCATTACTGCTCTGCGATTTATTTACATCATCATTGGGATGCAGGTATTTTTCTTTATCATGTAATTTGCCGCCATTTAAAACATGGCCGCGGTAAGCGATCACTTCATTAACATTCATATTGCTTTGTGTACCGCTGCCCGTTTGCCAAACCACCAACGGAAAATAATCATCCAGTTTACCATCCAGTATCTCTTTGCAGACTTTTCCTATAAGGCCGGTTTTTTTCTTTGTCAATATCCCTGCTTCATGATTGGTAATGGCAGCAGCTTGTTTTAAATAAGCAAATGCCCTGATGATCTCTTTGGGCATTTTATTAATATCCTGCGCTATTTTAAAATTATCGATGCTTCTTTGGGTTTGCGCACCATAGTAGGCATCATTGGGTACTTTTACTTCACCCATCGTATCTTTTTCTATCCTGTATTCCATTCGGTTGATAATTAGATTATTAGTAGTTCGTACTGTAAAGTTAATGAAATATCCAGTTTAAGAATGGGTCATTTACTTTTAGATCAGGGTAGTTTTACTATAGGTTTTTTTGATTAATATTGGCTACATTTATGTTTCACAACTCAATATTCAATTAATTTTTTTTTATGAAAAGGATCTTTATCTTTCTTTTTTTAATGAATCTGTTTGCATTTGCCGAAGCCCAAAACCTTTGGTCAGTTAACAATGAAACCCGGGATAATATTATTACAGACAAAGCGGTTGCAAGACTTACATATCCTAAAGTATTCAAATTATTTAATTTAAATACGGAATCTTTAAGACAGGAATTATTTTCTATTGCAGGTGCTAATGCACTTAGGCATTCCACGGTTATAACATTGCCTAATGCAGATGGTAACATGGAACAATTTGAAGTATTTGAAGCTTCAAATTTTGAACCTGCCCTGCAGGCACGTTTTCCGGAGATCAGAGCTTTTTCAGGAAAAGGTATCACGGACCCTTATGCCACTTTAAAATTGAGCATTTCTCCACAAGGCATACAAACCATGGTTTTCAGAACAGATAAAGAAAATGAATTTATTGAGCCTTATTCTAAGGACCATACTGTTTATTCAGTTTTCAGATCGCAAAGAGAGAAAGGAGGCCTTGCATGGACATGCAGTACTGATGATAAAAAAATGATGAATGATATAAATTTAAAAGGGGATAATACCAGCAGTGCAACAGGTGGTTCAACAGGGTTGTTAAAAACCATGCGCCTGGCACAATCCTGTAACGGAGAATATGCAAACTATTTTGGCGCAACAAGCTCAGCCCAGGTAGGGCTTGTGCTGGCGGCATATAATGCTACACTTACCCGTTGCAATGGTGTATATGAAAAAGACCTTGCTTTACACCTTAACCTCATCGCACAAACAACCAACGTAATTTATTATAATCCTTCAACCGATCCCTATACAACGTTAGGCAACTGGAACGGACAGTTACTGACTACATTGAAGAACAATATCGGTGATGCCAATTTTGATATTGGTCATATGTTTGGTGCTTCAGGCGGCGGCGGAAACGCCGGTTGTATTGGCTGTGTTTGTAGTAATGGTACCACAACCAGCACTTACAAAGGTGCAGGCATCACCTCACCAGCTGATGGCATTCCACAGGGAGATAATTTTGATATTGATTATGTAGTGCACGAAGTAGGTCATCAATTGGGTGGAAACCATACTTTCTCCATGTCGCTCGAAGGTACCGGCGTAAACAAAGAGGTAGGTTCGGGTATCACGATTATGGGTTATGCAGGGATCACATCCCAGGATGTGGCGCCGCACTCTATTGACATATTTCATGAAACAACCATTGCCCAGATACAGGCTAACCTGGCTACTAAAACCTGCCCGGTATCTACTAATATTACGGCTAATAATGTAGCGCCGGTTATTGGTGCAGTAAGCAATTATACAATTCCCATCAGTACACCGTTTGCATTAACCGGTTCGGCATCCGATGCCAATGGCGATGCATTGACCTATTGCTGGGAACAAAATGATAACTCAACCACAACAGGAGCAAGCAGTGTTGCGTCTCCAACAAAAGCAACAGGCCCTAACTGGTTATCATTTAGTCCTGTGGCATCAGGTACAAGATCATTCCCCAGGCTTTCAACCATACTTGCCGGCCTGAATGTAACTCCTCCTTTGCCCGGCGGCGATGCGGGTGCAAACATTGAAGCACTGAGTTCTGTTTCAAGAACTTTAAATTTCAGGTTAACAGTAAGAGATAATCATGCGTACAGCTCAACCGCTCCTGTTGCAGTTGGTCAAACAGCTTTTACAGATGTGGTCGTTACTGTGAGCAATACATCGGGGCCATTTGCTGTTACTTCGCCAAATACAGCAGTAAACTGGGCCGGTGGGTCTACACAGAATATTACCTGGAATGTAAACAATACAACTGTTGCACCGGTTGGTTGTGCCAATGTAAATATTTTATTGTCTACCGATGGTGGACTAACCTTTCCAACAGTATTGGCTGTAAGTACACCTAATGATGGTGCCGAATCTTTAGTTATTCCTGTTGGCGCATCAACAACAGCAAGAATAAAAATAGAAGCTGTAGGTAATATCTTCTTCGATATCAGCAATACCAACTTTACTATTGGTGGTGCCATTGCCTGTGGCGATGCAACAGGCTTGACAGCTTCTGCAATTGGTGATAATACCGCTACTGTCAGCTGGAATGCTGTTGCCAATGCGATCAGTTATGCAGTGGATTATAAATTGAATTCATCTGGTACCTGGACAAGTTTATCAACAGCTCAAACCGTTGCCTCTGCTGATTTAACCGGGCTTACAGAAGGCTCTTTATATGACTGGAGAGTAAAAGCAACCTGTGCTTCGGGAAGCGGAAACTTTGTAGCCGCACAGTTTACCACTACAGCTCCGTTTATTTGTAATGCACCTACAGGTTTGGTTTCATCAGCTATAACTTCATCAAACGCAACAGTAAGCTGGGGAGCCGTTGGCGGAGCGGTAAGTTATGATGTAGATTATAAGTTGAACAGCTCGGGCACCTGGATAAATTCAATTACAGGCACAGTATCGACCTCAACAGGTATCAGTGGCTTAACAGCATCTTCATTATATGACTGGAGAGTAAGAACAAATTGTGCAAGTGGCAGCAGTGGATATACAGGGGCTCAATTTACAACTACTGCAGTAAGTACCTGTCCCGGTAGTTATGATGTAAGTACCAATGGAACCACAGCAGGTGCAGCAACTATTCCTTTGAATACAGATGTGAAAGGATTGATAGAGGTTCGGGGAGATAATGATCATTACAAATTCATTATTACAACAGGTGGTACAATAACATTATCATTAACAACATTGCCCGCAGACTATCAACTTGCCTTACTTAGCAGCACCGGAACCGTATTACAATCATCTGTTAATAACGGTACTGCTGATGAAACAATAAACAGGACAGTTACTGCAGGCACGTTTTATGCAAGGGTTTATCCAAAAAATAACGGGGCTTTTAATGCGGGCATTTGTTATACGTTAAGCGTACAAACCGGAACAGCCGGCAGGGGTAATGAAATGATACAATTCTCAGGTAATCAGTTTTCTGTTTTCCCTAATCCTGTCGGATATATTGTAAACCTTGGATTTAATGCTAAACTGGCAGGTAATGCTGTGATCAGTATTATCAATCAAACCGGGGCAGTGGTTTTAAACAAAACCCTTTCCGTAAACGAGGGAGATAATATCCGGAAACTGGATGTGGGTTCATTGGCCAACGGTATGTATTTTATCAAAATACAGAATGGTGCTGATGTACAAATGGCAAAAATTGCAATCAAAAAATAGTGGTTATCAAACAATCCAGGAGAGGCTGCAAATTTTGCAGCCTCTTTTTTTGTATTTTACAGGATGATCATAAATGCATTGGACAATGAGATCAATTAAAAATATTGTATTCAGTATAGTATTGTTTTTTTTCTCCAGTAATGAAAAAATTTCAGGGCAGCAGCAGGCGTATTTTCCTGATCCCGATACGGCTATTCAACACAGGCTGGAGGAGTGGAAGGATCTGAAATTTGGTTTACTTATGCATTGGGGAACTTATAGCCAGTGGGGTATTGTAGAAAGCTGGAGTATTTGCCCGGAGGACCTGAGCTGGGCAACAGGCGCAAGAAAAAAAGGAGTGGCTGATGATTATACAGGTTATGTTAAGGCTTATGAAAACCTTAAAACAACATTTAACCCGGTAAAGTTTGATCCGGAGAAATGGGCAACAGCTGCAAAAGAAGCCGGGATGAAATACCTGGTGTTCACTACCAAACACCATGATGGATTTTGTATGTTCGACAGTAAGTACACAGATTATAAGATCACCGATAAGAACTGTACCTTTTCAACCAACCCAAAAGCTAATGTTACCAAAGAGGTCTTTGCTGCATTCCGAAAAGAAAATTTCTGGATAGGTGCTTACTTTTCTAAACCCGACTGGCATTCGGATGACTATTGGTGGAAGCAATTCCCTGTGAGCGACCGCAACGCCAACTACGCCATTCAGAAATACCCGGAGCAATGGAAAAAATTTGTTGACTACACACACAACCAGGTCAATGAATTGGTTAGTGATTATGGAAAGATCGACATACTCTGGCTTGATGGCGGATGGGTACGTAAAAAAACTGAGGAAGAAGTAAGGAACGAATTATTTGAAACATACGAGGGTAGCCGCTGGACCCGCAACCCACAAAGCCAGGATATTGATATGCCCCGCCTGGTAAAAGAAGTAAGAACAAAACAACCAAAGCTTCTTGTGGTTGACAGGGCCGTACCCGGGGAACAGCAAAATTATCTTACGCCCGAACAACATATTCCCGATGAAGGATTGCCTTATCCATGGGAGACCTGCATGACGATGGCCACGAGTTGGAGTTATGTACCCAATGATGTATATAAACCAACGAATGAGATCATTGAAAAATTAGTTGACATTGTGAGCAAAGGTGGAAACTATTTGCTGAACATTGGTCCCGGTCCTGATGGTGAACTGGATCCTGTTGCTTACCAACGCCTGAAGGAGATCGGTGGCTGGATGAAAATAAACGGCGAAGCCATTTATGGAAGCAGGATGTTTACTGTTTTCAAGGAAGGAGAAAAGATCAGGTTCACACGATCGAAAGACGGAAAGACCAGGTATATTTTTCTTTTCGACTTCCCGGAAAATAATATCACACTGGCAAAGATCCCGTTCTTTAAAAATGATAAAGTGCAATTGCTGGGAAGCAATAAACAAATATCCTGGAAACAAACCGGGCAGGGCGTACAGATCATCCTTCCCGCAGCATTAAAAACAACAACCGATCATGTGTGGGTTTTAAAAATTAAAAACCAGTCATTTTGAAAAAGCATTTTATTTTTTGTTTCGGGTTGTTTTTCGCGATGAGTTCATTGGCACAAATACCTGCTTATCTAAATCCTGGTTTGCCATTGGAAGCCCGGGTGCAGGATCTGTTGCAGCGGATGACACTGGAGGAAAAAGCATCGCAGCTTAATAATACTTCACCCGCTATTGAGCGATTACAAATTCCTGCTTATAACTGGTGGAATGAGGCATTGCATGGTGTTGCCCGTGCCGGACTGGCTACATCTTTTCCACAGCCAATAGGGCTGGCAGCTACATTTAACAATGCTGCTATTTATAAAATGGGTGTGATTATCAGTGATGAAGCAAGAGCAAAATTTCACCAGTTTCAACGTGAGGGAAAACATGGTTTGTATGAAGGGCTGACCTTTTATTCGCCCAACATCAATATTTTTCGTGATCCACGCTGGGGGCGTGGTCATGAAACGTATGGAGAAGACCCCTACCTCACAGGTACCATGGGTGTTGCCTTTGTAAAAGCGATGCAGGGAGATGATCCAAATTATTTTAAGACCATTTGCACGGCTAAACATTATGCCGTACACAGTGGACCAGAACCAACCCGCCATGAGTTTAATGCAAAGCCTTCCAAAAAAGACCTTTGGGAAACTTATTTGCCGGCTTTTAAAATGCTGGCTCAGGAAGGAAAAGTATATTCATTCATGTGTGCTTACAACAGGTTATATGGTGAACCCTGCTGCAGCGACCCTTTTTTGTTGACTGAGATCCTGAGAAAACAATGGGGCTTTAAAGGATTTGTTGCAACAGATTGTGGTGCGGTATGGGATATGTTCATTTCTCACCACACGGTAAAAGATTCGGTTGAAGGGATGGCAAAAGCGATCAGGGCTGGTGTTGATAATCATTGCATGGGTTATGTGGGTGCCATTATCCCTGCTATTAAACAAGGCCTGTTGAAAGAAGCAGAAGTTGATACAGCCGTAGCAAGATTATTAAGGGCCAGGTTTAAACTGGGTATGTTTGATAATGCTTCATTGAACAGGTACGCATCCATACCTTATAATATTGTCAACAACACAGCACACAACGTGTATGCACTGGAACTTGCAAAACAATCGATCGTATTGCTGAAAAATAAGAACAATATTTTACCCCTATCAAAAAAAATAAAAACAATTGCTGTTATCGGTCCCAATGCAAATGATGCAGAAATTTCTTTGGGAAATTATAATGGAGAACCAACGCATGTAATTACTGTACTGGAGGGAATAAAAAATATTTTGGGCAAAGAAGTGCAGATTAACCACCAGAAAGGCTGTTACATTACCGATACCATGCATTATAACAGGGAGGCTGATTTTATACCGGCAGTAGAAGCAGCAAAAGATGCTGATGTTATTGTTTTTGTGGGCGGCATTTCGCCAAGGCTCGAAGGCGAAGCGCTGCAGGTAAATGTTGATGGATTTAATGGAGGTGACAAAACAAACCTTGATCTTCCGGCTGTGCAGACAGCTTTATTAAAGGAATTAAAAAAGACCCGTAAACCGATCGTGTTGCTGTTAATGAATGGAAGTGCACTTTCCATAAATTGGGAAAAAGAGAATATAGACGGGATCATTGAAGGCTGGTATGGTGGCGAAGCAGCCGGGCAGGCAATAGCTGAAGTATTGTTTGGCGATCATAACCCGGCGGGAAGATTGCCGGTTACATTTTATAGATCTATTAATGATATTCCTGCTTTTGATGATTATGCCATGAAGGGAAAGACCTATCGCTATTGTGAAAAACCTGTTTTGTATCCTTTTGGATTTGGGTTGAGTTATACAAAATTTGCGTACAGCAACCTCAAATTATCATCGGCTGTGTTGAATGATAAAATAGAGATAACTGTTACTGTTAAGAACACTGGCAATACAGATGGCGATGAAGTGGTGCAGTTATATATTCACCAGCAGGGGCAGCAGGCTATTAAAGAATTGAAAGGTTATAAGCGGCGTCATATAAAAAAAGGAGAGTCAAAGCAAATAAGCTTTTTATTGAAGCCGGACGACCTGTTGCATTACAGTTCAGCAAAAGAAGGTTTAGCCGTTTTACCGGGAAAAGTGGAACTGATGATCGGGGCTTCTTCACAGGATATAAGAATTCAGTCTTCTTTTTTAATAAGATAAACAATTGGGGGTAATTTTAAATGCCTCGTAGAGGCAACAGATCGGTAGCAACAAAGGATAAAGATTACAAAGTGCCGTAGGCACGATGGATTTTTTGTATCATGCCTACGGCATTTTCTGTTTATTGTTGTTCTCTTTTTACCAATAACTCGTCCCTACAGGCAATGTCATTAAGTTAAGGGTTGTCAGGCTGAGCTTGTCGAAGCCGGTGCTATTTTTTATACAACCCGCCTTCGACAAGCTCAGGCTGACAGCTTTTAATTACCTTAACTTTAATTAAATATGAAATTGCTCAAACAAATATTGGTCTTATTCTTTACTGCTTTTTCATGTTTACTGTCTGCACAAACCTTGCAACCCAAACCAACGAGCACACAGCTTGATTGGCACGACATGGAATTTTATTTATTCATGCATTTTGGCCCCAATACTTTTACCGATCTGGAATGGGGACATGGAAATGAAAAAGCAGCCGTCTTCAATCCAACAAACTTAGATTGTGAACAATGGTGCCGTATTGCAAAAGCTGCCGGCGCAAAAGGGATCATCATTACCGCAAAGCATCATGACGGGTTTTGTTTATGGCCAAGCAAGTTCAGTAAACATACGGTGAGGGAAAGCAAATGGAGGGACGGAAATGGAGATGTGTTGAAGGAACTCTCTGCAGCCTGTAAAAAATATGGGTTGAAATTCGGTGTTTATATTTCTCCCTGGGACAGGAACCATCCTGATTATGGAACAGAAAATTACAATGATGTATTTGTGGGTATGATGAAAGAGTTGTTTACAAACTATGGACCTATATGGGAACTCTGGTGGGATGGGGCCAATGGCGAAGGCCCTAATGGAAAGCGCCAGGTATACGATTGGAAAAGGTTTGAAAGAACGGTTAGGGATCTTTCACCCGGTACGCTTGTCTTCAGCGATATAGGACCTGATATCCGTTGGGTGGGCAATGAACAAGGCTTTGCAGGAAAGACAAACTGGAATACACTGGATACTGCTGGTTTCACAAGGGGTGCCGGTGCTCCGTCGCAGGATACATTGAACACTGGAAATATCTATGGTAAAAATTGGATACCGGCTGAATGCGATGTTAGTATCAGGCCGGGATGGTTTTACCACAAAGCAGAAGATAGTAAAGTAAAAACACCGGCACAGTTGTTTGATCTCTATTTAAAAAGTGTTGGCCGTGGTGCAAATTTATTGTTGAATGTACCGCCGGATAGGAGTGGGCTTATCAATGAAAATGATTCGGCTGCGTTGGTTGGTTTAAAGAACTTGCTTTCCACAAACTTTACAAAATCCCTGGTAAGATCTGCTCATGTGCAAGGATATTTTCATAACCTGACTTCAGAAAAAACAGCAGCTTTACATGATGGGAACAGAAAGACATTTAGAAAACAATTGAAAATTCATCCTTATGGTGAGTCCTTTTCAATTGAATTTAAAAAACCACAGTTTATTAATTGTATAGTTATTCAGGAGCACCTAAATGAAGGACAGAATTGTAGTGCATTTAGTGTATCCATGCAAATTAAAGCAAGCGAAAAATTAATGGAACTTGAAGGGACTACAATAGGAAGAAAAAGAATTCTTACTTTTCCAAAAGTTGAAATCAATAGCTTTACTTTATATTTAAATGGTGGAAACAAAGCTGTCGCAATAAGCGAAATCGAAGCCTATTTAATTGATGAAAAACTAATAGAAAAATGAATTACTTTCCCTTGAATTCCGCTTTTCTCTTTTCCAAAAAAGCCGTTGTTCCTTCTTTCATATCTTCTGTAGCAAAGCAATCACCAAATGCATCAATTTCGGTTTGATAACCGTTCTTACTTTCATCAAAAACGGCATTGGCTGCTTTAATGCAGGCTGCAACTGCTAAAGGCGCTTTTGTATTGATCACATCAAGTATCTTCTTTGTATGCTCCAATAAGGTTTCTGCTGTAGTAACATAATTCACCAATCCAAGTTGTTTGGCTTCATTGGCATCTATCATGTGTGCCGACATCAGCAGTTCCATTGCTTTGCCTTTTCCAATTAAATGAACCAGTCTTTGTGTGCCGCCATAGCCTGGTATCAGCCCCAGGTTAACTTCCGGCTGGCCAAATTTTGCATTTTCAGATGCCAGTCTGAAATGACATGCCATAGCCAATTCGCAGCCACCGCCTAAAGCAAATCCATTTACCGCAGCAACGATGGGCTTGGGTGAATTTTCAATTTTACTGAAAACCATATCCTGCCCTCTTTTGGCCAGTTCTTTTCCGCCGGCAGCATCAAGGGTTAAAAATTCTGTGATATCGGCACCGGCAACAAAAGCTTTGGGTCCGGCACCGGTAATAATGGCCGATCTTATTTCGGGATTGCTATACACTTCATCAATTGCAGCAGATAATTCTTCAATGACTGTTTTATTAAGTGCATTTAATTTATCGGGCCTGTTGATGGTAATGGTGAAGATGCCATTCTCTACATTGGTTATAAGTGTAGTGTACATAAATATTTTTTTTGAAGATCGTTATTAAAAACTCCTGTTCTCTTTCACCCAGCCTTTTATATAACCGGCAATTTCGGATGTGGTTGCACCGGGTGCAAAAAGTTTTCCAACACCCATTTTATTCAACTCAGCCATATCAGTTTCGGGGATGATACCACCGCCGGTAAGTAATACATCATTCATTCCTTTTTCTTTCATCAATGCAATGATCTTTGGGAAAATGGTATTGTGTGCACCGCTGAGTATGCTCACACCAATGGCATCCACATCTTCCTGCAAGGCAGCATTCACCACCATTTCGGGTGTCTGGCGCAGACCAGTGTAGATCACTTCCATGCCTGCATCACGCAGGGCAGTGGCAATAACCTTGGCGCCGCGGTCGTGGCCATCCAAACCAACTTTGGCAACTAATACTCTTACAGGTCTGTTCATATAATAACCTTAAGCAACAAAAATAAAGAATATCAGCGGTTGAATTCCGCTTTCATCTTTTTTAATCCATCTGTAGCCAGTTTTAAACCAATTGAATCAATGTGCTCAAAAAAGATGATCTTATCTCCAAATTGCCGGGAATGGAGGTATGTGACAGAATCTATAACTGCAGTTTTTTGAAAATGCTGAAAGACCTCGTCATCCTTGCCAGGCATTTTTCTGCCAATAAAGAGGAGGTGTTCAAATACCAGGTTGTCGGGTATCCACTGTAAAAATGAACCATTGTCGGTAATTACCTTATCCTTAAACGCTTTGCTCTTACCATAATATTTTAATGCGCCTGCCTGCCCGTAATGCCTGCAATAAATAAAAGTACTGTCCCTTTTTTCTTTTGGCAGCGATTGATAAAAGGATTCGGCTTTTGCTGTCATCTCTCTCCAGCCCAGGTAATCTGCAAAATCCTGGGGCAGCGAATGGTTTTGCTGATCTTCCCATCTTAAAAAGCCCATATCTTCCAGTTTCCTTTCTTTATAAAAAGCAGCCAGCTTAGCGGGTTCCCATAAAGGCATGGACATAGCTCTGATAACCCAGGTCAAAAATAAAATGAGTATAACAACCACCCACCTTATCCATTTCATTTTATTATTTGTCCATTGTTGTAAAGCAACGGCACCGGCAGCGAATAACATGGGATAGGCCCCCAGCGAATAATAATTCTTTCCACTGGATACGATGAGTAACCCAATAACAACAAGGTAGATCCATGCAAGCAGGCGATACCGCTTTCCTTTATTCGTGACCAGCCAAATCAATCCCATTATCCAGATAAAAAAAGCGGCAAAGAACATCAATACCTGGTCTTTTAAGAAATCGGCCGGGTTTATAAATTTTAGCTGGGTCTCCCTTAACTCATCCATATGATGGATCAATGGCCAGTTGTGATGATACTGCCACAATACATTGGGTAAAGCAATACAAAAAGCAAGCAGGCCAGCACCATACAGGTGCTTGTTTACATACAGCTTGCGATATGGTGTAAGTAAAAGACCAATAGCAATACCCGCTGCAAAAAATAAGACAGAACTTTTAGCAAGCCAGCCGAAACCAATGGCAAAGCCAAGCAGGTACAAATATTTTGAACTGCCGGTATTAATAAATCTTAAAATAAACAGGGCGGACAGGCTCCACCAAAAGATCTCTAAAAAATTTGCCTGGAATAAAAAATGAAGCCGTAGGTAAGCGGTAAAGATCATGCATAAGCCTGCTACCAGGATGGCATACATTCCACCCCTCATTTCTTTAACCATCCTGCAGGTTATTATTACCGTGCATGCACCGAATAGCGAAGGCCAGAATTTTACCCAAAAAAAACTCCCGCCCAGTGCATTGGTTACCCATGCCAGCCACGAAAGCATAGGCGGCACTTCCATATAACCCCAGGCCAGGTGATTGCCCTGTTCCAGGTAAAGGAATTCATCACGGTGTAATTCGTACACGGGGTGTTGAAGAAAAAAAGGTATTGCAAATTTGATGATGGCCAATACGATGATCAACCCCCAGGTAAGATGCTTATTTTGGTTCATTAAAACAAGATAGGAAACTATCTTAAAAAAAATAATTTATTACAGGCATTGTGTATTAAAAAACTTAAGCGTTGCCCTGTTATAATCACTGTACATCTGGTGATCAGAAACAGAGAGATCGATCTGCTCAACAACAAAAAGTTTTTGCAATACAGTTAAACTGTTAAGCTCTGGAAACGAAGCAGGATTTGCTGTATATGCATTCACCAGTACGTCTGAAAAGCCAATAAAATAATTTTTATTATTGAGATAACCTTTAGCCTTAAGTTCATTAAATACAGCAGCAGATTTGGCTATGCTGATATCACCCCTTCTTGCAAAACGCTCAGCGTATAAAGGGGCATGCTCTTTAATAAAATATTTACTGCAAACACCACGGCCGCTAATTGTTTGTGAGTTAGATAATGCAGCGGCATTTCCAGTAGGGCCAACATTTTCATTATTGTCGTACCGGGCCATACAAAACTGCAGCGGGGTAAGTGTTGTCAACGAAACTGCTCCTGCCTGTGCACAATAACTAACTCCTGCTTTGTGTTTATAATAAGCCGAAAGATAGGCAGCATAATTACCCCCATTGCTCATGCCGGCTGAATAACGCAACTTACTTCGGTTGGTGGTGCCACGGTTATAAAAAGTATCGGTGAGGATCTTGATATTGGCGTAATCAATATTGCTGACAGAATCTGCAGGTGCCACAAGCCATCTTAATTTACCATCGGCATTGGCATCAACACCCGTTGTAGCTTCTTCGCATTCGGTAATAATAATTCCAAAATTATCTGTAACCAGATCTTTTATCAATTGTTTGAATTCGTAACTGGTGGCTGTGTTTTGTGCAGTGCCACCGGTACCATGCAGCAGGTAAACAAATCCTTTATGCCCTGCAGGAAAATAAGAATACACGGGTTTCATCCTGTCACGCCCCCTGATCATTTCAAAATTTAAGGTAACGGGTGTAATGGTTTTTAAACTGCCGGTAAACGAAACATTCCGGTTTGGCATAATAAACCAGCTATGCCATTCTTCAAAAGCGTTCAATAAAGAAACATCGCCACTCCATTTATCAAATTGCTGGTTATCGCCGTAGGCAATACTAAAGATATCAACTGTATCACCAATTTTGTATTTACCGCTACCATAACCATTATTTACTGCTACGGTAAAACTATCAACAGCGGGAACGATGGGTGTTATAATATCTGTTGAAGATTTATTGCAGGAAATAACAAAGAGTGCAGTAATGGCGATAAGCAGTTGTTTCATTTTGATTAATTTTGAGTTCAGACGTCTTTTTGCGGCTTTGGTTTAAAACGTTGAAAAAAT
>JBDSGK010000049.1:0-19857 GCA_039919015.1 Ferruginibacter sp.
GTGTACAGTTTTGATGAACTGCCGGATGTAACATGCTGGAAAACGCTGATAGCAGATATTACTGCTGCCGACCTGGAAAAGATGGAAGCCATAAAAGCAGGCATCAGGGCTGAGCATTGCGCCACTATCATTTATACATCGGGTACCACAGGTACACCAAAAGGAGTTATGCTGAGCCACCGAAATATTGTTACCAACGTGATCCATTCAAAGAACAGTTTTCCTTTTACGGATGACCTGGATGGAAGGGCGCTGAGCTTTTTGCCCCTTAACCATATTTTTGAAAGAATGGTCTCACTTATTTATATCAGCAGTGGCGCTTCTATTTATTATGCTGAGAGTTTGGATACCATCGCCGAAAATTTAAAAGAAGTAAAGCCTACTCTATTTTCAACAGTGCCCAGACTGCTTGAAAAGACCTATGAAAAAATAATGGCAAAAGGCGCTGAACTTACCGGTATAAAAAGAAAATTATTTTACTGGTCGGTAGCTTTGGCAAATGAATACGATAATATTAAACCCAAAAGCCTTTGGTATACCACGCAACTGGCCATAGCCAATAAATTAGTTTTCAGCAAATGGCGTGAGGCATTGGGTGGCAATATAAAACTGATCGTTACCGGTGGCGCTGCATGCCAGATCAGGCTGATCAGGATATTTACTGCAGCCGGAATTCCGATCTATGAAGGATATGGACCTACGGAGAACAGCCCGGTAATAAGTGTGAACTGCCGCAAAAAAGGCGGCACCAAATTCGGTACAGTAGGGCTGGTTATTGAAGGCCAGGAAGTAAAACTGGAGGCTGATGGCGAAATTTGTGTTAAGGGGCCCAGCGTGATGATGGGCTATTATAAAAGGCCCGAGCTTACAGCCGAAACCATTATTGATGGCTGGTTACACACCGGTGATATTGGTGTTTTTGAAGATGGTAAATATTTAAAGATAACCGACCGTAAAAAAGAATTGTTTAAAACGAGCGGCGGTAAATATGTGGCCCCGCAGCCCATCGAAAACAAAATGAAGGAATCTCCTTTTGTTGAACAGATGATGGTGGTTGGTGCCGAACAAAAATTTGTTGGCGCTTTGATCGTCCCGTCTGTTATTAATTTAAGAGAATGGATGCTGCATAAAGGAATAACATTTACAACCATTGAAGATGCCATTCACAATCCAAGGGTCCTGGATCTGTATAAAGAACTGATCGATTCTTTCAATAAATTCTTTAACCACGTGGAGCAGATCAAAAAATTTGAACTACTACCCAACGAATGGACCATTGACAGCGGCGAACTTACGCCTACGCTTAAATTAAAACGGAAAGTGATCATGGAAAAATACAAAGGAGCTTTTGACCGGATCTACAGTTAAATAAAAAACCGGAAGACAACAAAAAAATTTGTTGATCTTTCCGGCAAATGTTAACATGCTTAAACGGTCATCACAGAAATAGGAGGAATTCGGTAAGTGAATTTTTCATTAGTTATAAGTCTTTACATTCCAAAGGTTGATCATAGGATTAAATATTTTAGTTCAATTATTATCAGTTGATCTTACACAGTCTCAACTTCTCAATAAATTTACGAATCCCCGGGTTTTACGATAGTTTATACTATTTGTTTGAAACAAGATAAAGGTTTACAAGAATTGAAAATGTAGTAGAAGTAATTTCAATCGTGTAGGATAAATACTACAGGATTTTATTTTTAGATAAGATTATGCTCAATAGCGTATTTGGTCAGGTCGGAGTTTGATCTGAGATCCATTTTTGTCATTACCCGGGCACGGTACGTACTTACGGTTGTTACACTTAACGAAAGCATTTCGGCAATGTCTGAAACCGACTTACCGTTTGCCAGCAACTTCATCACATCAAATTCCCTGTCGCTCAGTTTTTCATGAGGGCTTTGATCTGCATCAGCAGAAAATGTATTTGCCAGTTTTTCTGCAATGGATTGAGATATATATTTTTTGCCAAGCAGTACTTTCTGCACTGCTTTAACCAATTCATCGGGAGCAGTATCTTTACTGAGGTAACCCGCAGCCCCTGCTTTAAGTGCCCTCAAGGCATATTGTTCTTCGGGATGAATACTTAAGATCAGTACGGGAAGATTTGGAAAACTGAGCTTTATCTGTTGCAGTGCATCCAGTCCGCTCCTCCCCGGCATGGAGAGATCGCTCACCACAACATCCCATTTTTGGGTCATTACTTTCATGATCAGCTCTTCCGCATCTGCCACTTCATGTATGACTGCTGTTGGAAACTCATCCAACAAAATTTGTCTTAACCCTTTTCGCACGACGGTATGATCGTCGGCAATTAAAATTCGTAACATAATATTTTTTTTATACCGTTTATTATTAATGATCCATCGGGATAGAAATAATTGTTTCAGACCCTTTACCCGGCTCACTTTTAAATTCGTAAGTACCGTCTAATAGTAAGGTACGCTCTTTTATGCCTAACAGGCCGAGTGTACTTTTATTATTAATCGTTTCCAGGTTAAATCCTGATCCATTATCTGTTATACAGAAATATAAACGCTTACCTTTTTTTTCTAAGGTTGTTTTAACCAAAGTAGCGTTCGCATGCCGGGCTATATTGGTAAGTAATTCCTGGTAGATCCTGAATATGCCGGTTACAGCCATGGGTGGCAGTACGATATCGCCCACTTTATTTATGAACTCAACATCAGTACCTGACCTTTTTTTAAATTCATCTCCCTGCCACTCTAAAGCCGCGATAAGGCCAAGATCGTCGAGAATGCCTGGCCGCAGGTCTGTTGCAATTTTCCTTACCGATGTTATCGTTGCATTGACCAATTCCATACTCTCTGTCATTTTATTTGAGATCTCTTCGTCTGAACTGTTTATTTTCCGTTTCAGCCAGTGCAGGTCCATTTTAAGTCCTGTTAATTGTTGCCCCAGTTCATCATGTATCTCACGGGAAATATTGGTTCTTTCATCTTCCCGGATACTTTGCAGGTTGCTGGCCAGTTGCCGGATATCATCATAGGATTTTTGTAAGAGTTCTTTGGCTTTTTTTCTTTCGGTAATATCAATGACGCTGGCCCTGATCAACATTTTATTTTCAGCAGGCAGGTGTACCAGCCAGACCTCACAGGGGATCGGCTTACCGCCTTTATCACAATGCATCCATTCAAAAGAAGGCTTCTCCCCTTTGATCGCTTTCTTAATATATTCCCGGGCAGCATCAGAAGACAATCTTCCATCCGGTTGATATTGGGGGCTAACATGTACTGGCCCTACATTTAAAAGCTCTTTTTTTGTCATTTTGAAAAGTATTGATGCACTTTCACTTACACTCACAAACAGTTGTGTTTCTACATCAAATACAACAAGTGCTTCAGTAGCATTTTCAACCAGCGACCTGTAACGTTCCTCACTTTCCCTTAATGCCTTGCCTGCTTTTTCACGTTCCGAAAAATCAAGCCCAACACCCATAAGACAGACCTCTCCCTCATACTCTATAGCCTGCCCATTAAAATAATAAGGGATCTTTTGTTTGTTCTTTAATAAAAAATCAATTTCCACTTCATCGGTACCCAGTGCAAAAACATTGGCGATCTTTGCCAACATCAGGGGCTGGTCTGTTTTGTCAAAAAAATCCAAAGGATGCATCTCGCTTATTTCTTCTGTAGTATAACCGGTTACGGTTTCCATATTTTTATTCCATCTCAGAAATTTTCCTCCTTTTTTAACCAGGTAAAATACGCCCGGCAGACTATTGATAACGCTATCTGAAAGTTCTTTCTCTTTTAAGATCTGTTGTTTTATTAATTCCCTGTCGGTAATATCATGCATGGCCCCAAGTATCCTCACCGGTTTATTACCGGTATCATATTTAATGTGGGCACGGTCATAAAAAGTTTTATAATTGCCATCGGCAGTTTTAAAGCGAAATGTTTCAGACAGGGAGCTGACAGATTGCCCGATCGCATCTTTCATCCTTTGTTCAAGTCCTTCCCGTTCATCGGGATGGAGGCGGGAAAAGAACATTTCGAGATCGATCTTTTCTTTTCCGTACTCAAATCCATAAAGATCATACAGTTCTTTATTACCCCATGTTTCATTTTTAATAAAATCATGGTCCCACACTGCATCATTGGTTGCCTGTGCTATCAGGTCAAAGCGCTCGTTTGATTTATTGATCTCTTCTGTTGCCTTTCTTCTTTCGGTAATATCCCTGATGAAAGCACAAAATGATTGTTGCCCTTCCTGCTGCATGGGTACTATCGAAAGTTCTATGGGAAACTCCCTGCCTTGCCGGTCAAGTGCGGTTATTTCAAACATCCTGTTCAGTACGGGTCCTTCGCCTGTCTGCAGATAATGTTTCATTCCTTTTTCATGCTGTTCCTGATACTGGTGCGGAATGATCGTTTCAGTTAAAAGTTTGCCATTGATTTCTTCTTCACTCCAGCCAAATATTTTTTCAGCCTGGAGATTCCACAGGGTAATGGCACCTTCAGCATTGATACAGATGATAGCATCCAAAGCCGAATTCATGATCAACTGCCTTGTCTGTTCTTCATGCATCCTGGCCTGTTCTGCTTTTTCACGTTCCGTGATATCTCTTACGATGGCAAATATTTTTCCATCAGGCAGCAAGCGGGCATTCAATTCTACGTTGAAAACAGAACCGTCTTTTCTTTTCAATTTCCTGTATAAGATCGCAGGTTCATCTGTTTCCAGTTTTTTATCCTTTGGCTTTTTATTGGTTAAACTGACTTCAACAAAAAGATCGTTCAGGTTCAGTTTTTGAAATTCCTGTTCAGTATATCCTGTTTGGATGTATGCCGCTTTATTAAAGCTATGGATAGTACCATCAAATGAGTAAAGGATAATACCATCTGTTGCCTGCTCAATAAGTGAACGGTATTTTTCTTCATTTTCTATTAAAGCCAATGATACTTTTTTAATTTCGGTAACATCCTTAAAAAAAATGGTCAACCCGTCATTTGAAGGATAAATGTGATTTTCAAGCCATTTATCAAAAGGCGGATAATATTCTTCCAGGCATTGGTACTCCTGTGTTTCCATGGCTTTATAATAGGCAAGATAAAAGGGCTGGTTTATTCCTTCCGGAAATTCGGTCCAGATATGTTTACCGACCAGGCTCTCGGGTTTTCTTGCTAATATTTCACCGGCTTTTTTATTTACATACGTGTAATTCCAGTTGTTATCCAGTGATACAAAAGCATCGGATACCCTTTCAATAAGTGAGCGGTATTTATTTTCGCTGCCTTTTAATTCTTTTGTCCGTTCCTTAACAAGCCTGTCTAATTTTTCCGGCCTTTTCAACATTATAAATACAAATACTGCACCCAGCACAGAAAACAGCAATCCTAATAAACAAAGTATAAAAACATCTGATATGCCTTTATTGGTATTAATCGGTTCTACAGAAAGCTTCCAGTCGCCATCCGGTATTTCAACGGAAAAAAAATAATCACTTAAAGGTTGCTGTATATGCGGGATAAAGAATTCCTGTTTTTTGGTATCGGGATTAATTTTGGAAAGCTGGTAGTAATAACCATCTTCACCCGTATTGTTTAAGCCTGTGGCTTTTAATAAAGTTGATATCTTAATGACAACAGCAGAAAAGCCCCAGAATTTTCCGTTCCTGAAAACAGGTAGCCGCCCTACAATTCCAAATCCTCCCTGTTTGAGGTTATAAGGACCAGAAAAAAACAATTCATTTTTTTGGATCGCTTTCAATGCTTCTTTATTCCTGGAGGGATCTTTTAAAATATTATACCCTATAACGCTTTCGTTCCCTTTTAAAGGATAAACATATTGGATCACTCCATCGGGCACTAATTCCAGGATATCAATATTTTTATTGGTATTTAATATCTGTGCTGCAACCGAATCAAAATTTTTGACCTCTCCCTTATTATCCACAAAGAAAGAAAGCATCCGGGTAGCAGATAAACTATTTGCCAATACCTCATGGAACCTGTCTTTGGCATTGTTTGCCTTAACAAATGCCTCTTTTTTTTGCTCCTGCTTTACAATAAGATATCGTTGATAAATAAGGGACCCGAATAAACACGCAAGAATAATAAATGTCAATACGCCAAACACAATATGCCTGTTTAAGACGGAAGTGGGTCCGTGTTTATGCCCAGGTAGATAATTTTTGGGCTTTTTTATGAATGGAAAAAAAATTGACATTGTTTATAAAGACTTAAGTGTTGGTCAGGTATTGGAACGGTAAAAATAATTACAATAAGTTACAACTGATTCTAATGATATAGGTTTTTCATGCTTTTCAAGAGTTAAAATGCATACGAACAAAATTAAATGCTATTGATCAATAATCCAGTAGTTGTATTTCTACAAGAGAACAGTGAAACATCCTATAAGGTCCGTTACACTTAAATCTATATTATACCGTTTTAAGTCCGATAATTCAAGCATATCATTACTTACCTGAAGACTTCGGGTTTTCTAAATTCCAATTTTATGAAAAGACTAATACTCATTGTTACGCTACTATGTTGTGTCGTATCATCTTATGCACAGATCGGTATCGGAACAACATCACCTAACTCTACTTTAGATGTAAGGGGTTCACTTGCTTTGAACTACCGTTCGTTTAGTTCATCAACGACAGCAACTGCAACAGATAATACCCTCGTTTTTACAGGTACCACTGCCACAACCATAACACTACCTGATGCCGTAACCTGCGCAGGCAGGATATATGCTATAAAGAATGCAAGCATTACCAATCCGCTTCCGGTATTGACCATAGCTACCACCTCGGCACAAACCATTGATGCCACTGCTTCGTGGTTGTTGAATGATACTAAAGAAATGATAACAGTAGTAAGTGACGGTACCAACTGGAATATAACTGGTTCAGGCCCTGTTAAAACGAGGAATAATTTTGTACTTGTACAATCAGTTGCTGATCTTCCGGCACCCGTTGCAGGTGTTATTACCTTAGCAGCCGGCATAACATATGAAATAAACGGAACAATATTCATGACCAATAAGATCAACCTGAACGGATGCTACCTGGTAGGAAAAGATGCAAATAATGACAAACTGATATACACCCCCGGTTCGGGAGAATTATTTACCGGTACAAAAGGAGGAACAATGAAGAACCTCACCCTTGCAGCTATTACAACCGGTTCTAAACTCTTCAATCTTGATATGGGAGCTACTGACAACCTGATCTTCAGGGATAATATTGTTGCTAATTGCAAAGAAGTAGGGCTGGTGAAAGGCGGTTATATCGTTTTCTTCAGCGTAGTACAATATTCTGGCAACAGTAATGGAATTACTTACCAGGATAATACCCATTTGCTGCTTGACAATACCGCATGGTTCTCTACAAATACAAATACATTTGAAAAAATGGTTGGAAATTTTTCAATGATAGAAAAGCTGGGAGGTTTTAGTCAAGGATTGAGTACAAATTCCGCTGTATTATTAGATGTCTCTGGAATTACATCGATCAATGATGCAGCAACTTTTAAAAATACAGCCATGATGGGTACGGGTACCAGGGTGAATGGTACATTTTCAGGCAAATGGGAAGTAGAGGCACCCGGGATAACAACAGAAAAAGATGATGTGGCTGCAGGGAACCTATATCTTACTGCAAGTACGGTCACCAGTTTTTCTGCCACCAATATACCGACAAAAGTATTGGGCACAACTTCAGCTGTTGGACTTTTCAGGGTCAGTTCCACGCAAAATAATCACCTGGTGTATACGGGTATAAAAAACCGTCGCTTTGCTGTTACCGGTTCTGTAAGTGTTACCTCCGCGGCGGCCAATAAATATTTTTCTTTCTACATTTATAAGAATGGTGTTAAACTGCCCGAATCGGAGCAGGCCATGCGGCTATCCACAGGCGTAGACAAAGGGTCATTAACCATTACCTGCACGGTACAGCTTTCTACTAATGATTATATAGAGATATGGGCCGCCAATACATCTGACGCAAGTAGTATGACTGTAGAAACTTTGAACCTTACCATTAAATAAACCGGACCGGTTATTCACTTTCAGAAAAACGTTCTATGAAAAAAGCCATATGTTTAATGTTGATCAGTTTTTTAGCTGCTTTATTTGCCCATGCCCAGGTAGATCTTTACAATACGGGTACATTGTATATAAGTACCGGCGCCGATACCTTACATATTAACGGAAATCTTACCAATACTTCCACCGCAGCACTGAGCAATAATGGCAAAATCTATGTCAAACAAAACCTCGTTAACGACCAGGCTTCCATGTCTGCGGGTACGGGGGCATTATACCTTAATGGAACAGCCGCACAAACAGTAAGCGGTACGCAGATTTTTAAAACCTATAACCTGTTCACTAATAATACTACAGGAATAACACTTAACAATGATCTAAGTGTTGCAGGAACGCATACTTTTTCTGCGGGAATGATCAATACTTCGGCCACGCCCAATTACATGATCTATGAAGCAGGTTCATCATACACAGGCAGTGCAGATGACAGGCATGTGATCGGCTGGGTTAAAAAAACAGGGAATACAGATTTTATTTTTCCCGTGGGAAATAATTTGTACCAACGGACAATTGCTTTGATCAATTTGACAGCAAGCGGACAATTTAATGTGAAATATAACAGGGGCATTACGCCAAATTATACAAGCCGTTTTGATCCATTGGTAATAGTTGACAGTTCTGAGTATTGGACGATCAATAAAGTAATTGGTGCGGCAGCCATGGTTGCCATGAACTGGGATAACAGCAAAGTACCTTTTCCGAATATACAGGTATCCAGTGTCCGGGTTGCCAACTATGATGGCAGTGTTTTCTGGAGAAGTATTGGCGGTACAGGATCGGGAAGCGCATTAACCACGGGGAATGTTACCTCAAACAGTGTATCAGTTTTTAATAACAATTTTACTTTTGGAAGTGTATCTTATGTGTTGCCTTTAAACATCATCAGTTTTACTGCCCAGCGGATGACAGCCTATACCAGGCTTAACTGGACCATTGGAAACGAAATGAATGTTGTCCGTTACGAACTTCAACGAAGTGATGACGGTACAAATTTTTATACCATTGCTGTACGATCTGCCTATAACAGGAACAACACTGAAATGTATAGCTACGATGACAACAGCATCTTGCAGGGAACTGTATTCTATCGCTTAAAGATAAATAAGACAAGTAACCAGGTTAATTACTCACACCTGGTTGTTGTTAGGGAAAACAGCAGCAAGAATTTTTATGTGATAACAAATCCTGTTAATACCAGTATTGAAATTCATGCAGATGCGACTGTTAATGGGATTTATAGCTATACCATCTCCAATATGGATGGGCAGGTTATGCAATCAGGTATGTTGGATATTAAGTATGCAGGCATACAATCAATAAAATTGAATACTGTATTTGCGCCCGGTGCTTACATACTGGATGTAAAAAATGAAATGCATAGGTTGCAAAAGACAATCATTAAAAAATAAGAATTGACTTTTATAAAAAACCTGTAAAGGAGCTTGTCGAAAGCGGATTACAAAAGGAAAACACCGGCTTCGACAAGCTGCCAATGACAAATATTTTAAAGCATTGAAATTCAATTTTTTTGCAAAATTGAATTTAGCCACAAAGACCCAAAGGCACAAAGGAAAATGCGTAGCATTTTTCTACTTCGTGCCTTTGTGGCAAACCTCTTTCGCAGCGAAGCTGAGAAAAAAAATCCTCCTTGTCATTTTCAAAGAGTTTGTTTGTATTAGCAAAAATTGTTTACTCAGCCTGACAGTCTGCTAGTTTACCGAAATTTGTAATCTACTCCCGTAACCTGCGTAAGCAATGTTTGTGGTGCATCTAATATTGTAGCGTTTTGAGGTGGCGAAGGGGTAACGGGTGAATGGACAGCCAGGTATTCTTTCATAACTACATGCAAAGTATAACTCGTATTTTTTGCATTGGCCACATTTTTCATCCGGCAAAGCATATCAGGTGGATCTCCATCCCGTTCGCATGCACAGATGCTGTAGGTTCTTTTCATATCAAGCGCAACTCCGCCAACCGTAACCTGCTGCACTCTTTTCCATTTTTCTGCAAAGGCATTAAAGGAAATTTTCATTCCCTTAAACTTTATTGCCCAACCTCCAAACCGTTCTGATGCATCTTTTGCAAATACGTTATGCAATTCAGTTTCCAGCCAGTCGCGAATTTGTTTACCAGTTACCCGCCCGGTTCTTACTGTACTGTCAACCGGCAGCATGTCAAAAATAAACCCGTCTGTGATGGGAATATTGCCGGTATGGTCAGGCGTAGTGCGCGGGGGACAAAAACGAAAACCATTTGATAATACAATATCCACTTCATTGATCTTCCATTTCAATGCATCCAGTATCAGGGTATCAATAGGGTTTTCTACAACAAAATACCTGTACAACGGAATGGTACTGTAGCCTGCTATTTTATAAATATCGCCGGCAAAAGGTTTTTCATTTCTTTTAATTAAGTCTTCCATTTCTTTTGATGGTTCAATATTACCTGCAGCTATCTCCACAAGTTCATATTCATCTTTTATAATCTTACCATTTTGCACAGTAAGGCTAAGTTTACCAACAAAGGAGCCAAAAGCG
Source organism: Ferruginibacter sp. (assembly GCA_039919015.1). GTDB lineage: Bacteria > Bacteroidota > Bacteroidia > Chitinophagales > Chitinophagaceae > Ferruginibacter. The sequence continues at coordinate 10,623 of JBDSGK010000049.1, forward strand.
CCCGGTTCTACTACCTTACTGTATTTACATTGAATGGGTTTTCGTACCCTTTCATGTGTATCGCCGCCGAGTATATAATCCACGCCTTTACATACTGCCTGGTTGGCCAAATGAATTTGCTGCGATAATCCTAAATGTGCTGCTATTAATACATACGCACATTGCTCCTGGTTACGCAATACGTCAATATAATGTGCTACATTCTCTTCTGGTTTTGTATAAATTATTCCTTTGCTGTAATTGGGTGATTGCCTGATCGGCACAAGCGGATCCGTGTAGCCGATGAACCCGATCTTGATGCCTTTGATATTCCAGGTATAATAAGGCGGAAAGATCAGGTCGCCCTTTTTATTATTACCCAGGTCATGATACATATTGGCACAAACTTTTGGTGCCTGTAAAGAACCCAATAAGGTTTGCATGGCTTTTTTATAATAGATCACTTCCCAGTTACCGGGTAAATAGAGATCGTAGCCCAATGCATTTAATATGGGCACCATAGCCTGCCCGGTTGTTTTTACAGATAATTCACTGCCCTGGAACATATCGCCGGTATCAATTAAAAAAGTATCGGGATTCATTTTTCTTTCCTGTTGAAGATAAGTTGCCAGGTGTGCATAGCCCCCGGTTTTACGAAACACCGCTTTATCATTTTCCCAGAATAGTTCATCATGCGGATGAACCTGGCAATGCACGTCGGTGGTTTGTAAAATAGAAATGATAAATGGTTTATCAGCAGCATGTGTTTCATGCTGATCATCTTTTTCTATGGTGCCCGCAATTGAAAGAATGGGTGAAGAAGCCAGCAATCCTGCTCCGCCAAGGGCACTTAATTTTTTAATGAAATCTCTTCGCTGGTTCTTCATGTAGGAATACTATTTTTTTACGGATGTTTTTTTTGATGCTTCTTCTTTTTTCTTTTGTTCTTCTGCTATCGGTTTAAATGGGCCAAACTTATGTTGTTTTTCAGAAAAATTATCTGCGTAAGGCCCAAAGGGATGATCAGCCGGCTTTTTTGAAATATCAGGCCAATCCTTAGGTGTCTGAAGATGAGGCCTTGGTTGAGATACAATAAATGCTGCAACGTCCCATGCTTCTTCATCGGTTAGTTGTGGGTATTGATAAATTGTGCCCTGCGGCATATTATACTTTACATATTTTGCAAAATTGCTGATGCGGTAGAGGCCGGCACCAACATTAAAACTGTTATTGCCCCACAAAGCTGGATAAGTATATTCAGATGAGTCGGCATTAAATACCCCGCCACCGTTTGGCTGGTGGCAGCTTTGGCATTTGGCTGTATAAACAACGGCTCCATTTGCAGCATCAGCAGCACGGTCAAGATAAGCAAGGTCTTTAAGACCTGACCCTTCAGCTTTTTTTCCTTTCGCTACATTTGATCCGATGAATTTAATATATGCTTCTATGGCCAGCATCTCTTTACTTGTGGTATCCAATGCTTTACCGTTCAGGCTGCGTTCAATACAATCATTAACCCGTTTATAAATATTTTCGATGCTGCCGCTCCTTGCCCTGAACTTAGGATACAATGATGCTACCGACCCGTAATTATTTCCAAAGACCGCAGTGCCCGCCTGCAAATGACAATTCTGGCAATTCATTCCATTACTGATCTGCATGACTGACCCTTTGGGCCCGAGGTATTTGGATGTATGTGCAATTAATTCTTTGCCGTAGCTTACCTGTTCTTTTAGCCTGGCGTCTGTTATGGTATTGATATCCGGGGCCATCCAGTAAGTAACCGTATCTTTTTTTTCTGTAATTTTTTCTTTTGTTTTTCCTGTTTGGTCATAATAAAAAACAACAGGCAATAATATTAAAGCCAATACAAGTACTGCAATAACAACCAGCAGTTTATTGATGACTGTAACAAGCTTGTCCTTTATTTTATCTTCCTGGTCATTCGGCATACATGCTCATTTTTATAATTAATGCGGAAGTTTTTCCCTGAAATAGCCATATACCCAGGTACCCGCAACAGCGCTTAGTAAAGTTACCACTATCACATAAGCACCCGAACCTATCTGTGCATATAAAGGCCCCGGGCAGGCGCCGGTAATTGCCCAACCCAAACCAAACAACAGTCCCCCATATATTTGGCCTTTATTAAATGACCTGGGATGAAATGTTATTGCTTCGCCATAAATTGTTTTCACTTTAAATTTTTTAAGAAGCCATACTGAAATGATCCCCACAACTACCGCACTTCCAATTACGCCATACATATGAAAAGATTGCAGCCGAAACATTTCCTGTATGCGGAACCAGCTGATGATCTCTGCTTTTACAAAAACAATTCCGAATGCTATGCCAACGAGCATGTATTTAATATGGTGATACCATTTATGTGTTAACTGGCTTTCATTAACGCACATGGCATCCAATGAACGAACTTCAAAGTCTGTATTATTTTCTGTTGCTTTTTGCATGTTGTTTCATTTAAAGAGAAAGAATAAATGGAAGAATGAGGTTGGCCATGATAAAACCGCCGATCATAAAGCAACCCGTTGCAACCAGGGATGGCCATTGCAATGTGGAGAGCCCCATAATGGAATGGCCGCTGGTACAGCCTCCTGCATACCTGGTTCCAAAACCAACCATGAATCCTCCCACAACGATCATAATGAAACCCTTTATTGTTAACAGGCTTTGCCAGTTAAATAACTGAACTGGCATCAGCTGTGAATAATCTGTTATGCCATAACCTGCCAGGTCTGTTGCCAGTTTAGGGTTTACCTGAACCGGCGCCGGGTTAGCCAATAAAGTAACGGCGATAATACTGCCTAAAAGAATGCCCAGTACAAAAAACAGGTTCCATATTTCTTTTTTCCAGTCGTACTTAAAGAAAGGAATGTTTGCCGGAAAACAGGCGGCACAAACATGGCGCAGTGATGAGCTGATACCAAATGATTTATTGCCGATGATGAGCAAGGCTGGTACAGTTAATCCTATTAAGGGTCCTGCAACATACCATGGCCAGGGTTGTTTGATCCACTCTAAAATACTCATAGATGATTAATTGGTTTAATAAAACTGTTGGTAACAACTCAAAGGAACGATTTTATTTTACATATTGATCTACATACTCCCAGGTGCCGCCATTAACCACGCCAGTGATCCCGTTTTGTGCTAATATCGCTTTTGCCTGGCTGCTTCTGGCATCACTTCTACAAAATACAATAATATTTTTTTTGTTCCTCCATTAACAAAAACATCCGTCAACCGGCGGACGTTTCCTGATTTTTCTTCATGCTTCCGTACAGCAAAAGATCAGTGCAAAAATTCTTTCTTATGCATTCATAATTTTACTCTGGCATACAAAATTTGTTTTAGGCACATTGGTTTTACTGATGGCGCTAAATCCGCCATCTACTTCTGTAAAGTTTCTGTACCCACGTGCCTGCAAAATAGATGCGGCAATCATACTTCGGTATCCACCTGCACAATGAATGTAAAAATGTTCTTGGGGGTTTATATCCTTCGCCCAGTCATTGATAAAAGCCAATGGCCGGTTATATGCTTCTTCAACATGTTCTCCTGCATATTCAGTATCCTTGCGGATATCAATAATTTTATCTTCCCCGATCTTTACTTCTTTTGCAAATTGTTCTGCAGTTATCCGGTCAACTGTATCTGCTTCTTTACCGGCCGATAGCCAGGCTGCAAAACCGCCTTTTAAATGTCCTGTTACATGATCAAAACCAACGCGGCTTAAACGGGTCACCGATTCTTCTTCCCTGCCCGGGTCAGTAACCAGTAAGATCGGTTGCTTTACATCTACGATGAGTGCGCCAACCCAGGGAGCAAAATCTCCGTTCAAACCAATATTAATGGATTGTGGAATAAAGCCTTTATAAAAATCTGTATTGCTCCTGGTATCTAATATTAAAGCTTCCGTATTTTCTGCGGCAGTTTCAAACTCATCGGGTGTTAATGCATTCATACCTTTGTTTAAAATGCTATCAAAACTTTCGTATCCCTTTTTATTCATGGCTACATTCATTCCAAAATATCCAGGAGGTGGCAGCAAACCATCCGTAACTGCCTTAACAAAGGCTTCTTTATTGGGCTGATTCAATGCATAGTTCATTTTCTTTTGATTGCCCAAAGTATCAACAGTTTCCTTCATCATATTTTTACCACAGGCACTGCCGGCCCCATGTGCCGGGTACACAATAACATCATCGGCCAATGGCATTATTTTAGTATTTAAACTTTCGTAAAGTAATCCTGCAAGTTCTTCCATGGTTATGTCAGCAGATTTTTGCGCAAGGTCGGGACGGCCAACATCCCCTAAGAACAACGTATCGCCACTGAAAATGCAATGATCTTTTCCGGTTGCCTCTTTTAAAAGAAAGGTGGTACTCTCCATCGTATGTCCGGGTGTGTGCAACACTTTGATCGTTATATCTCCTATATTAAATTCCTGGCCATCGGTTGCCGAAATACAATCAAATTCGCAGGCAGCATTGGGGCCATAAACAATTGGCGCCCCGGTCTTTTTACTTAAGTCTACATGTCCGCTCACAAAATCTGCATGAAAATGTGTTTCGAAAATATATTTCAATTTTACCTTATCTTTTTGCAGCCTGTCCATATAAGGAGCCGTTTCACGCAATGGATCAATAATGGCAGCTTCGCCATTAGATGTGATGTAATAAGCACCCTGTGCCAAACACCCGGTATAAATTTGTTCTATATGCATAAGATAATTTTTAGTGTGTAAATTCAGAAACCATATTGCCTGTTGAATGAAAAACCAACGGGTCTTATTTAAGAAACAATTCCTTGATAATAATATAAATGCCCATTACCAACACAAACCAGCCAAACCCTTTTTTAAGTTTTTGTCCGGGTATTTTTTTAGATAACAAAATACCGGCAAAAATACCGGCAACAGAAAATGCAGTAAAAATGCCCAGCAGTTTCCAGTCTATGATCTCACTGCCCTGCAGGTCTCCGATAAAACCGATAAGCGATTTTGCAGCAATGATAAAAAGAGATGTACCTACCGCCAGTTTCATCGGCATGCGTGCAAGCAACACCAGTGCAGGTATGATCAGGAATCCTCCCCCCGCACCCACCAGCCCAGTGAGTAAGCCTACAACAGCTCCTTCAAGTAATATCATGGGATAATTATATGACATGGGTGCGTTTTCATCTACTTCCTTTTTCTTTCCCGTGCGGATCATACTTACCGAAGCAAGGATCATAACTATGGCAAACAGTAACATCAGGGCAATAGACTTTGTAATTACCAATGAGCCTATGGAAAAGATCTCCTTAGGAATAAATGGCACCAGCCACATGCGGGTAGCATATACTGCAGCAATGGAAGGGATACCAAAAATCAGGACAGTTTTAAAATCAACTCTTTTTTGCAGGGCACTTTGCACACCACCTACAAGCGCTGTTGAGCCCACAATAAATAATGAGTAGGCCGTAGCTAATACAGGATTGACCCCCATTATATAAACCAGGATTGGAACTGTTAGAATAGAGCCTCCACTACCGATCAGGCCTAATGAAACACCGACAAGTGCCGCTAAAAAAAAGCCCAGTATTTCCATAACATGTATTTGTATGGGTGCAAAGATGTGATAATTAAGATAAAAGCAGTGTTACAATATTTACCATCCCAGAGATCTTCCTGCAAACATATAATTACTGAATTACCTGATCAGCATGATATTCTCCTTTATAACTACTTCGCCACACAGGGTTTTTGCTTTAATAAAATATACATAGCTACCGGGGCCGGCTGGTTTTCCTTTATACTTACCGTCCCAGCATTCATCGGCATTATGGGTTCTAAAAACAATATTGCCATAACGGTTAAAAATAATAAAATCCAGGTTCTTCACATCACGGTAATACCGTATTCCAAAACAATCATTAAGGCCATCATTATTGGGAGTAAAACTGTTTGGCAATATTATACCATGATTTTTAAAATTCGCAACTAGTGTAATGCTATCTGTTCCAATACAAATGGAACTGTCTCTTCCATACACATAATAAGTTGTTGTGGCCGCAGGATTGGCCACCGGGTCTGCAATGCTATCGTTACTAAGCGCATATGATGGTACCCAGGTATAACTAAATGCACCACTCGCATGTAATTGTGCAAACGGTTTGTTACAATTCAGGTCATTAGTTTTTGTTGCTTTCACTATTGGCGCAGGAAGAACTAAAACATCAACTATAAAACTGCTGTCGTTCTTACAAATATTATCAGCGACCTTTACAGTATAGGCAATGGTAAATGGTGGATTGGCAACAGGATTAATAATAGCAGCATTATTTAAATACGAAGACGGGCTCCAGGTATATTGAAACGTATTGCCATTATTCCCGTTCAATTGTACGGAAGTTCCTTTACAAATAGTTTTATTTTCCGGAGCAATAAATGTTGCCCTGTTTCTAACAGATATACTGATCGTATCTTTTGCCATACATCCATTTATAGCTGTACCTGTAACAAATAAAGTGTGAGAGGCTGTATCAATATATTGCGGATTGGCAATGGTTGAATCGTTCACGTAAATCCCAGGGCTCCAGTTATAACTTACTGCTCCATTAGTTGTTAGTACCAACAGGTCATTTTTACATATAGCAGTGTCGGCTAAAGTTTTTACAACAGGGTTTTTATTGATAGTAATGGTAACAGAATCCACAGCACTGCATCCTGTTCCGTTTGAAACAGTAAGATAAAATTTAGTTGTTGTGTCGATAGTTGCTGTTGGGTTTTGTAATGTACTATTATTAAGCACGGCAGCCGGGGCCCAGGAATAATTACCCGTTCCATTGCCATTTAATGTTAAGGAGACCGGCCCACTTGCACATAAAACAGCATCGGGACCTGCATCTACAAACATGGGTATTGCTGTATTTATTGTTTTAATAATGCTGTCTTTACATCCATTAATATCCGTAACAATTAATTTTACATCGTAGTTACCCGCTATATTATAATTATGAACAGCGTTTTGTGTGTTGGCCGTACCGCCATCACCAAAGTCCCAATTCCAGGAAGTTATTGGATATGCATTTGTAAATCCAAATCCATTGAACAGGATATTGTTGCAGTAATTGACAGTATTCAGCATCCTTACTGAATCGATATTGGGTTTAAATAAAACGTTATCCCACGGTAAGACAATATCAAAAATATTTATACCCGGGGCTCCTGCTGTTGCACCCCATGGATTATTTGCATCCTGCTGTATCACGCCATTTGCTCCACCGGTTACTGCAGTTGTTACATTAACCGGAAACGAACTGCCGGTAATTAATGTAACACCACCGCCACCACCACCGCCGGGGCCGGCCCTCCCCGGGACAAGAGGCCCAAACATATCTGCTCCTCTACCTCCTGTAGCCTCATTAACGAGCGTGCCTGCAACATTTGTATAGCTTAATAATATGGCACCTCCTCCGCCGCCGCCGCAGTTGCCATCATTACAGGTTGCTGTATTACAATATCCTCCATTTGCACCATTTGCACGTATGAACTCCTCATACATTTCAAGGGTATCAGTAATGATAATAATAATACCTCCACCAGCACCGCCTGATGGGGGTTGTACAACTGCACTATTAATATGCCCTGCTCCTCCACCGCTGCCCATGAAAATTTTATTGACCGTACTATTATATAAAAAACTATTGCCCCCAATGCCGCCGTTATTAAATGGGGCCGCATTGCAACTATCAGATTGATAACCGCCCTGTCCGCCTGCACCTGCATTTCCTCCGCCACCACCGCCACTGTTCACACTGTTACCGCCTCCTCCTCCTCCTGCCAATGCTCCTTTTCCTTTGATCATATTCTGAGAAACGTTGCCGATGCCTTCTCCTTTTAAAGCTGCATACTCACTGCTTGCCGGGTAATAATAATTATTTTGGTTACAACTGCCTGCAATACTGGCAGCATTAAAACCTATTCCTCCCCTGAACCCTCTTTCCGAAACATAAATATCTTCAACCGATGTTAACCGAAATGATGAATACACTGCAACAATACCCCCCTTGGCTCCATCCCAGGCATCACAGGTAAGACCACCACTGAAGTACGCCGATTTATATTTTGGAACCCTTACCAATTGTACCACACCATCGGGTATATCATAACCCCGGGTAAGCTTATTTAAAAAAGTTAACGCATTACCTGATTTTGCGCTGATGAAATTAAATTCGTAATTGCCGGCATTGCCATAATCCAGTATGGTTCCAAATGCAGGGGTATTGCTGGTATCTATTACAGCACCTTTCATCTGGATCATTAATACCGTATCGCCGGGGGTGAATTCGGTGGCATCGGAAACTGTAATTGTATTTGTACAGATATCAAATGCCAGAACTGCAGCATACCTGTTTATGGTTTCAGGAGGATCGTGTTGGGGCCTGTTTACCTGGCTGTAGGTAAAATTTGAAAAGAATATGATAAAAAATAAAAGCTTTCTCATAAATACTTCAGCTGCTGCATTTCCATATTAAAATTAGTTATTAGATTTTCATTCTCTCTACATTTTATTACCGGCACAACTTAATAAGTGAAAGTAATGCCGGCTCCCAGCCCCATATCACTATCGTAATGGGTAGATAAAGAAAAGTATTTTGTAAGGATATACCGGAACCCTGCCATGTATTCTTTATCAGTATTCAGCATCATTGCAAAACGCAGACGACTTGTAATGGGTATGTCTTCCCTGCCCAGCTGGAAACGGAATTTGCCATTGGCATCTACTCTTGCATCTGCTACAAACAACATGGGTAATGTATAAGCAATACCAGCTACGATCGTTTTTCGGTTGTTTTTGTTGCTTGACTGGCCAAACCAATTTTTTTCTTCCGCTCCAAAAATATTTCTGGGTCCGCCTTCCATTTTATAATGATAATCAAAACCTACATAAGGATATATCCATTGATTCCTGCCCAGATACCTGCCTATCATGGTTTCACTTTCGTATCCATGCATGTCATGATATCCTACATGCCAGAGTGTGCTTGCCTTCCATCTTGTTTGCGACAGCATGAGCTCTCCATCGCTGCCGTTACTTTCTATGCCAAGCCTGCCCATTAAATGAAACTTCCTGTCATCTGAATTTAATCCACGCTTTGCAACCCTGGCATTTGTAATATCTGTTTTATCAACAAGTGGTTCTTTGTAGCTGAAAACACGTCCCATGCCACTCATCATGTGGTATAAAAT
>JBDSGK010000050.1:0-15310 GCA_039919015.1 Ferruginibacter sp.
CAGTAAGTTGATTTAAATCCATTATGTTGCAGTAAATTTGCCGCAAAAATACGATAATTGACACAGAAGATAAAGGTTGGTGCAGTTAGTTATTTAAATACCAAGCCTTTGATATATGGCTTTGAGCAGGGGCAAATGAAGGAGGAAATTGAGCTGGTCATTGATTACCCGGCAAATATTGCTTCTTTTTTGGTAAATGAGCAGGTTGATATCGGCCTGGTTCCCGTTGCGGCGATCCCGTTTTTACCCGAACATCATATTGTATCAAACTATTGTATTGGTTGCGATGGGGAAGTAGCCAGTGTTTGTTTATTCAGCGATGTACCGTTGGAGGAGATTGAAACTGTTTTATTGGACTACCAGAGCAGAACTTCCGTTGAGTTACTAAAGATATTGCTGAAAGAACACTGGAATATATCGCCACAATTGATCCAGGCAAGAGAAAATTATGAGAACAGGATCACCGGTACAATTGCCGGCCTTGTAATTGGCGACAGGGCCTTACAACAAAGGGCAATATCAACATATATTTATGACCTGGGATCGGCCTGGAAAGCAATGACGGGTTTACCCTTCGTATTTGCAGCATGGGTGAGCAATAAAAAAATGTCGCCGGGGTTTATAGCAGATTTTAATATGGCCAATGAATTGGGTTTACGATCTCTTGAACTCATAGTTCAGCAACAACAAAATCACCTGTATGATCTACATCAATATTATACAGAAAACATAAGTTATAGCTTAGATGAAAGTAAGAAAGAAGGAATGCAGTTATTTTTAGAAAAATTGTTTTTATTAAATATTATAAAGTGATTTTTTTAACCGCTTATGGTAGCTTAAGTCGTTCTTTAAAAAATAATAAAACAAATGAAATACCTTAACCTCGGGTGTGGCAATAAGTATTCAAAAAGTGCAGATTGGCTTAATACAGATATGTTGCCTGTTGGCGAAGATGTAGTACGGTGTAATTTTTTGAACGGCATCCCTTTTGAAAGCAACAGGTTTGAATTGGTTTACCATTCGCATGTGTTGGAGCATTTTGCAAAAAATGATGGTGAGCGTTTTATTGCTGAATGTTTCAGGGTCTTAAAACCCGGGGGTGTTATACGGATCGCATTGCCCAATCTTGAAATAATAGCCAGGGAATATTTGCATAACATGGAAAAGGCTTTGGAAGGGGATAAAAAAGCTGGCGATGATTATGACTGGATCATGCTTGAAATGTTTGATCAGACTGTGAGGAATGATCCCGGAGGAGCCATGTTCCAATACCTGCAGCAGGATAATTTGCCTAACAAAGAATATATTTTTAAAAGGATAGGAGTAGGGGCCAATCTTTACCTGAAAGATGCTGTTAAACCCACACGCAACTTATCAGATAAGATAAAGATCATTCAAAAAAAACCATCTGTGCTTTTTTCAAAACTGCAGGATAGTTTATTTAAACTGCTGATGCCTTCGAAAAAATATGCTATGTATAAAACGGGTAACTTCAGGCAGGCGGGCGAAATTCATCAATGGATGTATGACCGTTATTCTTTAGGAAGGCTTTTGGAGAAAGTTGGATTTTCCAGGGTTGAAGTGCGGAAAGCGGATACCAGCTATATCCCCGACTGGGGCAGTTATAAACTGGATGATACTACTGAATCTGCTTCACTATTTATTGAAGCCGTTAAATAAAAAATATGGGACTTAAAAGATACATTCACCGTTTCACCCGCAGTTTGGGTTTTGACTTTTATGCTTTAAAAGATAAAAGTGATAGTGAATTATTGCGCCTGCGCTGGCTGCAGCAAATGAACATAAAGACCGTGCTGGATATTGGTGCCAATGAAGGTCAGTTTGCATCAATGATCAGGAAATTATTACCCCAGGCTACCATTTGTTCTTTTGAACCCATACCCGATTGCTATTCCAAATTAACAGCGAATTTCAATAACGACCCGGCGTTTAAAGCCTTTAATGTTGCCGTTGGCGATAAAGAAGAAACAGTTGAAATGAATATCAATGATTTTTCTCCTTCTTCCTCTTTGCTGGAAATTGATGAACTGCATGTTGAGAATTTTAAACATACTGCCCATTCTAAAAAACAACAGATACCCCTTAAAACCCTTGATGGGCTTAGTGCCCAGCTTAACCTGGCAAAGCCCTATATGGTTAAGATAGATACACAGGGATACGAAGACAAAGTTATAAAAGGCGGGCAGCAGGTTCTGGCAGGAGCAGATGTGATCTTTGTAGAATTATCTTACCGGCCACTTTATAAAGAGCAAACCTTATTTGATGATATTTACAATGAACTTGTTCGCCTGGGTTTTGCATATCATGGAAATTTTGAAGAACTGTTGAGCCCGGTAAACGGTGCGGTGCTGCAATCTGATGGGATCTTTATCAAACGTCAACCCGGTAAGTAATGAACATCGTGCATGTAAGTAAGTCTGATGACAGGGGCGCTTTTATAGCAGCTTATCGTTTCCATAAACAATTACTTGCTGCCGGCCATAATTCGGTTTTACTGGTTGCAAAAAAAACTACAACAGATGCTGATGTTGTGGAAGTACGAACAAATTTCTTTGAGAAATTTTATATCCGGTCCTTTAATTTTATTTCCACTCTCCTTATCAAAAAGAAAACAGATCCACGCTTTTCTTTTTATAATTATTTTGAAGACTTTGCCTATCCTTTTGCAGCTATAAAAAAGAGTTTGCCGTTCAGGCCTGATATCATTTGCGTGCATTGGGTTACGGGTTTTATTAATACCAAAATATTATATCAACTGCAGGCTGCAACAGGCGCAGCCGTGGTTTGGCGTTTTAATGATATGAATGCCTTTACCGGTGGGTGCCACTACAATAATGGATGCAATAATTATTTTAACAGCTGCGGCAACTGCCCGGCCTTACATGCTGCAAACCCGCATGACAGGTCATATAAAAATTTACAGGAAAAGATCAAATGGGCAGCAAAGACCGATATAACATTTGTCTCCAGCACTTCTGAAATTGACCAGCAGTTAAAAAGCAGTGCGGTTGCCAAACATGCCAAAACAAAATTTATCATGCTGTCGTGCAGTAATAATTTTTCGCAGGAACTGACGGGTAAAAATGAAGCCGCCGTTTCTTTGGGCCTTCCTCCCAACAGGAAGATCCTTTTTTTTGGTGCACAAAGTATTTTTGATCCACGCAAAGGCTTTACCGAATTTACCAGGTCATTGGAAATACTTAAACAGTCAGTATCCCAAAAAACAGCCGAAGAAATATTACTGGTTTATGCAACAGCAGGAGCGGATATAGCAATGGACCTGGGTTTTGAGACCAGGAGAATTCCATTTCTTAAAACTGATGCAGAACTGGCGAAGATATACCGTGCAGCCACGGTATTCGTTTCACCTTCCATTGAAGAAGCCGGGCCCATGATGCTGGCAGAAGCCATGCTTTGTGGCACCCCCGCTGTTGCTTATGAAATAGGATTGGCAAAAGATGCATTGATAAATAATGTTACAGGTTTTATTGTTCCTCCTTTAAATGTTTCTAAATTTGCCGAAGCAATACAGCAGGTTGTTGAAATGAATGATGCAGACTACCAGGCATTGTCTGAAAGATGCAGCGCCAAAGCAGCCGCGATATTTGACCAGCAAAGAGAAATGGATGAATATAAAATGTTATTCACGCATTTAAAAAATAATAGAGCGCATGTTTAATACAGCAGATTTTAAGAACGACATATTAACGCAAGGGTATTGTATTGTTGAAAATGTTTTATCTCCCGAATTCGTGGCAAAAGCAAAGGCCGAACTGGAGATCGCTATTGAGAAGGAAGTGGCGTATCATAAAACGAACGAGTTCTCAGATTTTGGGATGGTATTGCTTTGTTCATTGTACGGTGGTGCTTTTGTAGAATTATTCGATAACAAAAAACTGAATGATGCATTTAATGTTGTTTTAGGCGATGGTTGTATTGTATATGCATACACTTCATCCTCCATGCCGCCACAAAAAACAAATTACTCGGCTCGCATCCATGTTGATTGTCCAAGATTAATTACAGACTACATCACCAACATGGGAGCTACCATTTTGCTGGATGATTTTACGGAAGAGAATGGTGCCACCTGGTTCCTGCCTTTTTCGCAAACCATGCCGGAAAAACCTGCCGACGAAGAATTTTACAAAAATGGGAAAAGGGTTATTGCAAAAGCAGGCAGTGTATGGTTCTTTAATGCAAGGATATGGCATGCGGGTGGTAATAACCTGACCGATCAATGGCGGCATGCGCTTACCATTAATATGTGCAGGCCTTTTATGAAACAGCGTATTGACATTCCAAGAGCCATGCAGGATATGGACCTGGGCGGTGTTTCGCAACAGGCTTTACAAAAATTGGGTTTCCTGGCGCAGGTACCTGCCAGTTATGATGAATATTATACATCACCGGAAAAAAGAAAATTTAAACAAGCAGCAGAATAAAAAATAACATGGATACAAATTATCAAAAAGTAATTGAAGCAAATATTGCACTGCATTCTAAAATGAGTGATGATTACAGTACCTGCGAACCCCATTTCCGGGCAGAGAATATTGCCAATGTAGAAGGGAAATTAAAACCACTCTTTGAACAGACCAATGCAAAAAAAATGCTTGACCTGGGCTGTGGCACAGGTTTCGTGATCAATATTGCCAAAAAATATGTTGGCGAAATTCATGGCGTTGATGTTACCAAAGCCATGATGGATAAGGTTGACAGGTCGGGTAATGCAAAAATAGAATTGTTTGAGCATGATACCGGTTCATTTCCGGCAGCAGAAGGCACTTATGATATGGTAACCGCTTATTCTTTTCTTCATCATTTGTATGATGTAACGCCAACCTTAAAAACTGCATTCACTGCATTAAGGGATGGAGGTATTTTTTATGCAGACCTGGATCCCAATTATTATTTCTGGGAAGGCGTAAATAAACTGGACAGGAATGGAGCGTATGATGGAATTGTAAAGCGTGAAATTGAAATGGTTACTTATAAAGATGAGGATATTGAAAAGAATTTTGGTGTGGATAAAGAGGTATTCAACAGTGCTGAGTATGGAAAGAACATCAAAGGTGGTTTCCGGGCTGAAGAACTGGAAGCCAGTTTAAAAAATATCGGTTTCAAAAAAATAACTTTCTTCTATCACTGGTTCATTGGCCAGGGTTTATTGATCAATGATGAAAATTATTCGAAAGAGGAGCGGTTCCGTTATGCAGAGATCACTGACCTGTATTTACAGAAAGCTTTGCCTTTATCAAAAAATCTTTTTAAATATATAGGCTTTACCGCACAAAAATAACTGCATGCAGATAGCTTTTATTGGTTATGGTGAAATGGGGATGCAGGTTCACGATCTCCTGAAACAAAAATATGCAAAGGTAAAGCCTGTTTATTTTGATGATGAATTGTATAGGTCCAAAATAAAAAATGCCTACCCGTTCAAAGATCATGCAAAGGACTCTTTTAAGAAATATTCTTTTATCATTTGCCTGGGATATAAGCATGCTGCGTTAAAAAATAAATTGTGTAAGCAATTACTTAAACTTGATCGCAGGCTTTTATCTTTTGTACATGCCAGCTGCTTTGTAAGCAGGTCTGCATCGATCGGCGCCGGCTCTGTTTTATATCCCATGTGCAATATTGATAAGGAAGTAAAGATCGGTGATGCGGTGCTGGTCAATAACAGCGTGGTCATTTCCCACGATGCGGTAATTGGCAATGCTTGTTATCTTTCACCTGGGGTGGTGCTTTCAGGCAATGTTGCCATAGGGGATAATTCATTTTTAGGAGCGGGGGTGGTTGTAGCAAATGGTATTACGATAGGTAAAAATGTGGTAGCCGGTATTGGTACAGTTATAACTAAAAATATCCCTGATAATTCATTCGTTATTGGAAACCCGATGAAATTTGTTGACAGTTTACTGGTGCATTGATATTCTTCTCCTAAATAGTTATTCATGAAGGCAGCCATCTTACAATCAAATTATATCCCCTGGAAGGGATATTTTGATTTAATGAATAGTGCTGATGTTTTTATTATTTATGACGAAGTGCAGTACACCAAGAATGACTGGAGAAACCGGAACAGGATAAAAACAGCGAATGGTACGATCTGGTTAACCATCCCGGTAAAGCAGCAAAAACTTGCCCAGCGCATTATTGATACAGAAGTTGCCAATAATGACTGGCGGAAAAAGCACTGGAATTCAATATTGATGTCATATTCCAAAGCGCCTTTTTTTAAGCAGTACAGTGCAGCCTTTGAAGCATTATATGTAAACTCAGGTGAAACATCCCTAAGTAAAATAAACCACAGTTTTTTTGTTGCTATTAATGAGATACTGAATATACAAACAAAATTACTGTGGAGCCAGGACCTGGAATTGATCGCCGGTAAAACGGAGAGGCTGGTTGATCTCTGTCAAAAGGTTGAAGCAACAGAATACATTTCCGGTCCGGCAGCAAAAGATTACCTGGATGTTGAGCAGTTTGTAAATAAAAATATAAAGGTTAGCTGGATGGATTATTCCGGCTATCCTGAATACAGGCAGTTAAATCCGCCTTTTGAACATTATGTTAGTATTTTAGACCTCATTTTTAATGAAGGAGACAAAGCAGCTGATTTTATGAAATCTTTTAACCAATAAAAATGATCGCTTTTAATAAACCTTATTTATCCGGTAAAGAAACTGAGTATATCAGCGCAGCTGTCAGTTCCGGCAAAATTTCAGGAGACGGGATGTTCACCAAAAAATGCCATGAATTTTTTGAGAAAAGATACGGGTTTAAAAAAGTATTGCTCACCACTTCCTGCTCCGATGCATTGGAAATGGCTGCTATTTTACTGGATATTAAAGAAGGAGACGAGGTTATTGTGCCATCATTCACCTTTGTATCAACGGCCAATGCATTTGTATTGCGTGGCGCAAAAATTGTGTTTGCAGATTGTGAGGAGCATACACCTAATATTGATACAACTAAGATCGAAGCGCTTATCACGCCTAAAACAAAAGCAATTGTGCCGGTACACTATGCCGGTATGGCTTGTGATATGGATGCGATCATGTTACTGGCCGGAAAATATAATTTATTTGTAGTGGAAGATGCTGCCCAGGCCATTGACAGTTTTTACAAGGGCAGGCCTTTGGGTTCATTTGGACATTTGGCTGCATTCTCCTTTCATGAAACAAAAAATATTATTTCGGGGGAAGGAGGGATGCTTGTTATCAATGATGAACGCTTTTTACACCGTGCAGAGATCATCAGGGAGAAGGGAACGAACCGCTCTGCTTTTTTTCGTGGTGAAACAGATAAGTACGGCTGGGTAGACATCGGCTCATCGTTTTTACCTTCAGATATTATTGCTGCATTTTTATTTGCACAATTAGAAAACTTAGATGAAATTCAACAGCGGCGGAAGAAGATATGGGAAACTTATTATAAAGGGCTGTCCGGTCTTCAGCAAAAAGGTTTAGCTGATCTGCCCATACTACCTGAATATGCAGTGAATAATGCACACATGTTCTATATAGTTTGTAAAGATTTAGAAGAACGCACCGCATTGATCGCTAAACTAAAAGCTGAACAGATAGGAGCGGTCTTTCATTACATTTCTTTGCACTCCAGCCCATATTATCTTACAAAACATGATGGAAGGCCATTACCCCATGCAGACAGGTTTACCAATTGCCTGCTTCGGTTGCCATTTTATTTTGAATTAAAAGAAGAAGATCAGCAAAAAGTTATTGATACGATACTTAACTTTTATGGGCTATAGAATCTTTATAGGCAGCGTAGGTCTTTTTTAATCCTTCAGCAAGAGAAGTGCTGTAGTTCCAACCCAGTGCAGTCATTTTTGATACATCCATGAGTTTCCTGAAAGTGCCGTCAGGCTTGGTTTCATCCCATATAACTTCACCCGTGTAACCAGCCAGGTCTTTTACTAACTCAACAAGTTCCCTGATCGTGATGTCTTTGCCGGTGCCGATATTTACAAACTGGCTTTCATTATAATTCAGCATCAAAAATAAACAGGCATCTGCCAGGTCATCCACATACAGGAACTCCCTCATGGGCTTACCCGTTCCCCATAAAGTTACCGCAGGAGCCGAGCTTTCTTTTGCTTCATAAAACCTCCTGATGAGTGCAGGTAAAACATGGCTGTTCTGCAGGTCGTAATTATCATTTGGGCCATACAGGTTGGTGGGCATGGCGCTGATAAAATTACAGCCGTATTGCTCCCGGTAATATTCGCAAAGTTTGATGCCGGTTATTTTTGCAATGGCATAAGGTTCATTGGTAGGCTCCAGTAAACCGGTCAATAAATATGCTTCTTTCATGGGCTGCGGAGCCTGTTTGGGATAGATGCAGGAAGAACCCAGGAACAATAATTTTGTTACATCATTTTTATATGCCGCATGAATGATGTTGGTCTCGATCATCAGGTTGTCATAAATAAAATCGGCTTTATAAGTTTTGTTGGCCATGATACCACCAACTTTTGCAGCAGCTAAAAAAACATGATCGGGTTTTTCTTTTTCAAAAAGATCGTTCACAAGTCTTTGATCACGCAGGTCGAGTTCTTTACTGCTGCGGCTGATAATATTGGTATATCCCGCTTCTGTAAGCTTTCTTACAATGGCGCTTCCAACCAGGCCCCGGTGGCCCGCAACATATATTTTATCTGTTATTTTCATGGATCAATGTTCTAACAAACCCTTTACTGTAAAGCCGTTGGCGATCAGCAGTTTTTCCTGTTTAACCAATACAATATCGTATTCAACCATTTCTTTTACCAGTGCCTGCAAGGTATAGGTAGGTTGCCATCCTAATTGTTCTTTTGCTTTGTTGGCGTTGCCAATGAGTATATCAACTTCAGTTGGCCTGAAATAGCGTGGATCAACTTCAGTAACTGTTTCCCCTGTCTTTACATTATAATCGGCATTACTGCATGAACGTACAAACGCTTTTTCATTTTCATCAGTCCCGGTAAAGTCTATTTCTATTCCCACAACTGCAAAAGCCAGGCGTACAAATTCCCGTACAGTAGTTGTAATGCCCGTTGCCACTACATAATCTTCAGGTTGTTCCTTTTGCATCATTAACCACATGGCCTGTACATAGTCTTTGGCGTGTCCCCAATCCCGCTGTGCATTTAAATTACCCAGGTATAATTTATCCTGGAGGCCGAGCGCAATTCTTGCAACGGCCCTTGTTATTTTTCTTGTTACAAAGGTTTCGCCCCTGAGCGGACTTTCGTGGTTGAATAAAATTCCGTTACAGGCAAACATATTGTAAGCTTCCCGGTAATTAACGATGATCCAGTAAGCATATAATTTTGCTACTGCATAAGGTGACCTTGGATAGAAGGGTGTTTTTTCATGCTGCGGTATTTCCTGAACAAGCCCATATAATTCGGAACTGGATGCCTGGTAGATCTTTGTTTTTTTGGTAAGGCCAAGCAGGCGCACTGCTTCTAATATTCTCAGTGTTCCAACCCCATCTACATCGGCTGTGTACTCTGGTGTTTCAAAACTTACCTGTACATGGCTCATTGCCCCAAGATTATAAATTTCATCGGGCTGTACTTCCTGTACGATCCGTATGATATTTGTACTGTCGGTGAGGTCACCATAGTGCAAAACAAAATGCTGGTTTTCTATATGCGGGTCTTCATAAATATGGTCTATCCGCTGGGTATTAAATAAAGAACTCCGCCTTTTGATACCATGAACTTCATATCCCTTGCTTAATAAAAGTTCAGCAAGGTAAGCGCCGTCCTGGCCTGTGATTCCCGTAATAAGTGCTTTCTTCATAGCTGTAAACTACATATTTTCCAGTTTCAGGCTGGTTTTTATTTTGTATAAAAAATTTCCAACAGGAGATCGGAGCAGGTGGAATAAAAATTTTAAACGTACCTGCCAAAGGCTGAGCATAAAACTTTTGCCATAGTATTTTTCATATATCCGTTTTGCATCCTTCAATGCCTTCAAATAATGAACACTGCTGGCTCCGGCTGGGGCAAAATTAACTAAAATCAGTTTTATAAATACAAAAGGCTCATCAGCAATGCGGCAAAGAAAATCATAGTCCATGCCTATTTTTTCCTGTTTATCATACAAGCCATATTTATCATGCAGTGTCTTTTTTACAAACATGGTCTGGTGACAAATACTCCGCATGCCGCGGTACAGTTTACTTTTTTCAAAAGGCTTGCCTATTACAACCTTTTGGTTACCCCTTACCAGTTGGTATTTGCCATGCACCCATTGTATGGAAGGATTTTCTTTGAATGTTTTGGTGACCGTTGCGATCGTCAACGGATCAAAGAAAGTATCGCCTGAATTAAGCATGACAACGATATCGCCTGTGGCCATGCATACGCCTTTATTGAAAGCGTCTGCAATGCCTTCATCCGGTTCACAGATCCATTTGCGGTAGGCAGGCTGGCTGTTTTGTTCAAGGTAATTTTTAATACCTGGGTTTGAAGAACCATCAATAATAATATGCTCAAAGGGTTTTGTTTGCTGCATGTTAACAGAATTGCAGGTAGCGACAGTTTCGCTGAGATTATTAAAACAGATCGTTATAACGGAGATATTTGTCATTAGTAATTAAAAAATTATTGCGGGCTATTGATCAGTGCAGCCGCTTTGGCAGCAATATTTCCCCAGTAAAAATGTTCAAAATAAACAGGTGGTATCCCTTTACCTGTATTAAGTGCAATGATCTGCCTGGCAAATTCATTCCAGGCATTGTCAGCTACAATTTCAAGTTTCCCTGCCGTAATTTCAACCGGTATACCAATAGCGCCGCTTGCTGTGCTTATAACAGAGAGATCATAACCCAATGCTTCTACAACTTTTGTTTTTATTCCGCCTCCATCAATGACCGGGTTAATAAAAAGATCAGATCCTTTAAAATAAAGATTGATATCGTCTACAAACCCGGCATAAATAATATTCTTTTCTTTGTAAGCAGCAAGGCCGCCGTACTGTACCGGCAATTTATTGCCGCATATGATGATCTTGTATTTGAAATTATTTTCTGCCAACAGCAGTGGATTTATTTTTTCAAGAATGATGTCAAGCGCATCCAGGTTTGGTTTATAGCCGAGCGTACCATTGAAGAGTAATATTTTCTCCGGCCCCGTAATTCCATGGGTTTTGCAAATTTGTTCCCTGGCCAATTGTTTATCAGCAACAGCCGGCGCTTCGCTTAATTCAAAACCATAGGTTATAACGGTGCATAGCTGTGGATCTAATTTAAAATTTGCGATGGCGTAGTTCCTGTCATTCTCCTGTATAAAAAAATTCCGGTCAGCATTTGTATGCGTCCATTTTTCATAATGCCATAAAATGCCCCACCACCATTTATTCATTGTTTTAAAACGCAGGGATTCTATATTGTGAGAATGGATCACCAGTTTTACTTTACAAAACCATTTTAGTAAAACGCCCAGCCAGCCATAATAGGGATGCTCCAGGACCAGGTGTGTGATCTTTTCTTCCCGGATCATACGGCTCAACGTAAAAAAGTAAAAGGGATTGACATAGCGCAACCGGCTGTTGCTTAAAATATTTTTAATGGGGTAGTGCTCAGCTAAAAATTGATCATTCTCTTGTATAGTAACACAACTAAGGTTGGTGTGCTTACTTAAATAACGGTTAAAAAAAGCGATACCTTTTTGCCCGCCCATATCGGGAGGTAAGAATTTATATGAAACAAGGCTTAATATCTTAGCTGTTTTATCCATCAGTTTTTGCTGGCTGTTATATTTACAAAGGGAGCAAACCAATATCCTTTTTTGCCTGCAATTTTTATGATCCTGTTGAGGATACGGGCTATTAAATTTACAACCTTGTATTTATAATTGGTGTCCCAAAAGCCCGCTGTATATTCAGCTTCAAATCCTGAACCGGTAATAATATCGAAATAATTTTTCCTCCGGATCAGGTTTTCTGCCCATACACCGGTTCTGCAGTCACAGGTATTGGTACCCAGGAATTCAACTGTCGGTATGGGCTGCTTTTGAAAATACAGGTCAAGTGCCCTGGTAAAATCTTCAAATGCTCGGCCCCGGGTTAGCTTAACGAGGTTGGTTAGATCTGCTGTATTAATACCCGGAACCAGTTCCCTGATATGATCTTCCCGCTGTTTTTTAAATAATGTGTTTTCTACTTTCCTGTGGTACAGGTGGTGTTTTAGCCGCATGGCCGGGTTATGAAAATTTGCTGTGGTTGTAGCATAGCATAAAGATGTGATGCCCGACCGGTAAAGTTTTGCATAAAAATCCCGCAGGTTGTAAATGTGCTCCACCACATTCCTGGAAGCAACAATATCAATGATAATATTGTTTTTTTTGGCATGGTCAATTACTTCATCAATGTCGCCGCTTATAAAACCGGTAATTGAAATATTAAGTTTGTCACAAATGATCTTTGCATAATTGGCCCATTGGGGAAAATAATCATTGAAATAAACCTGCCTGAATCCAACCAGTCCGGCCAATAAAAAAAGTGTACCAAGCCCGGCGCCATAGTCTATAAAACTATTGTCTTCAATTTTTCGGTTTGTTTTTTTAACAGCAGCATAAATGATATGTGCACTGCTTTGAACCGAGAAAAATAAACGGAGCCCGCGGTGGTGTTTGTTGAAATATTGTTTTCCAATTTCATCTATATCGGTATCACTGATGTCCAGTATGGCAAGTTCTTGATACAAATGATTAGCCCAGTCATTAATTAACCGGGCTGTATCATCTTTGATCTCAATAAATATATGTTCGGGCTGTTTATTCAATATAGTTATGCTTTGTTTATATCATCGGTTGTTTTTTTCCTGTTCTTCCAGGCCATAAAAAAGCAAAACAAAACAAACAACACTGCAAATATATTTGTGTACCTGGCGATATGTTCGCCCTGGCGTACTGAAGCAGGATCGAAAATAAATTCAATATTGTGTTTACCTGCAGGTATAGCAAGCCCTCTCAATGCATAATCTGTTTTGCAGTGTGCTGTTTTCTTTCCATCAATATAAGCTTCCCAGCCATGCGGGTAATATATTTCGCTGAATACTGCAAACTGGTTCGTAGCCGCATTGAACTCATATTTTATTATATCATTATCATTCTGCAGTAATTTAATATAGGCTGAAGAATCATAAACAGGGGTGAAGGGTACTGCTGCTTTAAAGCGTTCATCAACAAAAGCAACTGCTGTTGGATCAAATGAATTCAATGCATTCATCTCTTCATCAGCGGTTTTAACAAACCTTACTTCCTTAACCAGCCAGCAATTGCCCAGTGCAAACGGATTAAGCAGGGCCTGTGTTTGTTTTGGATCCTGTTGATCGGGTACGATCACATATTTCATGTTCAGCATGTTCAAAACAGGGAAACTGTCTTTAACCATTTGGTTGGTAGCCCAGGCCTGGATATTTTTGTAGATCTGTCTTTCAATAAGATCCTGGTAAAGGCCGAGTTTGGCAGGACTGTAACCCCCAATGGTATTGTGTTTATAAGATGCAATGGCATCATTAAATGAGTTGCCTATGTCAAATTGATAACCGTTACCGCCGGGAAATGCCAGGTTTAAAACGCGGTAATAACTGGTATCAGTTTTCAGCTGCATATCTGCCTTGGTATCTGTGTAAGTATATTCCAGTTCGGCCTGGTCAACAAAATTTTCTTCTTTTAAATATCTTTTACTCACACCCAACAGGTCAATAATGGTGAAGAGGATCAGGATGCTGCAAACAAGGACTGGTTTTATTTTGTATTTGGCATACAGGAACAGTGTAGCGATGAGCACAAATATAAAACCAAGGCTGCGCCACATATCACTTAAATAAAATGCCTGGCGGTCGCTTTTTAACGCGGCAAAATAACTTCTTATAAAATCTGTATTCTGTCCTTGCAATTTATCTTTACGCATGTCCGTTGTGACCGTATTGGTAAAATCAGCAAAGAAATAGAACAGCACAAGCACTGCAACGGTACCCCCGGTGATATACAGGCATTTTTTAAAGAGCTGCCACAATTTTTCTTTTTCTGTTTTAAAAATAAATTCGTTGAGGAATATCACGCCCAATAAGATGGCACTGAGCTGTGGTATGACCAAGGCCATGGAAGGGGCCCTGAATTTTTTGTAAAAAGGAAGATGATCAAAAAGAAAATAATTTACGCCTTCCAGGTTCTTACCCCATGCCAGTATGATACCAAAAATGGTAATGGCAACCAGCCACCACCGGTGTTCGCTCTTTGACAGGAAGGCACCAAATAAAAATAATAAACAAATGATGGCACCAAAATAAACCGTGCCCTGTGTACTGGCCAATTCGCCCCAATACATGGGGGATGATTGGGCCATCTCCTGTGCAAGTCCCTGTGGAAGCTTTTGAGCATTTTCCTGTAAAACTTGTATGGTGTTTGATTCTTCGCCAAGCCCTTCCGATGAACTTCCGCCAAATGCATTGGGTACCAGCAGGGTCATTGTTTCTGCCTTGCCATAACTCCATCGAAAGGCATAGTCCTTATCAAGACCACCTTTGGTTGCATTCTTCGTATCTTTTTGTGTGAGTTCACTACGTCCGCCACGCATGGTTTCTTTGGTGAATTCATAGGTTGGCCAGTAACCAAGGGCCATGGTGCCCAAAATAACTGCACCAATGCCCATGCTGATAGCTCCTGTAAGGATCAGGTGTTTTATTTTTTTCTCCCTGATCGTTTTTATTATAAAGGGAACGGTCATGAATACCGCGATCAATAAAGTATAATAAACGATCTGTTGGTGATTCTGACTTAATAACATGATCCCCGCAAGTAAGAGGGTAGCTGTGCCTATCCAATACTTTTGCCTGAAGAGTAACTGTAGTCCCGCAAGTACAGCAGGAGCGTATACCATGGACATGAGTTTCGTATCATGGCCACCGGCAATTAACACTATATTATATGAACTATAGGCATAAGCAATACCTCCCGGGATACCGATCCAGGGGTTTATGCCTATAACAATACAAAGAAAATAAAAGCACAAAGCTCCAATGAATAAATAAAATACCGGCCTGGGCAAGCCTAAGGATAAAATATCCTGGACATATTGTGTGTGAATATGTATAGGTTTTTGGGGGCCTATTGCAATTTGGTACCCGGGCATTCCACCCATCATGCTATTGGTCCATTTTGGAAAATGGCCATGTTTTTCTTTAAATTCAAACGACTGTTGGGCCATTGCCCTCCACTGCACAACATCATTCTGCTGCACCACTTTGCCTTCGAGTGCAGGTT
>JBDSGK010000051.1:0-5293 GCA_039919015.1 Ferruginibacter sp.
ATATATCAAAGGCTTGGTATTTAAATAACTAACTGCACCAACCTTTATCTTCTGTGTCAATTATCGTATTTTTGCGGCAAATTTACTGCAACATAATGGATTTAAATCAACTTACTGCCATATCCCCGGTTGATGGGCGCTACCGCAAACAATTACAGCATTTAGGTGAATATTTCAGTGAGTATGCCCTCATTAAATACCGCGTTATTGTAGAGATCGAATATTTTTTGTTTTTGGCAGAAAAGAAATTTTTTAAAGTTGATGGCAAAACAAAACAGCACCTGCAAAAAATAGCAAATGGATTTTCATTGGCCGATGCTGCCGAAATAAAAAAAACGGAAACCATCACCAACCATGATGTAAAGGCGGTTGAGTATTTTATTAAGAATACCCTGGATGCATGTAAGGCGGGACATTTAAAAGAATGGGTTCATTTTGGTTTAACATCGCAGGACATAAATAATACCGCCATTCCCATGCTTTGGAAGAACAGTATTGAATTGGAATATTTGCCGGCTGTTATCAACCTGCAACACACCATCGGTAAAATGGCCATTGCCTGGAAAGGCATCCCCATGCTGGCACGCACACATGGTCAGCCTGCAAGCCCCACAAGGCTTGGAAAAGAAATGATGGTGTTTGTAGAGCGGCTGGAGAACCAGATACAGTTATTCAGCTATATCCCTTTTACGGCAAAGTTTGGCGGCGCCACCGGCAATTTTAATGCGCACCATGTCGCATTTCCAAAATACAACTGGGTAAAATTTGCAAATGATCTTACCGAAAATAAGCTGGGCCTGCAACGCCAGCAATACACAACACAGGTAGAACATTTTGATACGCTTGCGGCTCATTTTGATGCCATCAAGCGGATCAATACGATCATCATTGATTTTTGCAGGGATCTGTGGACCTATATCAGCATGGATTATTTTAAGCAGCAAACCAGGAAGGGAGAGATCGGCAGCAGTGCCATGCCACACAAAGTGAACCCCATTGATTTTGAAAATGCAGAAGGTAATTTGGGTATTGCAAATGCATTACTGGAGCACTTTTCAGCCAAGCTGCCGGTTTCAAGATTACAAAGAGACCTGACCGATTCAACTGTTTTAAGAAATATTGGTGTACCCATTGCACATACCATACTGGCCATTAGGTCGGCCGAAAAAGGCATCAGCAAACTGGTATTACATGAGTCAAAACTTAAAGCTGATCTTGATAATAACTGGGCCGTTGTGGCAGAAGCGATACAAACTGTTTTACGGCGTGAGCATTATGCAAATCCATATGAGGCTTTAAAGGATCTGACCAGGGGTAAACATACGATCAATAAAAAATCAATTCATACGTTTATAGGCAGGTTAAAGATCCCGGCGGCTTTAAAGAAAGAATTGAAAGCCATTACACCGTTTAATTATACAGGCATATAGAAAAACTTGTGTAATTTACACAGATTCTCATCCTGTATGACCTTATATGAAAAAACTAATTGTATTAATTTTTAATATGCTCGTGACATTTTTATGTCACGCTCAAACTGATACAGCATTTTGGTTTGCTGCACCGGAAGTATCAACATCACATGAGCAGCCGATCCATTTAAGGATGACTTCCTACCTGCAACCTTGTACAGTTACTATTTCACAACCGGCCGGCGGAGGGTTGCCAACGCAAACATTTTCTATAGCCCCAAATACAACATTATCCGTTGATCTGTCCGCATGGATCACCAGTATTGAATGCTTACCCGGAAATGCAATTCAAAACAAAGGCATCAAAATTACTTCCAGCAATAAAATTTCCATTTACTATGAAGTAAATGCAAATGGGCCAAGCCCTGAACTGTTTGTACTTAAAGGAAGAAATGCTTTGGGAAATGATTTTTATATATCATCGCAATATATATTGGACAATTCACTTCTCCATACTCCACGGCCCAAGTCATCATTTAATATTGTAGCTACAGAAGATAATACTGTGGTAACCATCACACCAACAAATAATATTGTAGGGCATGCCGCCAATATACCCTTTGTTATTAATTTGAATAAAGGCCAAACCTATGCTGCCATTGCGGTTTCAGAGTTAGCAGCACTACATTTGCAAGGGTCACATGTAACATCTACAAAACCAATTGCCATTACTTTATCTGATGACCTCCTTCAAGGTGGGCCTGTTTATGGAGGTTTCTGCCAGGATCTTACAGGAGACCAAACTGTTCCTGTAAATATCATTGGCAATGAGTATGTAGCGATAAAAAGCAATTTAAATGCTCCTTTCGATAAAGTTTATATAACAGCTTCTCAGAATGCTACTTCCGTAATGCAGGATGGCGTATTTATTACGAGCTTAAATACGGGGCAATCTACCGAACTATCTGTAACAAATAATTCAACTTATATCCAGTCCTCTGCTCCTGTTTATGCATACCAATTATCCGGCGTTGGGTGCGAAATGGGTTCAACTTTATTACCTAAGATCTCCTGTACGGGTAGTAGCTCGGTGTCTGTAACAAGAAGCACCAGTGAATCTTTTTTCGTTACCTTACTTGTCAGGAACGGAGGACAAAATAGTTTTTTAGTTAACAATGTTGGGGGCGTAATCACATCTGCTCAATTTGCAGTTGTTCCTGCTACCGGTGGGCTGTGGTATGCCGCCAAGGTCTCATTACCTTTAGCCAACTACCCCAATGGATCAGTAATAACAGTAAGTAATTCCTCAAATATATTTCAATTGGGAGTTTTGCAGGGAGGGGTTTTATCCGGACTTGCTCATGGCTATTTCAGTGATTACAACAGTCTGGAAGCGCATGCCTCTGCTTCCGCAACAACGGTTTGTGTTGGATCTACCATTCAGCTATTTGCTGATTTTATTGTTTCTGCAACTTATAGCTGGACAGGTCCAAATGGTTTCATAAGTAATTTACAAAACCCTGTGATCCCTAATGCTGCTGTAGTAAATAGCGGTATGTATCATTTGACTGTTGATGTTCCGGGTTGCGGTACTTATTTAGATTCTGTAATTGTGACAGTAGATGTTTGTACAGTTCCCTGCAATAACTGGCTAAGCACCCCAAGTTTTTCTTCTTATGCAACAATAGGTGATCTTGATGTATCGGGTGATCAAATTACTGTAGAGGCTACCTTTAACAGAACTGAACCTTTGAACAGTGGATTTCTTCCGGGGTTTATAATTTCAAAACATTCAAATAGCACTAACGTAAATTATGCTTTATCGCCCAGTGGATGCGAAATAACCACAACCAATGGCTATAAAGGAACCTTTGAAAGTTGCGGATTGGGTTTAAACAAGACCTATCATGTAGCTATGGTATATAATGGCAGTTCTTTAAAGTTTTATCGTAATGGATTTTTAATAAGCCAGGTAGCGTGGACAGGCACTATGATATTAAATAATCTTCCCGCAACTATTGCCCAAAATGCAGGCGCCAAAACTGTTAATGAACAATTTATGGGGTATATGAATGAAGTAAGGATCTGGAATGTGGCTCGAACGCAGGCCCAGATACAAACTTATATGAACAATTCCCTGCCAAACCCAACTTCAACACCCGGCTTACTTGGCTATTATACTTTTGATAATCTCTTAAACAAGCAAGGTAATGCTGCATTTAATGCTACCGTAGTTGCGCCCGCAACAATCAATGCAACCAATCCCAATTGTACTTTTATTGTTGATAGTTGTGTGGTGCCGGTAAGTTGCAATAATTGGCTAAGGACCCAGGCTGTTGGGCAAAGCGTTACTGTAGGTGATCTTGATGTGAGCGGAAATCAAATAACCGTTGAAGCTAATTTTAATTGCAGTTCTTTTCCGCCAACAAGACCTGATAAACAGGAGGATATTGTTTCAAAGCACTCCAATACAACTGATATTAATTATGTGTTGCGTATGGACCTGGCGGGTATAACCACAACAAACGGACAATTTTTAACACCCATTCCATGTGATGAACTTGTTACCAATAAAACATACCATGTAGCTATGGTATATAATGGAAGCACCCTTAAATTTTACCGAAACGGATTTTTGATGAGCCAGGTGGCGGCCGCCGGTAACCTGGTTTTAAATAACTGGTTGACGACCATTGGAGATTATGCTGTTAATAATCCTGTTGGCACAAATTTTTTGGGATACATTAATGAGGTTCGCATCTGGAATGTTGCCCGAACACAGGCGCAGATCCAAACATACATGGATGCATCCCTCCCTAACCCGACAACACAGACGGGTTTGCAGGGATATTATACATTTGATAATTTATTAAATAAACAGGGCAACCCGGCATGGAACGGAACATTGAATGGTGGAGCAAGTATAAATAATACAAACCCAAATTGTACTTTTATAGCAGATAGTTGCGTGGCTCTTCCTGTAAGTTGTAACAACTGGCTGACTACACCAACAAATCCTTCAAGAGTGATTATAGGGGATTTAAATGTAACAGGAAATCAAATAACTGTTGAGACCAATTTTAATTGTACAAGTTATACCACTTCCGGTTTGGGTTTTGGAGGAAAATTAATTGGGAAACATACAAATGCAGCTAATACCTGTTATGCACTATCTCCTCATGCAGCAGAACTTTCTACCGCTAATAATGGTTATGTAGTTACATATGACAATTGTCCATTTGAATTAAATAAAACCTACCATGTCGCTATGGTGTATGATGGAACATCATTAAAATTTTATAGAAATGGATTTTTAATGAGTCAAATTCCCTGTTCCGGCAATATTTCTACAAATAGTTTACTAGCTTCTATTGGTAATGGTCCTAACAGTCCATTAATAACCCAATTCTATGGCCATATCAATGAAATGCGCATCTGGAATGTAGCCCGAACGCAGGCACAGTTACAAACTTACATGAATAACTCTTTGCCCAACCCAACCACCCAATCTGGCTTATTGGCGTATTATACTTTTGATAACTTATTAAATAAACAGGGAAACCCTGCCTGGAACGGAACATTAAATGGTGGAGCAACCATAAACAATGTAAATCCTAATTGCAGTTTTGTTGCTGATAGTTGTGCAGTTACTCCTGCAACCAGCATCATCATCAATGATTACACACCTGTTCTGGCATTGGGTCTTTGTGATAATAAAATAACCGTGGAAGATGGCACAAGATATAATGTAGGTGATACTGTTTTACTGATCCAGATGAAAGGTGCCATTATCGATTCAACCAATACTGCAGCTTTTGGTACAATAACCGATTACAAAAATGCAGGCAACTACGAATTCAATTATGTAAAAAGCAGGGTTG
>JBDSGK010000052.1:0-10246 GCA_039919015.1 Ferruginibacter sp.
ATGAATTTCTGGTTCAGCTCCGTGCAGGCGCTACGTATCCTGGCTGTGGTGTTCATGGTATCGCCACTCATGGCCAGGTCCTTTTTAATCACGCCTATCTCCCCCACGGTTACTTCGCCCATATGCACGCCCACCCTGAATTCCGGAGCGATATCATATCTTCTCCTGAATTCATCACTGTATTTCTGAAGGTTTTTTCGGGCCTCTATAATGGAAGCCATGCATTTCTTTGTGTTGCTCTTGTTATAGAGCCAGGAAACAACCACTTCATCTCCCACATACTGGTATATCCTTCCGTCATGTTCTATCATGGCCATAGAAACATGAAAAATGAAATCACGGATGAACTTAAAATTTTCAACATGCCCGAGTTTTTCTGCTATAGGCGTAGAATCTTTAAGATCCATGAACATGATGATCCGGTTCTCAATTTTAGGCTGCATGTATTTCCCGGTGATGATATCTACAAACACACCTGGAGAATATTTTTCATTGATCTCAATATACAACTGCGTTACTACAAAAAGTATCATCCAGTAAATGATCCGCTGCAGCAGCAATTTAATATGAACTATTTCATTTAAGGAGAGTTTTAAAGCCTCATGGCTTCCTTTACCCATGATAAAAATACTATCCACAAAATGAACAATGAAATTTATGGTAAAAGCGGCGATCAGCAGGATAATACTCTTGAAAATAAAATTGGTGAACGGGGATTGCCTGCGAAATACATTCTTAAGCGTAAAAACGAAAAGGTACCCCATCACACAACTCATGATAAAAACAGCCAATTCCCTCAGGAGCCCTGATTTGAATGGACTCTTAACATCTGTGTCCTTAAACAACTGTACAGCAATAATATCAATAACTGTCCAGAATATGGCTATAATAAAAATGGTCCGTATGCGGTATTTACCTAAGCCGGAGAATATTGAGTAAGATGAAGTTAGTGATGTCATATCCTGTTTTTCAGGTAATGATAAATCGTTTGCTGTGCATTTACAAGTTGACCGTTTTCAGCTTCCACTGCTGTGTATTGATGATCGGGCAAAAGTTGTACTGCTTTACTGTTGTCAGACCACTGCATGTCAAAATAATCCAGTAATTCTTTTTTACAGGCGGCATCCCTTACCGGCAAACAAACCTCAATACGGTGATACAGGTTTCTCGTCATCAGGTCCGCCGAGCCCATGATCACAAGCGTATCCTCACCGGTTCCGAACATAAACAAACGGGTATGTTCCAGGAAACGATCAACGATGCGGCGTACAGTTATATTTTCACTCATACCCGCAATACCCGGAACGATACAGCAAACACTCCGCACAATAAGTTCCACCTTTACGCCTGCTTTGCCTGCCTTGTATAATAAATTAATCATCCCCGGCTCTTCCAGATTGTTCACCTTTATCCTTATCCTTGCCGGAGTTCCTGCCTTTGCTTTTTTTATTTCAAAGCCGATCCGTTTTTCAAATTCATCTGTCATGTTGAACTGGGAGACCAGCAATTCATTGAATTTAATTTTTGTATCGCCGATCTCGTTGCGGCCTTTTTGTAAAAATGCAAATAACAGGTCCAACTCTTTGATGATGGCCATGTTTGCCGTCATGAGTACATGATCGGTATAAAACCTGGCTGTTACTTCATTAAAATTGCCGGTACTCAGGATCGCATAGGATAATTGATGCCCGTCGGTTCTTTTCTTAACCAATGCGATCTTTGAATGCACTTTGATCTGTGGTAAACTATATATCAGGTTGATGCCCGCTTCCTTCATTACCCTGCTCCATTTGATATTATTGGCTTCATCAAACCTGGCTTTCAATTCGATAAAAACATGTACATTCTTCCCGTTCTTGGCCGCACTGATCAATGCATTAACGATATGCGATTCAGATGCCAGCCTGTACAGGGTTATATATATATCTGTAACATCTGCATCCACAGCAGCCTGGCTGAAAAAAGACAATACCGGGTTATAGGATTGGTAAGGTAAATGCAACAATACATCCTGCTTCTCCAGTATATTAAAAATATCACCGCTATTCATAACCTGCGCTGCAGCAAGCGGTTTGAAGCTTTCATCCTGCAGGTCTTTGCCCAACCTGGGGAAGTTTGCAAGGTCGCTGAGGTGATGATACCTGCCACCCGCAAACATATCTTCAAACTTTACAGAAAATGCAGCAGCCAAAAACAACAGCAGGTTACGGGGCATATTATTCTCGTATAAAAAACGGGAAGGCAAACCGATATCCCTTTTCTTTAATTGCTTTTCTATCTTGGTCAGCAGGTCGCCGCTG
Source organism: Ferruginibacter sp. (assembly GCA_039919015.1). GTDB lineage: Bacteria > Bacteroidota > Bacteroidia > Chitinophagales > Chitinophagaceae > Ferruginibacter. Next base: position 2,301 of record JBDSGK010000052.1, read on the forward strand.
TATTCATCACTGAGGTTCAGCTCTGCATCCCGGTTGAACTTGATGCAGTGTACATTCAGTATCTCTAATTTGGGAAAGATGAACTGCAGGTTCTCCCTGATGATATCATCGAGGAAGATCACATACTTCTCCCCATCTAAATCAGACAATGTAAAAAATCTTTTTAATTTATTTGATGGGATATTTACAATGGCCTGTTTTAAAGTACCCTGGTTCATTTCTTTTAAAGTGACCACAAAATAGAGCTGGTTATTCTCGGGCATAAAAGTATTGGCACTGTCGCCTTCTATTAAGATGGGTTGTATAAAGGCCAGCACATTAGTCAGGAATATCTCTTTTACCTCACGTATATGTTCGGCACGTATGGGGGTATTGTAATAAAAAACGATGCCTTTCTTCTTTAAGTCAGGAATGATCTCCTGTGTAAGTATGGCCCCGAAAATGTCAAGCTGCCGGTTTACCTCGTGCTGTATCTTTTCAGCAATATCTTCTGTTGATGCTACCCCTGCTTTTATCCTTGTCTTTTCATTCAGGTTGCTCAAAGCAATAACTGCAGGGTACCTTACCCTGAAGAATTCATCCAGGTTACTGGAGAATATGGAAAGAAATTTCATCCGGTCAAACAGTGGAACATCTTTATCACTTGCTTCCTGCAATACCCTGAAATTAAATCCCAGCCAACTCATATCTCTATTGTACAACATAAAATAAATTAAAAAGGAGAACCATTTGCCGGAACTATCGTACCGGTTGTGCTAGAATGAAAAAAGAAAACGGCAATGGCAAAAGCCACTACTGAAAGAATTAACCCGATCATAAAAATGTTATAGGCAAGCCTTACCAGCTTATATTTTCTGCCTACTACGGTACCCAGTGTATAGATATCTTTTATGAGCGACCCATACAGGTATTCGGGATCATTCATCATTTCACGCATGGCCACATTGTATTCTTCGAAAGAAGCCCGGTAAAAATTACCAAAGAATAACAGGTTGGCTTTCTTATCAAGAATTTCCTGGCTGGTAAAAGTTCCTTCGGTTACTTTAGGCCGTGTGGCGATAATTGAAATAACTATTGTGCTAAGGGCTACAATTAAAAAAATGACCGTTGGAATGGCCAGGTAAGGTGACTCTTCCAGTTTACGCATCAGCACACCCAGGATAACAGATATAATAATAGCATTTACGGAAATAAGAATATTGGCCTTACTATCTGCCATATCACTCAGCCGAAGATGATTTTCTGAAGTCAGGCGCAGCATCGTTTGAATACCTTTCGTCATCAGTCCTGTCTTATCTTTCCGCATGTTAGAAAGACTACGGGCTTCGTCTTCAGTTTCATTTTCCTCAGACTTTTTATTTATTTTTTTCATATTTTTTTGTTTTCTTTTTTCCAGCAGGTCTTTACAGTATTTTGTATAAAACTTGTGCTCTTTTAATAATTCCGTTGTTTTTACATCCCATTCTTTTTCGGTAAGCATGGTGTCTTTAAGATTGCATTCTTCAAATACTTTTTTATTGGTCTCCTGGAATTCTTTGGTACCCAGGTGGTAGGTATCAGCATCACAAATGATCTCTTTCAGTAAGCTGTCATGTTGCCTCGGAGAACGTGTAGCCAGGATACAATCCGCTATCAGGTTGATGAGTTTTTCATTGGCTTCATGTTTGTTCATGAATTCCTTCATGAGTTCCACACTTTTTTCTTCATGAAGTGCAGGTTCGGTAAACAAGTAACCCGTATCATGAAACCATGCAGCCACATAAACTGCCAGCGTATCATTTTCACTGAGGTAATAATGCCCGGCTATTTCCTTTGTACGTTCAACAACATTTTTTGTGTGCTCCAGGTTATGAAAGATCAATGACGGGTTATTATTATCATTAAATAAGCCCGTAACATATTGTTCTGTCTTTTTGTATAGATTATTTGAATCCATGATGAGCTTTTAAAAAGTTAATTTGAATTTAGTGCCCAGTGAAAAGTTATATAACTTGTCTTCCGGTGAAAAAGCTATCGTAAAGGATACCATGACCAGGCCGTAAGGGATATAATACAGGCCACCGCCATATGCATCGTGCCATTTTCTTGAGCCCTCTCCTTTTTGCCAAACCCTTCCAATATCATAAAAACCCATTACGCCTACATCGCCCGGCAATAAATACGATTGCGACTTAAACATTTTCACCCGCAGTTCTGCACTTGTATATGCTGATGACCTGCCCGAGAACCTGTTCTTTCTGTATCCTCTTAAATAATCCCCGGCTCCCATACTCAATGCCTGGAAATACTCATAATGCTTACTAAAAATATGCCCACCCCCAAAACGAAGTACAGCACCCACTGTTGAATGATCACTTAAGCTTGCATAAATGGTCATATCTGATGCGAATTTGGTAAGGGGACGTGAATTTTTATTTAACCCCATCATACCGCTCACTTCTGTGAACCAGGTTATACCCCGTGTTGGGAATATCTCGTTATTGGTATAGTTGATGTCCAGTTTTGCCTTACCACCCAGGTAATGCTTTGTTTTATAAATACCGGCAGAGTCGCTGCCGAATACTGCAGGGTCACCCAATATCCGCTTTTCATTGTCTCTATACCTGCTCCAGTAATGATAATAACTTGGGCCGATAGAGAAATGAAAAACATCGGTCAATCTTTTCCTCACCAATACATCAGTTTCAATATACTTATACCTTACCCTGTAAAATGCATCAGGCTTGCTTTTGTCGTACACCGATCCATTGCCAAAACCAAAGAAATTATTCAATGTTGGGTTTACGTAATCCGCACGAACGATCAGGTCATTTTTAAAAATGATCTTATTAAAAATACCTGCGTATTTAACCTGGTAAGCGCCGCGGAGGGGTGCATAAAGGGTAACCAGCCTCTGGTCTGTAGAATAAGGTTCTTTCCTGAAACTGTAAGTGCGCCTTGAAAATCCGAGTCCAAGTAATAATCCATCCTCTTCATTAAAACCCAGGTTAATTTGCGGAAACCTGATCCGGGTGTATTCAAAGCCGGTGGTCTTATATTCATTTACTGCAGGGTCGGCAGAAAATTCCTTCCTGGTTCTTCTCAGGTTCAGGCTTACATTTTTTTCAGTGTTAAGATCATAAACGATATTGCGTACATCACCTTTCAGGTTAAAAGTATCATTACCCTTGCCACCAATGATCCGGAATTTGATCTTCGAGGAAACGTCATCATCGATCTCAAACTTATCACTGCCATTCAACCCGTACAGCCTTATTTCATTGGTAACCTTTTGATCAAATACACGGTTGTACATGACTGAAGCAGAATCTGTGCTGTTCAGTTTTTTATACACCATAACCTGCAAACCATCCGGATGTTTTCTTACATGAAAATATTCTGACTTGTTACTGCCCGTTACGGATACTTTTTTTGATATGAAATAATAATAATTCAAGGCATTCTTTAATAAACCATTCCTGCGGCTGATCAGTTTTTCCGAAATGGTAGCTGAATCCATTGCTGCTATTGGTGGCGGAAGTTTTAATACGGCTTCCTGAACAACCTGGTCTGTAAGCTGGGTCTGAAAATTTTCTGTAATTCTTTTCCATGCTGCTTCATCCAGGTTATTCATAAAGAGCCGGTCAAAATCCCTTTCTTTATAATTTAATCCATTGATGTTCTTAATATTCTTTTTAAATCCTTCCAGGTGTGGAATTTGTCTGCGTGATAAATACCACAACAACAAACCGTCGGAATTAAAAAATGCCTGGTCCCTGTCCCTGGGTATTGGATAATACAATTTGCCTATGCCTGTATCTGTAGTACCCCATTTCCATTGATCTGCATGCCTGTCCCAGTCAGCAATAAGCATATCCAGCAACCTCGCATTCAAAACTTTTTCCTGGTCAATATGGTGATCATTGTCTTCCAGCATTTTATTGATCACTTTATTGGTGCTCTTGGTATCAACAAAACCAGAACCCGCGTTGCGGTTCTCCAGCATTACCACGGTATTGGCAAACATTTGCCGGTACTCTCCCAATGCATAGTCATTCGGAACAAAAAAGTATTCCGGATCAGGCGTAATAACGCCAACAGCTTTTGCAAGTCCCGGTATTACCAGTGGTGAATAAGGATGCCCGGCCGAGATCATATCCTGCACAATGCCCTGGGCCAATGTGCCTCTTAAATTTTCAGGCAATGCCTGTTCCGGGTCTTTATCAACAGTTCGTAATGTCCATTCTGTGCCGTCCTTATCGGTAAGCCTCAGTGATTTTGTTTGCTGGCCACCGCCCATACTCTTTATGGTAAGCCCCCCTTTTTCTTTATTGATATTAAATTCCTTCAGTACAATAGGCGTGCTCCATTCTTTACGGTAATTGTCTCCCAGGAAGGTACGCCGGAAACCAGCGTTGGCTTTATACTTATCACTGGCAGAAATGACCACACTGTCTTTGAATGTATAATCCGGGTGACGGGTGGTATCTGCAACAGGTATGGGAATTTTAGTAAAATCCAGGATCGGACCTGTATAGTCCATCCTTACCGAATCACCATTAACAATAAAAACCTTTGCTGCAACATTTTTATTCTTTGAGACCTCCAGGGTTACAAAACCCTGCTCTGCTGTAGCATACAGGCTTTGCTTGCTTTTAGAAACCCTTGTATTTTTACTGCCACTACCGCTGATGATGTAATTGAATGAACTATCCTGGATCAATTGTATAGAATGGTCATGACCTGAAACATAGATCACATTCCTGTGTCCTTTTACTACCTTCTCAATTTCATAGATCATAGTTTGGTAAAGCGGGTGTTTAAGATCCTGCTCAGTACCAAATACTGCCCTGGTCAAAGGATAGGCAGAACCTATTATTGGTAGCGGAAAATAAAGATTGGGTATCTTTTCCGTAAAAGGAAAAATATGTTGTTTCCAGGTAAAATATCCTCCGTGCGGGCTATAACTCCTGAAAGGATGGTGCATGGCAAGCAATACAAGTTTTTGTGAATTTTTGGAAAGGATATCGTCGAGTTGTACCAATACCTCTGCCTTGGTTTTGTAAGGGCAATCTGATTCGATACCCGGTTTTTCCTTTTCATGTAACCACCACTGGCTGTCCATCATAACTAAAGTAATATCATCTGTGATCTTAACTTCAACTGGTCCGGGACACCCGTCACGCGGAAACATACTTACATTTTTATCGCCCAAAATATCAATATAGGACTGAACCCTGAGAATAGATTCATAACCATTGGAGCCGCCATTTGCCCAATCGTGGTTACCCGGAACAAAATATACTTTTACATCTGTATTTGCGGCGATGTGAATTTGTGAATCGAGCGGTGCTTTTGCAATATCGTAGGTTGGTACAGAATTATCGGGTAGCCCTGTTTTGTATAAATTATCGCCAAGAAATATAACGGTGGTTTTCTTATCAAAGATCACGTTTTTTCTTGCCCCTGAAACTACCGGGTGCCTTCCATTGGTAAGCTGGCCTGCATCACCTATTAAAATGATCCTTGCCTGCAGGCTATCCTGCGCAATAGCAGCAGCATGCAAAACAAACAGATTCAATAAAACTATACCCGCCTTTTTCATAAACCTTTCTTTTTGTTCTTTATAATTAAAATAGTAGCTAAGCCCACTTCGTTGGCTTCATTGGAAATGATCAGGTCTCCCGCAGGGGTGAAGGCAATACCTTCCGCCATTTTGTATATCGCCGGATCGAGTTCAAACAGATATTTAAATTTCCCCTGCCTGTCGGTAACCACTAATAAGTGGTTGAGTGAAGCAAGTATATAAAGCTCATTAGTAACCGGGTTGATCGCTGCAGCTGAAGGCCTCAATTTCATTTTATTCATCCCAAGTTTTTTGGCTATAGGCTCCACATCAATTTCAAATATCATAGGAGTAAAAGTACGTGTAGAAATATTATAGCCCATGGCTGTTACTTTTTTCTTGGCATCCCCTTCGCAATTCTTACATAATAATACCAGTTGCTGCAGGCTGTCGTCATAATACATAGATTCAAATTCCCTGCTTATGTTTTTGTCCCTTGGAAAGATGAACTTGTCGGTAAGTAAGGTATCTCCGGCTCCAAACTTCAGGGATTGAATATCACCACTGCTTACCAGGATATAAAATGTGCTGTCCAGCAACACCAGGTCCTCAAAATCACGGCTTTTACCAAAGCGCCAAAGATTTATTGTACTTGTTTTGTTCAGGTAAACTTTATACAATATCCCGTCTTCATCCTTAATGGCAAATACCGAAGTATCTTTTGGGTAGTAGGCCATTCCCGATATCTCTGCCAGGCCATCAGGTAAATTTATAATGTAAGGGTTAAGCAGGTCATACCTTGAGGAATCGTTGTTTTTAAGTTTTTTTTTACCGGTATCGCAGGACACAAGCAGGACAGCAATAGTTACTGCACAAAGGAGTTGCCGGTAAAATGTCATACAGATAAAATTGTTATAGATATTAAAAGTCAAAATATATGCCAAAGCATGGAATCAATAGAATAACTTAAAAGTATCCTTATTGCAGGGGCAGTTATTACACAATACCCTTAATAAGTTACATTATTCACAGATTTTGTAAAAAAAAGGGATGGATGAATACCAGATCATTTACATGATGTGATAGATCAATCCGGGGCTGAATTGCCCCATATTATTATATTGAAGGTTAAAACTGAGCGTATTTTTTTGCTGCTTTGGTGCCTTTAATTTTGCATACCGGTGATAATTATTAACCACATGCCTTCCTGTTAAATATCCCATAACTGCGCCAACAAATACATCTGTTATCCAGTGTTTGTTTTCTGTGATCCTGCTTGCGCTGATAAGGGTTGCTGCCGAATAGGCAAGCACGGGTACCCAAACTGTGGATTTATATTCCATGGCGTACACAGTTGCAGCCGCAAATGCAACAGTGGCATGTCCCGATGGAAATGACCCGTTGGAAGAATTTTTATTAAATGGGCCTTTAAAAACAGGCCTTGCTTCAGTTCCGTAAGCATAATAAGAAGGCCTTGTTCTTCCGGTCAGGTATTTCAGCACGGTTTCAAGTACAGTACCTGTAATAAAAGCCTGGGTTGCAAGCCAGGTGGTTGTCTTCATTTTTTGATTTTTAAAAATATACCCGTAAGAACCCAGGGCAATCAACGTAATGGTCTCATATATTCCGCCGGTATTAGTTATGTATTTACTGACCCTGATCACACCACTTTTACTATCTCTGAATTTTATGGCCTGTCGCTGCACCGGTTTATCGGCAAATGATAAACCCACAGTAGCAACGGTAAATACACCCAATTCCTTCCATTCCCTTCCAGTCATATGCAACGGCTTGGTGAACTCTTGTTTTAAAGTACTTCCCAATAAAATAAAATAAATTTTGGGCGTTAGCTTGGTCAGTTCATTAAATGCTTCTTCGGATGTATTATTAAGTTGCCTTCCGGTACTGTCATTCTTATTACTTAAACTGTCTAACTTCCTGATCAGTGTATCTGGCTGCTGGCTAAACCCTTTTAAGGATATCATAGACACAAGAACCAGTAAAATAAATTTATTCATGTAATGCACTTTAATTAGCAAGACGCTAAAACTGGGTCAATTAGTTGTACTTGATAATATCATGTGATAAACATAAAATAATATCCGGCATTTTTTTTGAAGTAATTTAAAAAGAGATCAACAGTATTATTTCAAATTTTTAAAATACGAAATAAAAAAATTGATCGAAGAATAGAGATTTCGAAATGCCCGGTTACACATTTTATATTAACATTCTGTTGATAAGTAAATATGCAATTGATCAAAAGCATTTCGCTACATTTGATATAGAGACATGTTAGTAGTAACAATTGAATTTTAATTGATCACTAACCGCTGCTATGTATGCCCTAATATGATAAGCATGACAGAAACAGTGGCAAAACTACAAATCCATTGACAGA
>JBDSGK010000053.1:0-4704 GCA_039919015.1 Ferruginibacter sp.
GTTTTGTACGGGACATGGCATCCGGATTTTGCAAACTACCATTGCGGCCAATGAATTCTGCCCGGTCGGCCGTAAAAGTTTTTTTAACATGATCTGTATCAAAAAATGCAACCCGTTTTGCAAATTCAGTATTGTATTGATTTTTTGCAAACAGGGCCCCGCTATCGGGATCAACCTCTGTATGAATATGCATGGCAGTTTTCGTTCTATTATCTCCAAGCACCCATTCTGTATAACCTGTTGCAGATAATTTACGTGCCCTGCCCGACCGGTTATGAATCTTTATTACCGTGAACTTGACTGCTGCTTCAAGATCAACATACACCCGCATTTCAGAGTAGATGCCGTCTTCAACATGTTCAAAAACACTATACCCAAACCCATGCCTTGTTATATAATTTGATTCCCCGCCGGCCGGGAGAAATGTGGTTGACCAGAAATGCCCGCTCTCTTCATCCCTTATATAAAATGCCTCGCCGCCTGTATCGCTTACGGGGTCATTATCCCAGGGTGTAAGCCGCAGTTCATGTGCATTTTCTGTCCAGGTATAAGCCGTTCCGCTTTCAGAAACAATGGTTCCGAAATTTGGATTTGCTATCACGTTGATCCAGGGAGCCGGCGTTCTGTTATTATTGTCAACAGCAATAATATACTCGCTGCCATCAGCACGGAAACCTCCCGAACCATTAAAAAAGATCAGGTCATCCGGTAAAGGAAGCGTTATCAAAGAGGGATTATATTTTTCTGTTGCAGTGATATAAGGTATTACTGGTTTCGGCGCCATTTTGCGTTTCACAAAATCTTCTAAAGTTTCACTGTCTGTGATATTTATCCTTGCTACGGTTTGAAACAATATCCTGTCCTCATTTGATATCTGGTCAGAGGCCCTTACAAAAATGCCGCCGGGGCGGTCCCTTAATTCGGGAGGAATAAGTGCAAGAATATCATTTTGAAAACCCTGCCTGTAAACATTGTGCTCTTCATTCCATATCACCAGGTCAACCTTCAATCCCTTTAACCTCCAGTATGCATGCGCCTGTACAAGTTGTTTTACCAATTGCATATTGGTTTGGTTTTCAATTTTCAGCAAAACAATGGGCAGGTCTCCCGAAATGGAATATCCCCACAATCCTGATTGCTGCCGGTGATTATTGATAAGAATGCCGGAGTCGGCACGAAATAAAATATTGGTAAATAATATCGAACTGGCAAGGTGACCATACAATTGAGCATCTGCTTCAGAAGCATTGATCTGCCTGAGTACAACCTGGCTATGCGTCCAGGCCAGTTCAAACACCCGGTCTTTATGATGTTTATCCTGGTACTTATCAACGAGGCTTTCGCAGACAGTCTTTGTTTCTGCCATACCAATGATCATGTCAAGTGTAACTGTCTCATTCTCGTCAAGTTCTATTTTATAACGGATAGCAACAACCGGGTCAAGTACTGAGCCCTGGTTTCCTGCCAACGGGCCAGGTTTATTCATTACCTGCGGATTTGCAGTTGTGTTTCCACGCCCGATAAATTCCATCCGGTCAGTTTCATAAGAAACTTCCAGGGGAGTTTTTCCCTGCATCGTCATCAAATGAAACATCCAGGGCGATTGTTCCTCAGCCGAACGAGGCCTTCTTGTACAAAGGATAGCATGTTGCTGCGGAAGTATTTCTGTTTGCACAAAAAGATTGCTGAATGCCTGCTGTATCTGGTCTGAAGCAGCAGGAGCCATTACAACTTCTGCATAACTTGTTATTTCAATTGTTCTTTTACTGTCCGAATGATTCTTTATCACTAATTTTCTCATTTCAATATCATCTTCAGGCGATACAACAATTTCGGTACGAGTCTCTATCTCGTTTTGGGTTGAGTGAAAATCTACACGTCCTTGGGAAAATGCAGCTTCATATTTTTCTGCTTTTTTTCGGGTTGGTTGATGTGTGTTGCTCCAGTAATCATCAGTTTCCAGGTCATGTATATAACAGAATGTGCCACGATTATCGCAGGTGCCGTCTTCACGCCAGCGTGTTACTGCAAGATCTTTCCAACGGCTGTAGCCACCGCCTGCATTGGTCATCATAACATGATAATTACCATTGGAAAGCAACTGTACTGCAGGTATGTTGGTGAAAGGCGTATTGATGATTCTTGTTTCGGCGCCGCTGGCTGTATAATTAATGTCTGAAATATCTGTAGTATGGGCATAGAAAGTGCTTGCTTTTGGAATACGTTCCTGCAATAATAAAAGTGCCGCTTTAAAACGGGGCTCTGCTTCAAATAATTTTTGCATCGGTTTATCCAGGAGCAGGTAAGCCAGCGACAATAAACTCATTCCCTGGTGATGTGCCATAAATGAATAAACAATGGCTTTGGATTGCCCCCGTGGCAAACGTGATGGAGTATAATCTATGGCTTCATAAAATCCATATTGCCCCTCAAACCCCTTTTCCTGCAACAGTTCCAGGTTTTCGCATGCTTCTTCCGGAGCTACCATTAAGGCCATGGCAGATGCATAAGGTGCAATGACAGCATCTTCTTCCAATCCTCTTTTTAATCCAAGGCCCGGGGCACCGAATGCACGGTATTGGTAATGTGATTCGGCATTTATCCTGTTGTAACCCGACTCTGAAATTCCCCATGGCAACCCTGTATTTTTTCCATACTCTATTTGCCATGCAACAGCGGCTTTACAGGTTTTGTCAAGTAATGTATTTTCAAATGAAGGCATTATTAAAAGGGGCATCAGGTATTCAAACATGGAACCACTCCAGGAAAGTAAAACAGAATTTCCATTCACATTGGTGAGTAACCGCCCTAATGCAAACCAACTCTCTTCCGGCAATTTTCCTTCAGCAATTCCAACGAAAGTAGCCAACCTGGCTTCTGATGCCAGCAGATCATAATAACTGGTATCTCTATGGTATTCCTGCACATTGAATCCAATACTGAATAAATGGGTTGACCTGTCATACAGGAAATCCCAATCCATGTCTGCCAGTATGTTACAATGTTTCGCAAGATCTTTTGTCAAACCGATCCGCTCACTTGCCAATCTTATTGTTTCTGTTAAAGCAGCCTGGAATAATGTAAGCCAGTCTTTCTCACCGGGTTTGTTGTCTGTAACCTCGCGGCGATGCACTTCTATCAGTAATACTCTTGATGTTTTTAATACTTCAGATAATGTTGAATTAATATTTACGAAATCAAATTCCGCCAGATCTTCAGGAGCTGATTTTAATAAGACCCAAGGCATAAAAATTGTAAACTCATCACTCACCTGTTGAAGTTGCTGATGAAGTTTTTGTTTCCACAACCAGGTTTCACTTTCAATATTTTTATCCGGTTTTTCAATAACAGCCATAAAACCTGTCTGCAAAGCATCAATATGCGATTTTATTTCAGGAAGCGAATGCAAATCTGCATCAATCGTTTCTTGCAAATTGGTTTTGAACTGCTCAAGCAGCGCAACATCCTTTTCTTCCATTGTAGTCGTGAGTGTAAAAAGTGTATCCTGCAGACCGGTAAATAATTTTTGGCAGGATATTTTTTGATCAGGTATCGCCAGTAATCCCTGTCTCAATACAAGCAAATGGCCTGCAAGGTTTCCGCTGTCAACAGTAGAAATATATTTGGGTGCCAGCGGAGTCAAAGACTGCGTATCGTACCAGTTATAAAAATGTCCCCTGTACCGCTCAAGTATCAGCATAGTGTTGATGGTCTTTGCCGTTCGTTCTAAAAACTGGGTGGTAGTAATATAACCAAAGTCAAGGGCTGCCAGGTTAGCAAGTAGCGAAAGCCCGATGTTGGTTGGCGAAGTACGGTGTGCAATCATTGCCACTGGTTGTTCCTGGAAGTTATCAGGTGGAAGCCAGTTGTCTTCCTGTACCATAAAGCGTTCAAAGAAGTTCCAGGTTTTTCTAGCTGTTATTCTGAGAAAAATGATTTGCGAACGGGTAAGCATGGCCGCCTGTTTGGCCAATGGTTTACTTACCCACCAGGTAACGAAAGGAGCAATTACCCAAAGCGCCAATATCGGACCAGCTATAAATAATTTTCCTGGAGCATAAATCAACAGGCATGTTATGACAACTGCTGTAAGAAAAAGCTCAACCCACATGGAAGTATAGGATGCAGCCGGGTCCGGTTGTTTTACCATTTCATCATTGGCAGAAGGATCCCATTGAAGCATTTTTTTTCTTGTTACGATCATTCTCCAGCTTGTAATCAGTATCGCTTTTAAATTTAAAAATGCTTCATAGGGCAGGCAGATAAGTGTAAATAATGTCTTAATAAAAATATTGGTAATGCTTTGTACTGAATTTTTGATGTGATGTGATATGATGACATCTTTGGGTTTATGGATGGTATCCCAAACAGCAGTAATAAAAATGGGAACAACAATAATTGCTGAGACCACAATAGTCCAGAATAAGGATGCCGGTAATATGATCCAGTCAAATAACAATAGCATTGTTAACGCAACCGGAACGAGGCTGCGCCTGATATTGTCAAATATTTTCCAGCGGGATAATCCGGAAACTGGATTTTTATACCAACGTCTTTCTGCACCGGGTACTTTCGGCAATAACCAGGAGATGATCTGCCAGTCTCCCCGTACCCATCTGGTACGTCTTTTCATATCGGCACGGTAGCTGCCCGGATATTTTTCAAATAATTGCACATCGCTTACCAATCCTGAACGCACATAGC
>JBDSGK010000054.1:0-13266 GCA_039919015.1 Ferruginibacter sp.
ACCATTATTGGCGTGGTAAAGGATTTTCATATGGCTTCCATGAAAAATAAGATAGAACCTGCAGTATTCTATTACGCCCCTGAAAACATGCAGGCCATTTACATTAAAACAACTGGCCAGGATGCACCCAAAGCAATTGCTGCTACTGAAAAAGAATGGAAACAATACAATGCTGATTTTCCGTTTTCTTATATGTTCCTGGATGAGGTGTTTAATAACATGTACAAGTCGGAGCAGCGTACAGGTACATTGTACAATGTGTTTGCATTCATCGCTATACTCATATCCTGCCTGGGATTATTCGGGCTTGCTGCATATACAGCACAGGTAAGAAAAAAGGAGATCGGTGTTCGTAAGGTATTGGGTGCAAGCGTACCTGGCATTATCCGTTTGCTGGCTGGCGATTTTATTAAACTGGTACTTATTGCTATCGCGATCGCTACGCCCATATCATGGTATGTGATGAATAAATGGCTCCAGGATTTTTCCTATAAAACAAATATCGGCTGGGCGGTGTTTGCATTGGCTGGTCTTTGCGCCATTGCCATAGCCCTTGCAACTATAAGCATACAATCAGTAAAGGCAGCCATTGTAAACCCTGTAAAAAGTTTAAGAACCGAATAAAATTATAACTATGATAAAACATTATTTCAAAATTGCCATCCGGAATTTAGGAAAACAAAAAGGATTATCCTTCATTAATGTATTTGGTTTATCTATAGGATTGGCATGCTTCGCCTTGTTTTTATTGTATGCAGTAAATGAATTCGGCTTCGACCGGTTTCATAAAAATGCAAAGAATATATATCGTGTTTACTACCATCGGGATGCTGTACATGGAGAAGAAGCCAGGAGTTCATCTTATTTACCCATACCCCTTGGCCCTGCCATGAAAGAGAATTTCCCGGAAGTGGAAACTTTTGTAAGGGTAAAGGATTCGTGGGAACAGGCTTTTGTTAAAGCTGATAATAAAGTAAGCAGGAGTAAGATATCTGCGGCCGACCCGCAATTCTTTTCTGTGTTTTCATTTAAAGTATTGTATGGCGACGCGGTTGATCCCTTGAAAGACCAGCACCATGTTGTATTAACAAAAGAGAAAGCCATACAATTATTCGGGGAAGCCAATGCAGTGGGAAAAACGATCAATATCAAAATGGATGATTATTTTGTACCTTTTGTAGTAAGTGCAGTAACTGATAATATACCTTCCAATTCCACCAACAGCTTTGACATTCTTTACAGTTTTGAATATTATATGACCTCAAAAGGAGGTAAGCAGGGCGTTGATAACTGGCATCAGTCGGGCTATCAAACCTATGTAATGTTGAGGCCAGGCAGTAAGCTGGAAAGGGGATCTCCGCAATTGCGCAATTTCCGCAGCCGGTATTATGCCGATGATGAAGCATCCATGAAGAAAGATAGCACATGGACAGCACACGGATCTCCATCAACTTTCGGCCTGCAGCCACTAAAAGAAATGCATACCGATATAACCATCGGAGGCGGAACAATAGATGCCGTTAATCCAACAAACATATGGATATTACTTGCTATTGCTGCAGGGGTGTTGCTTATTGCCTGTATCAACTTTACCACGCTGGCCATAGGCCGCTCTGCCGGCAGGGCAAAAGAAGTTGGCGTTCGCAAAGTGATCGGCAGCGGAAAAATGCAGTTGATCATGCAGTTTTTAGCCGAGGCATTATTATTAAGTATCTTATCTGCCATACTTGGTTTTTTACTGGGTAAATTATTGCTGCCTTATTTCAACCAGCTTTCCGGAAGAGAACTTAATTTTTCTTTTGATCAGTTCCCGGAAATGGCATGGATGCTGGCAGGATTGGTTTTGCTCGTAGGCTTACTGGCAGGGGCTTACCCGGCATTGGTGCTTTCCGGTTTTAAAACGATCGATATATTAAAAAGTAAAGTGAGGGTAGGAGGCGCCAATCTTTTTACGAGGTCACTGGTAACTGTACAGTTCATTTTATCTATCGGTTTAATAATTTCCACGGTTATTATTTTACAACAGGTGCATTTTATGAAGAACAAGAACCCGGGTTTCAACAAAGAAAATATAGTGATGGTTGATGCAGAAGGAACCGATACAAGAAAAATATATCCTTTATTTAAACAATCATTGTCTGCCCAACCACAGATCATAGCTGTTGCAGGTTCTGAACTGGGATTGGGAGAAGGAACAGGCTGGAGCCAGTCGAGTTGGGGCTATAATGGCAAACAAAAGAACGCGTATGAATATTTTATTGACAATGATTATATCAAGCTGATGGGAATAGAACTGATCGCCGGCAGAAATTTTGACCCGAAGATCGCTTCCGATACACAAACTGCGGTTATCATCAATGAAGCCATGCTGAAGGATTTTGGATGGACAGCAAATGAAGCCGTAGGAAAACAATTGACGGGTTACCAGGAAACGCTCACCCCGGTTGTGATCGGCGTGGTGAAGAATTTTAATTTCCGTGCCTTTAGTAAAAAGATAGAGCCACAGATGTTTCACCAATTTCATGATTATGCACCTTACAAATATTTTGTGCGGATAAAGCCTGGGGATCCTGCCGCCGCTTTGGATATCATGAAGAAGTCATGGGCAAGTGTTGTACCGGCACTACCATTCAAATACGAATTCCTTGATGAAAGCCTGGATCGCTTTTATAAATCAGAATCAAGGTGGAGCAGTATTGTTGGTTGGGCAGGAGGTATTTCCATTTTCCTGGCATGCCTGGGCCTGTTTGGCCTGGCGGCACTGGCTGCTGTTAACCGTACTAAAGAAATAGGAATAAGAAAAGTGTTGGGTGCCAGCATGTCGGGCATCATCGCATTATTATCCAAAGATTTTTTAAAACTGGTTATCATAGCCATCATCATAGCCATACCACTTGCCTGGTATTTTATGCATAACTGGTTGCAGGATTTTGCATACCGCATAGATATTGGCTGGCTGGTATTTGCTGCTACAGGCATACTGGCTGTATTGATCGCATTGGCAACAATAAGTTTCCAGGCTATTAAAGCGGCTGTAGCCAACCCGGTTAAATCATTAAGAAATGAATAAAAAACCAAGCTATGTATAAAAATTATTTTAAAACCGCCTGGCGCAATATGATGCGCAACAAAACAAGCAGCTTTATCAATGTTTCAGGATTGAGCATTGGCATCGCCTGCGTTTTAATGATCGTTATTTATATACAGCATGAATTGGGTTATGACAAATTCCATAAAGATTCAGGCCGTATCTTCCAGGTAACCCTGAGTGGTAATATGGGCGGACAGGAATTCTGGGCTGGCAATACCCCGCCTCCCGTTGGTAAAGCGTTGCTGAATAATTTTCCGGAAGTAGAAAGCTATACCAGGTTTTATAAAGCAAGAGATATTGTAGTTCGTTATGGATCGAACAGTTCGGCAGAAAAATATTTTACCGAAAAGAATATCATTGGTGTTGACTCAAATTTTTTGCAATTCTTTGATTTTAAAATGCTGAAAGGTGATGCGGCCACAGCGTTATTAAAACCGGGTTCGGTTGTGATAACCGAAGACATAGCTAAAAAATATTTTGGTAGTGAACAAGCTGTTGGCAAAACGATCTTAATGCATGAGAATAAAAAACCATTTACGGTTACCGCCGTTTTGGAAAATATTCCTTCACAGTCTTCGTTGCAGTTTGATCTGTTAATGCCTGTTGCCGATTTTCCGGCGGTGAAACAATTTAGCTGGAGCTGGGTATGGCAGCAAATGATCAGCTATGTAAAACTCCGCGATCATGTAAAAACAAATGTTGCAGGCATTACCGCACTGGAAGCTAAATTTCCTGCGATGGTAAAAGTACAGGCAGCCAGTGCGTTTGACCGGATCGGCAAACCATTTGATGAATTCATGAAGAGCGGCGGCAGGTGGGATCTTCATTTACTTCCTTTAACCGATGTTCATTTGCATTCATCACATATCACAACGCCCTGGATCAGCCACCTGGGCAGCATTAAATACATTTATATATTCGGCAGCATCGCTTTGTTCATCATCATTCTTGCCTGTGTGAATTTTATGAACCTGTCAACTGCACGGTCTGCAAAAAGAGCGAAAGAAGTTGGCATCCGTAAAGTAGTTGGCTCTTCAAGAGGACAGCTTGTAAAACAATTTTTAGCCGAAGCATTTTTATACAGTCTTATCTCCAGCCTGATTGCTGTTATCCTGGTGGCCATATTATTAAAACCCTTTTCAAATATTACCGGCGAAACAATTGTAGCAAGCATTGCATTTACGCCAACTTTAGGGTTTGCATTACTTGGATTAACGGTTATGATCGGCTTACTGGCAGGCAGCTACCCCGCTTTTTACCTTACTTCTTTTAACCCGGTATCGGTGCTTACGGGAAAGAATCTTTCCAGGTCGGGCAAGGGTGCTTTGTTTGTAAGGAACGGGTTGGTGGTGTTTCAATTTACCATTTCCACCATTTTGATCATTGGAACACTGGTGGTTTTTAAACAGCTCAATTTTTTCCGCAATGCAAATATGGGATTTGATAAAGAGAATGTGGTGGTGCTGGCAAATTCAAACAGGTTAGGCAACAGTGAAGAAAGTTTCCGGCAAACCATCAGCCAGTTGCCCGGTGTCAGCAATGCCAGTATTGCAAACAGTATTCCTACAGGAAATCTTTTTGGAGACGGCTACACACCTGACCAGCATGGAGAGCAGCAGGTTGCCAAAGATATCAACCTGGCATCTTTTATTGTTGATTATGATTTTATTCCAACACTTAAGATACAGGTATTGAAAGGAAGAAATTTCTCCAGGGATTTTTCTGATTCAGGTTCTGTGATACTCAATGAAGAAGCCGCAAAGCAGATAGGATGGAAGGATCCTGTCGGTCAGCGCATACAATATCCGGGCGGCAATAACGAATGGTATACCGTGGTTGCAGTTGTAAGGAATTTCAATGTGGAGTCACTGCAAACACCCATGACACCCTTTGCGCTTTTTCATACATCTTCCAGGTCATACGATATAGGCACATCTTTTATGATGGTAAGCATGAAGCCGGGGGATATGAGTAATGCCATTGCACAAATTGAAACCAAATGGAAAGCATCGGTTCCGGGCGAGCCATTTGATTATAATTTTTTAGATGCTTCATTTGATGCACTGTACCGTTCGGAACAAAGAATGGGAAACATCTTCAGCATTTTCACCACCCTTTCTCTTTTCATTGCCTGCCTGGGTTTATTCGGTTTGAGTGCTTATATAGCAGAGCGACGCATCAAAGAGATCGGGGTGCGGAAAGTGATGGGCGCTTCGGTTCAAAGTATCGTTACATTATTATCAAAAGATTTTTTAAAACTGACCTTGATCGCAGCGCTGATCGCATTTCCCATTGCCTGGTGGGGTATGAATAAATGGCTGGAAGATTTTGCATACCGGGTCAATATTGACTGGACGGTATTTATCATAGCCGGGCTTTGTACTTTGATGGTAGCGTTGCTGACAGTAAGTTTCCAGGCAATTAAAGCTGCTGTGGCAAATCCTGTGAAGTCATTGCGAACAGAGTGAGTAGTAATGGAAACCCGATGTATATCGGGATAAAAAATTTGAGAACAGAATAAAAAAAACTATGCTGAAGAATTATCTAAAAATAGCGTGGAGAAATATACTGAAACATAAATTTTATTCCCTGTTGAATATACTGGGACTTTCTTTTGGTATTGCCTTCACTTTATTGATCGCAGCATTTGTATGGGGTGAATTAAGCGTGAACAGCCAGCTTAAAAATGTCAACAATCAATATATCATTCTAAGTAACTGGAAAGACCCTGATATGGGCCTTGATATAACCACATTGGGGCCGCTAACGAAAAGGGTGGCAGAAGATTATCCGTCGCTGGTTGCTAATTATTATCGCTGGGATGGAGTAACATCCAATGTTTCTAATGGAGATAAGGTTTTCAGGGAGGGGTTACAGATCGGCGACAGTAGTTTGCTGAGTATGTACGGCTTTACATTGCTCCATGGAAATATACAAACAGCATTGCGTGATCCTTTCTCTGTTGTAATAACAGCAGACAGGGCGCTTAAATATTTTGGAAAGGAAGACGTGGTGGGGCAATCTTTGACCATTGAAAGTTTCTCGGGGTCGAAGCATGCATTCATCATTGGGGCAGTAATGAAAACACCGGCTTATAATTCGATCAACAATATCACGTTTGATAACGATAACCATATTTATGTTCCGGCAACGGCAGCAACATTCTTCAGCAGGTCGCTTGATCAATGGGATAACCCTTATATAGTAGGCTTTTTAGAACTGAAGTCTGGGGTGAAAGCAAAAGACCTGGAAGAGCCCATGCGCCGTATCCTGAAACAAAATGCACCTGGTAGCATTGCTGATAATTTGCAACCTTACCTGGTACCGCTTAAAGAATTTTACCTGCAACAAAATAAAGGGCTGGTAAAAAAGATGCTGTACACAGTTTCGCTGATCGCCCTGTTCATTTTATTGATGGCTGTGATCAATTTCATTAATATTGCTGTTGGTAAATCTTCAACACGTATAAAAGAAATAGGTGTTAGAAAAGTAATGGGAGGAAAGCGCAGCCAGATCATTTACCAGTTACTGGCAGAGTCTGTATTGCTGGTGTTCTTGTCTATGATACTGGCATTGTTTATTTATACAATTGCCAATGCGTCTTTATCGCAGGTATTAGGAAGATTAATACCAGCTTTGTCTTCATTCCCATTTTATTTTATACTGGTGCCGGTGCTATTAGTTTTAATTGTTGGTATTCTCGCCGGTATTTATCCAGCTTTTATCTTATCTGCATTAAAAACGGTAGACTCTGTAAAGGGTAAACTGCAGTCGGTGAACGGTAATATTCTATTGCGCAAAGTATTGGTAGGATTCCAGTTTTGTGCAGCATCTGTAGTGCTTATCGGTGCTATCATATTGGCAAAACAGGTCTCACTGTTTTTCAGCAAAGACCTTGGCTATGATAAGGAATATATTGTTTCAGTGCAGTTGCCCCGTGACTGGACGGCGCAGGGTGTAAAGCATGTTCAAACCATAAGAGACCAATTTACAAAAATGCCTGAAGTAAGCGCTGCATCTGTTACGTGGACGGTGCCCGATGGAAAGGGTAGTGGTACCATGCCTTTGTATACAGAAGGAAAAGATTCTACGCAGTCTATTCCTTATGAATCCTTAATTGCAGATGAACAATACCTCGATGTTTTTAAGATCCCATTATTGGCAGGCAGAACATTTGAAAATCCAAGTGATTCGCAGAATATAGTGATCAACCGATCTGCGCTGGTTCCAATGGGGTTAAAAAATGCACAAGATGCCATTGGCAAACGTTTGTATTTAGCTGCGGACCTGCCCTTGAATATTATTGGTGTGACCGGTGATTTTCATTTCGGTTCCATGAAAGACAGGATAAGGCCGATGGTCATCACCCACGTTGATTTAAATAAAGTGTATCGTCTGCTTTGTTTTAAATTAAGGCCCGGCAATATTGGTACAGCCATGGATAACCTGCAAAAAAAATGGTCGGCTTTAATGCCGGGAACTTCATTTGATTATAAGTTCATGGATGAATCTTTAAAAAATCTTTACCGCTCAGAGATACAATTAAAAAAGGCTTCGCAGGTAGCAACCGCACTGGCGCTTATCATTGTGGTATTGGGTATCATCGGTTTGATCTCTTTAAGTATACAAAAGCGCTCAAAAGAGATCGGGATACGGAAAGTGCTGGGTGCATCCGTTGCCAATATCAGTTTGCTTTTCATTAAAGACCTGTTACCGGTGATGATAGCAGGGGCTCTTATTTCCATTCCCATTGCCTGGTACCTGATGCGCAACTGGCTGAATGATTATACTTACCGCATTCCTATCACTGCGGCACCCTTTGTTGTGTCTATACTTGCACTTGGATTGATTACCTCTATTATAATTTTGCTCCAGATATCAAAAGCAGCTTTAGCTAATCCGGTAAAAACTTTGAGAACAGCATAAAACCCTTATATGATCAAACATTATTTTAAAACAGCGTGGCGTAATTTATTCAGACAAAAGTTTACCAGTATTATAAATATTGCCGGCCTTTCAATTGGTATGGCTGCCGCAGTACTCATATTCTTATGGGTAAAGAATGAATTTGGTTTTGATAATTACCATAAGGATGCTGACGATATTTACAGGGTTAAGAATTACCTGTCTATAAGTAAAGAAGATACCTGGGTTTGGGAGAACAGCCCTTTTTTATTAGGCGAAAATGCAAAGCAACAGATCCCTGAAGTGCTGGATGTTTGCCGTATCAGGCCACTGGGTTACGGTACACAGTATTTTAATATCAAGGGACAGTTTTATGGAGAAGATAACTGCGCCTATATTGATTCTTCCTGGCTGCATGTGTTTAATTATAAGTTCCTTGCCGGCAGCGCACAGGCTTTTAATGATCATCCTTTTAGTATGTTGCTGACTGAAACAAAGGCAAAAAAATATTTTGGAAATGAAAATGCAGTTGGCCGAATGATCAGGATAGATACGGTTGACTACCAGGTACAGGGTGTATTGGCAGATAACCCGGCCAATTCAAGTTTTCAGTTTGATGTATTGGTTCCTTTGGCGGCAAGAACTGAAAATCCAAAAAATAAAAAGAACGATGAGTCCTGGGGCAATTTCAATTATATTACTTTTTTAAAACTTACGCCATCCGGTGATCCAAAAAAAGTAGCGGGTAAATTAAAAGAGATCATTGCCAAACAAAGAGAACAGAACAACCTGGATGTAAGTCTGCAGGCTTTAAAGAGCCTGCGTTTTGAAACTGACCTTCAGAATTCTGTGATGCAGCACAGTGATATTAAAGTGGTGTATATTTTTGCTGTGCTGGGCATTTTATTATTACTTATTGCCTGCATCAATTATGTAAACCTGACCACAGCCCGTGCCACTTTAAGGGCCCGCGAAGTGAGTATCCGGAAAATTATCGGTGCCGAAAAGAAACAGTTGTTCCTGCAATTCATTGCAGAGTCAGTGATGATCAGTTTGTTGTCTTTAATTGCCACCATGCTTATTGTACAGGTGTCATTGCCTTTGTTTAACCGCTTTACAGAAAAGACATTTGCTTTATCTTTTGGCTCAACTGATCTGTGGATCATTGCAGGCAGTACTTTATTTGTAACTGTGCTGTTAACCAGTATCTATCCGGCGCTGTTGCTTTCTTCATTTAAGCCACTTGCCATATTCAGGGGCATACATGTATTGAAGCTGAAAGACGGAACATTGCGTAAGGGATTGGTAGTGTTGCAGTTTACCATTTCCATTATTTTAATTGTTGGAACAATTGTTATTTACAGCCAGTTGCAATTTGTCAATAAAGAAAATTCAGCATACAACCGTTCGCAATTATTATCTGTTTCTGTTCCTTACAAAGTATGGGGAAAATATAAAGAAGAACAGCGTGTGGGTATCATGGGCGCATTCAAGGAAGAACTGCTGGCGCAAAGTAATATTGCCGATGTGTCGTTGATGAATTCAGAATCCATTGTGAATATGGAGGGGTCTTCATCAGGCAATAGTACAGACTGGGATGGGCGTGCAGCCGGTTTTACACCTGCCATTGCCTTCTTTCGTGTAGATACCAGTTTTAAAAATATGGTGAACCTGAAAATGAAGGAAGGCCGCTGGTATCAAACCGGTAACGGGGCAGATATACATAATTCGGTACTGAATGAAACGGCGGTAAGGGAATTTAATATTCATAAACCTGTTATCGGGCAGCGTTTTGTAAGTCAGGGCGATACTGGTGTTGTTATTGGTGTGGTGGAAGATTTTTATTACAAGAGCCTGCATGAAAAGATAGGCCCGGTGGTGATCAGGACAGCAGATGAGAACAACACTACTTTTCTTATTAAAACAGCACCAGGGAAAATAAAAGAAGCAGAAAAGGCTGCAGCAACTGTATGGAAAAAGTTTTATCCCACAGAACCTTTTTCTGCAAACTTTTTAGACGAGGAGTTTGAAAAATTGTATCGTGCCGATAAAAAGACCTCAACATTGATCTGGAGTTTTTCCATCATTGCCATTTTTATTTCCTGCCTTGGGTTGTTTGGACTGGCCGCATTTACCGCAGAAAAAAGAAATAAAGAAATTGGCATTAGGAAAATATTAGGCGCCAGTGTTACTAGTATTATTTCGCTTTTGTCCAGGGAGTTTGTTTATATGGTGCTCCTCTCCATGGTCATTGCTTTCCCTATTGCCTGGCTGGCTATGAATAAATGGCTGGAAAATTTCGCTTACAGAATTAGTATCGCCTGGTGGATATTTTTAACGGCTGCAATGATTGCTTTGGCTATTGCAATGATCACCGTAAGTTTCCAGGCCATTAAAGCAGCCATGGCCAATCCCGTAAGAAGTTTAAAAACAGAATAAAAACATACATCATGCTGGAACTAAAAGGAATTTACAAGTGGGTGAACACAGGAAATAACCGCACTTTTATTTTAAAAGACATCAATCTTACAGTAAAGGAAGGCGAGTTCATTTCCATTATGGGGCCATCAGGCTCGGGCAAATCAACACTGCTGAATGTTATTGGTATGCTGGATGAATTCAATGAAGGAGAATATAATTTCCTCCATGAATCGGTGCATAAGATGAAAGAAAAGCAGCGTTCTGCTTTGTACAAGCAATACATTGGCTTTGTGTTCCAGGCCTATCACCTGATCGATGAATTGACCGTGTATGAAAATATTGAAACACCCTTGATATACCAGGACATCAAATCATCGGAGCGTAAAGCCATGGTGGCCGACATGCTGGACCGTTTTAATATTGTAGGTAAGAAAGACCTGTTCCCTACACAGCTTTCGGGCGGACAGCAACAACTGGTTGGCATTGCCCGGGCATTAATTGCAAAGCCCAAATTATTATTGGCAGATGAGCCCACCGGGAACCTCAATTCAAAGCAGGGTGAAGAGATCATGGAGCTTTTTAAGGAACTCAACAATGATGGTGTAGCCATCATACAGGTAACACACTCAGAAAAAAATGCGGCTTATGGTTCAAGAATAATCAACCTGCTGGATGGCCGTATTGAGGGATAGAAAGTTTAGACGGTTTAGGAAGGTTTAGGAAGTTTAGCATGTTTAGAGGTAGACATCAGGTTATAAAAACAATAAACTATACAACAACTTACTCTACCTCCCCCTCCTTTGGATAGGGGATGGGGGCGAGGTCAAATTTTTTAAATGTCATGATGATGAAAACAAAAATTTTAATGATGGGGTGCATATTGGCTGCGATCCCGTTTACAAATTTGTATGCACAGGATAATACAAGATTAACCCTGAAGACCTGCCTCGATATAGCCCTGGCAAATAATATCCCCGTAAAACAAAATGACCTGTTGCAGCAGGTTGCCAAAGTAAATTACAACCAGGCAAAGTATGACCGGCTTCCCAATGTTGCTGCGGATATCAATTACGGTATCAACAACGGGCGAAGTATCGATCCGTTCACCAATGGTTACAGCAATCAAAAACTGTCTTCTTCCGATGCCCGCCTTAGTGCATCTGTTCCTGTTTTCAAGGGACTGCAGATGCAAAATAATATCCGGCAAACTTCGCTCACTTACCAGGCAACACAAATGGAACTGCAACAGGAAAAAGATAATCTTACGCTGAATGTAATTTTAGCATTCCTGCAAATGATGAATGATGAAGATGTGTTGGCACTCACAAAAAAACAGATCAGGGTTACAGAAAAACAGGTGGAGCGACTTGGCCTGCTGAACAAAGAAGGCGCCATTGCTCCTCCGGTATTGTATGATATGAAAGGTCAATATGCATCAGACCAGCTGGCTGTGATCACCGCAACAAGATCATTGGAAATGTCTAAACTCGCCCTGGCCCAGTTCATGAATATTCCATATAACAAAGACATGCAGATAAACCGGGAAGGATTTGACCTAACGATCGCTGCCTATGAAGGAACTGCTGATAATATTTATACAACAGCCTTGCAGCAACTTGCTATGGTAAAGGCTGCCGACCTGAGAACCCAAGCCGCAACAAAAGCCATAAGAGTGGCAGCTGCGGATCTTTATCCAACACTTTCTTTGTTTGGCCAGCTGGGCTCTAATTTTTCAAGTGCAGCAAGAAAATCAACGCTTACAGGCGTTAGCGATGTAGCCACCAGTGATTATGTGCTGGTAAATGGGAACAACAGTCCGGTTATAACCAAACAGTCGAATTATAATATTCAGAAAATTAATTTGTTTAACCAGTACAGCAACAACCTCAATACTTATTTCGGCCTTAGTTTGCAGGTACCAATATTTTCTTCTTTTCAAACAAGAACCAATATAAAACTGGCCAGGCTGGAAGAAAAAAGAAATAGCTATGTTGCCGAAAATACGAAGATACAACTGCGCCAGGCCATAGAGCAGGCCTGGCTGAATATGACCACGGCTAATGATAAGTATAAGATATTAACTGAGCAGGTAGCAGCTTTTGAAGAATCATTTCGTGCTGCAGAGATCCGTTTTAACCTGGGTGCTTCAAACAGTGTTGAATACCTTATTGTAAAAAATAATCTTGACCGGGCAACTATTAATCTTACCATTGCACGGTATGAATATTTATTGCGTACCAAAGTCCTTGATTTTTACCAGGGCAAATTAAAATAGCCATGTCCACGGCGGTGAGATTCTATCCTACATCTCTTTAATAACAGTATAAAACTGTTAGCGGGACTGATTTTTTATTACCTATAAAACATGCTTGTAAAGTAGAAATATTTTGCAAACGAAAAAAAAAGTGCTACTTTAACGGCACTGTTTTTTTCTATCACAGATTCCTGCCTTATACTTATAATAGTGATAGTTTAATAAAGTTGAGGGCTGTATACTGCCTGTAAATCTTATATCTGAAAATTAACAAGACTCCTGTTTTATTATTAAACTTTAAACTATTGCCTGTTTATGAAAAAAAAATGTACTCTTTTCCTGAAATCGTCACTACTATTAATTCTGCTGATCATTTTTTTCGGCCATACAAGTTTTTCACAAACGCCCCAGTATTTTAAAGGTTTAGGTACCGCCACTAATACCATACCGATGAATACTGCCGGTTCTCATTGCCAGCAGCTTTACCTGCCCGCCGATTTTAACTCTTTGCCCATATCAGGCTTAATTACAAAAATTTATTTCAGAAATTCTGTTGGTGGTGGCAGTGGTGTTTATACCAATTTCTCAGTTGCAT
>JBDSGK010000055.1:0-25533 GCA_039919015.1 Ferruginibacter sp.
ATGAAGTGACCCTGGATATGTTTGCAGAATTAATCAACTGCAAAAATATTGAAGCAGTAAAAGAATCAACAAGAGACGTGAGTAATGTTACCAGGATGAAGAATCGTTTTGGCGACAGGATAAAGATCTTATGCGGCGTGGATACCCTGGCCATGGAAGAATTGTGTTTGGGGGCCGATGGCTGGGTAGCAGGATTGGTTTGTGCATTTCCAAAAGAAACTGTTGAAATTTTTAATTTGGTAAAGGCCGGAAAGATCGCGGAAGCAACAAAAATATACCGCTGGTTCATGCCTTTGCTTGAGCTGGACATTCATCCCAAACTGGTGCAATATATTAAACTGGCCGAAGCACAGTTGGGGCTTGGCTCCGAAACTGTGAGGGCGCCCAGGTTGGCATTGGTTGGAAAAGAAAGAACAGATATTTTAAAGATCATTAATGACGGGATCGCAACGAGGCCGGCTTTATAATATTTTTTTATGGGGCTAAAGACCCGAAACATTATCAATAAATTGCCACGGCCTTAAGGCCGTGGCAATACAAAAAAGAGAATCGGGCTTTAGCCCGTAAAAAAAAATATTTTATGTTTACGGATGCGACAACAAATGAAATTGAAGCAGTAATGCAACAGGCATGGGATGCATTTCATATTTATAGAAAATTTTCTTTAGCACAACGGTCTGCATTTATGAAAGCCATTGCCATTGAATTGGAGAACTGCGGTGATGCCTTGATACAAACTGCCATGCAGGAGACCAATCTACCCGAAGCAAGATTACGTGGCGAAAGGGCAAGAACCATCTTCCAGTTGAACAGTTATGCCGAAGCCTGCGAAAAAGGCAACTGGCTTGATGCAAGTATTGATACGGCCATTGCTGATAAAACCCCGCCCAAACCGGATATCCGGAAAATGCTGGTACCGCTTGGCCCGGTGGTGGTTTTTGGTGCAAGTAATTTTCCTTTCGCTTATTCCACGGCAGGTGGTGATACGGCCTGTGCATTTGCGGCCGGTTGCCCGGTAATTGTAAAAGCACATCCTGCACATGCAGAAACATCGGAGATCGTTGCCAAAGCCATTTTAATTGCAGCAGAAAAATGCAATATGCCCAAAGGTGTTTTTGCACATGTATATGGTGCAGGTTTTGAAGTTGGCAAAGCATTGGTAACACACCCACGCACAAAAGCGGTTGGCTTTACCGGTTCTTATACCGGGGGCAAACAATTATTTGATTGGGGTAATCAACGCAAAGAACCCATCCCTGTATTTGCAGAAATGGGAAGCATAAACCCGGTTTTTTTATTGCCGGAAAAATTAAATGCATCTGCCAATGAAATTGCAGGGATGTATGCAGGCTCGATCACATTAGGTGCAGGACAGTTTTGTACCAACCCCGGAATAATTATAGGCATAGAAAGTGCTGCCTTGCAAACATTTGTTCATGACCTGGGTAAAGCCATTCAAAAAATTGATCCCGCACTCATGCTGCACCCGGGTATTGTAACTGCTTATAAAAAAAATAAAGGCATTGCTTTATTACAGGAAGATGTGCATATGGTTGCCGAATCTGAAACTGATGTAAAAGAAAATGAAGGTTTACCAACCATTGCGACAGCAACCGGGCAGGCATTTCTAAACAATCCTGTTTTGCACCAGGAAGTTTTTGGCCCCTACTCCATCATCATTCGCTGTAAAGACATGAACGAAATGATCAAAGTTGCAAAAAACCTGGAAGGGCAGTTAACCTCAACTTTAATGGCCACAGAAAATGACATCAAAGAAAATGATGAATTGGTAGAAGTTGTGAAAAATACCTGTGGCCGTTTTATTTTAAACAGCGTACCAACAGGTGTTGAAGTTTGTTTAAGCATGCAGCACGGCGGCCCTTTTCCGGCAACTACCGATTCAAGGTTTACCGCTGTTGGCGCAGATGGTATTAAACGTTTTGCCAGGCCCATCGCATTTCAGAACTGGGGCAATAATTTATTACCAGATGAATTGAAAGATGAAAATCCATTGGGAATATGGAGAACGGTTAATAATGATTTATCCAAAGCAGCTGTACCACAAAAATAATTTTGAGTTTGAGTATTTCAATCAATCATGTAAGACAAATTGCAGCGCATAAAGATCTATGGGATGAATTTTTACCCGAAAACCATCACCTGGAACTAAGGCATTTATTGTCGCTTGAAAACGCACAACTACCGGATATTGAAAATCATTACTTGCAAATATTCATTAAAGACAAGCTGGTTGGATTAGCTTACCTGCAGTTATTAAAGTTTACACATAGGCATTTAAATTTTGATGCCCCTAAAAGTTTCCGGTCAAGGTTCATCAAATTCAGTTTACCCAAACAATTGCACCTGCTCATTTGTGGAAATTTATTCAGGATAAATTTCCCGGGTTATTATTTCAAAAATGAGCAGCACAATCCATTAATATTTGATGCTGTTGAGTTGTTTGTAAAACAGAACAACTGGTTAAACCCCTGCGGGATCATTATTAAAGATTGCCCGGAAGTTTTTTTACAGGAAAAACATAATGCTTTAAAATATGGGTTCTTTACCGGCGACGTTACCATGGAAATTGCCAGGCGGGAGCATTGGTATACATTTGATGATTATTTAAATGACCTCACAAAAAAATATTTAAAGCGGGCTAAAAAGATCATACAGGCTTTTGACGGGGTGGTCACAAAAGAATTAAGTGCAACAGAGATCTCAGAGAACGCAGTATCCATAGACCGGCTGTATTGGAATGTAGTAAACAAACAAAAAGTAAAGCTTGGCACTGTAAATGCAGCCTATTTATACGAATTAAAAACAGACCTTAAAGAAAATTTTGAATTGCATGCGCTTTATCATACCGGGATAATGATCGGTTTTTATACATACATTTTTTACAGCACCGAAATGGAAACCCATTATATTGGATTGGACTACACCTATAATAATATTCATAAGACCTATTTCAACATATTATTTTTAAGTGTGCAAAAAATGATCGAACGAAAATATGTTAAACTGGAACTTGGCAGAACTTCAAAAGAAGCCAAAGCAAACCTCGGTGCATATCCAAAACAGATCTTTAACTATATAAAGATCAAAAACCCGGTTGCTAAAATTACGATGCAGTATTTCTTAAAAAGATTTAATCGCTCAGAAGATCAAAAACAATTAGAAAGATCACCGTTACAATGAAAAGTAAATTAACCACGATAGTTTTAGCTCTACTCATTGTACTTGCTGCAGGCTGGGGCATTATGTGGTACCTGCGTAAAACCGTTGTGCCAAAAATGGAATTTCAAACCAATGAACTACTATTGACCGGCAGCAATACAACAACCACCATGAATGATCTAAAAGGAAAAGTTGTTATCGTTTCCTATTTTCAAACCTGGTGTGGGCCCTGCATACAGGAGATGTATATATTTGAGGAACTTATCACAACGATCAAATCTCCTGACCTTAAAATCTTATGCATATCGGATGAAGATAGAGATCATATTAAGCAACTTCAGGACCGGATCACTTATGATAAAGTGTTGTTTGCACATTCGCCCAAAAGTTTAGCCAGCCTGGGCATACATGTCTACCCAACTACCTATTTACTTAATAAAAAAGGAGAAGTGGTACTATCTAAATTAGAAGGCTATAACTGGGCGCTGGAAAAAGGAACGATCGAAAAGTTGCTCAAAGGAACTAAGCAGTAGCAACCATCTTTGCATCTTCCCTTCTATGCTTTAGCACAAACCAGCCTGTCACAAAAATGGAGATAATAAAATAAGCGCCGAGTATAAGTTTTGCAGCCGCTAAATAGGTGCCTGCTCCAAACCAATCATCCTGTACAAAAAGAAAGCTAAGTCCTACACTGCTGCGGATGCATTCCCACACAATGGCAGAAGCATTCCTGTCCATCAGGTCGGTAAGGGCATACACACTTAAAAAAATAAAACCACCATACCAAAAGATATAATTTTTATCCAGGCCGTTGATGAGTGCAATGTTTCCAAACATATAGCTTATGAAGAATAATATCATCAATAACTGTATCCAGCTCCACACATTCAATGTTGTTGAGGTTTGCGTATCGTATTTTTCAAAATGATACACGTCTGCTATTTTATACACCGGGTATTTTTCAACCACATCAGCCGGACGGTAGCCCGTTGGTTTGAACCAAAGCGTAAATTTATCTTTCCAGTTATTCGTTCTCCACGCATCCTGTATCAATAACCAGACATGTTGAAAATTTATTTTTACCGGGTTCCAGGTTTGTACGGGCCTGGTAATACCATACACAGGTGGAACATCCCGCATTTCTTCCTGAAAGGTACCAAACCATTTGTCCCAGAAAATAAATATCTGGCCGAAGTTCTTATCTATATATTCTTTGTTGAAAGCATGATGTACCCGGTGATGTGAAGGGGTAACAATGACCTTTTCCAAAAATCCCATCCTCCCGATGTGTTGCGTATGATACCAGAACTGTGCAAACAAATGAAGCGGTGCGATCACGGCAACAACTTCGTAAGGAACACCCAACAATGCAGCAGGCAACAGGAATATGGCAAATATTTTAACGATCCCTGAAATACTCTGGCGCAGCGCACAGGCCAGGTTAAATTCTTCGCTGCTGTGGTGAACAATATGACCGTTCCAGAAAAAATTTGTCACATGCTGCAGGCGATGTACCCAGTACCCTGCAAGATCAAGCGCAAAAAAAGCGATAACATACACAATGAAAGTATTGCTGATACTCGTTAATGCAAGCCATTTAAGCAAAAAAGGATAAGATAGTACAACAAGGTATAAACCGATGACATCTTTGGTAACATTGGTTACTCCACTGCTCAGGCTGCTGATCATATCCATATTACGCACCGTATCTTTTCCTTTGCGCCAGCCATACCATTTTTCAAAAAGTACCAGCAATAAAAAAGCCGGCATGGCAATGAGTAAAATTTTACCATATTGTTCCATCCCATAAATTTACATCATGCAATGCAAATAACCTTTATGAATATTTTAGAACGGCAAAAATTCATGCTCCAAAAAACAAGGTGAAGCAGGCAATATTAACCTTAAAGCCCGGTACAAATGCAATGTTAAATTTACCCGGAATACTCCCCCGGATTAAACCTACATAAAGTGAATATTCACAATACATACACTTTAACAAAAATAATATTAAGCGGCTGCTGCTCTGGCACAATTATTATCCTTTAATTATAAAATCATTTTTTAAAAATTTAAAAAGAAATTTCATGAAAAAAATATTTACCCTTTCCGCAGGTTTCTTCCTTTTCGTAATTCTATTAAGTAGCTGTGCAAAAGAACGCATTGCAGTTAATAACGATGAAAACTACTGGCTAAGCAAAGAAGAAGGAGATGTAGTTTATAGTGATCCCACTTGTAGCTATTATGTTGTTGCAACTAATAACGGCTACAATATTGTACGTGCCTATGCCGGGTATAAGCCCTACGAAGGCGACCTTGTTTATGGCAATTTCAGCAACCTGGGTACAAGGGATATGTATAACTACACGGCAAGATATGTATTTGCAGGCACAGTAACCGACTACTGGTTAAGCTACAATGCTGCTATGGATGCACTTGATTACTATTGTGCGGTTTATGGCAAAGCAGGAGAAACAACAACAAGAGTATTTAAAGAAACTACCAGGATCAAAAAATAATAAGGCAGGTAATCAAATTATAGGGTCAATACTTTAAAAGGTATTGGCCTTTAATTTTTTATTACCCTGCAAATTCAAGTTCATTCACTTATTCTTTATACCCCGTAAAAATCTTTCTGTCCTCCTGCCGTAAACAAAGAAAGTTTAATTAAGTTGCAGGGCAAATTCACAAACTGTCTTGAAGAGAACATTCCATTGCATAGATGCCCACACCTGCGGTAACCCGGTTCGCCTGGTAAAAGAAGGCGGACCCGAGCTCATAGGGAATAATATGAGCGAAAAGCGTCAGCATTTTTTAAAGGAATATGACTGGATACGCAAGGGCCTGATGTTTGAGCCCCGTGGACATGATATGATGAGTGGCAGCATCTTATATACCCCGCATGATCCCAATAACGATGTGGCTGTGCTGTTCATTGAAACAAGCGGCTGCCTGCCCATGTGCGGACACGGAACAATTGGTACCATTACCATAGGCATTGAAGAAGGCCTGATAAAACCAAAGATCCCGGGCATTGTAAGAATGGAGGCGCCGGCGGGGTTGGTGATGATCCAATACAGGCCCCACCTATCCTCCCCGAAGGGGAGGGAAATGGAGGAGATCGGTGGGAAGATAAAAGTTGATTCAGTTAAATTAACTAATGTCCCATCATATTTAGCTGAAACAGAATTAACTGTTATTTGTCCGGAGCTTGGTGAACTGGTCATTGATGTTTCTTATGGCGGAAATTTTTATGCCATTGTAGATGTACAGAAAAATTTTAAAGGGCTGGAATATTACACAGCCGATAAACTGATCAGCTGGAGCAGGGAATTGCGTAACAGCATCAATGAGAAATATGTATTTGTACATCCCGAAAATGAAACGATAAAAGGTTGCAGCCATATTTTATGGACAGGTGCTGTGATCGACAAAACTTCAACAGCAAGAAATGCGGTTTTTTATGGCGATAAAGCCATTGACCGCAGCCCCTGCGGCACGGGTACATCTGCGCGGATGGCGCAATGGTATGCAAAGGGCAAATTAAAAAAGGGAGATGAGTTCATTCATGAAAGTATCATTGGGAGTAAATTCACCGGCACCATTGAAGAACAATTAACCGTTGCCGGAAAACCTGCCATAAGGCCGGGCATTGAAGGATGGGCCAGAATTTATGGATATAATACGATCACCATTGATGATGAAGATGATCCGTATGCTTTTGGGTTCCAGGTGATATAATGGAACGCTGATAAAAATCAATAAAAACCGATTTTTGTCATGCTGAGGCACGAAGCATCTTAGTAAAATTTAAAACTATTAATAAAGTTGAGATGCTTCGTGCCTCAGCATGACAATACAATAAAAAAAAT
This sequence comes from Ferruginibacter sp., assembly GCA_039919015.1. GTDB lineage: Bacteria > Bacteroidota > Bacteroidia > Chitinophagales > Chitinophagaceae > Ferruginibacter. The sequence continues at coordinate 7,053 of JBDSGK010000055.1, forward strand.
GAAAATAACAATAATCGGTGCTGGTGTAATTGGATTAAGCAGCGCTTACTATTTACAAAAAGAAGGCTATGATGTAACAGTTATCGAAAGGGGCGATATCACAGATGGCTGCTCTTTTGGTAATATGGGTTATATGTCGCCAAGCCATTTTGTGCCGCTGGCAAGCCCGGGTATTATTTCGCAGGGTTTAAAATGGATGCTGAACTCCACTTCACCTTTTTACATTAAGCCAAGGCTGAATGTAGACCTGATGCAGTGGGGATATCATTTCTGGAAGAACAGCAGCGCTAAAACGGTTGAAAAGAACTCGCCTCATTTAAATGACATCTTACAACTGAGCCGGCACCTGATGAATGAAATGCGGAATGAAATAGGCGATACATTTGACATGGAAGAGAAAGGTTGCCTGATGATGTGCAAACAACAAAAAACACTTGATCATGAATTTCATTTGGCTGATGATGCGGAAAAATTTGGGTTGAAAGTAGAACGCTTAAGAAAAGATGCCGTACAACAACTGGAACCTGATGTGGAACTTGATGTTGCAGGAGCCGTGTTATTTAAAGATGATTGTCATTTTAACCCCGGCAAGATGATGATGGCCTTGAAAAGATATTTAGAATCTAATGGCGTGCAGTTCATGCTCAATACAACAGTCACCGGTTTTGAAAGATCGAATAAAAACATTTCATCAGTAATTACCGATAAAGGAGAATTTGCTGTTGATCAAATTGTACTTGCAACCGGGAGTTGGTTAGCTGTTGTTGCAAAAATGATGGGTATTAAATTATTATTACAGCCGGGTAAAGGATATAGCCATACTTACCAGCATGTTGAAAAAAATATTAAATACCCGGCGATACTGGTTGATGGCAGGTGTGCCATAACGCCCTGGGGACAACAGTTGCGGATTGGGGGCACGATGGAATTAAGCGGCATTAATAATAAAGTAATGATCAGCCGCATGCAGGGTATTTATAATTCGGCCAAAGATTTTTACCCGGGGTTACAAATCGATTTTCCACCTGCTGATAAAATATGGAACGGGTTAAGGCCTGTAACACCTGATGGATTGCCTTATATTGGCAAGGTCTCCAATTTTGAGAACCTGGTTATTGCAGGCGGCCACGCCATGTTGGGTATTTCTATGGGAACAGGAACCGGGAAACTGGTAACTGAAATTATTGGAGCAAAAGAAACGTCTATTAATATCAGCGCATTTGATCCGCAGCGGTTTTAATGTTACCTTTCCATTTGTTTTTTTAGAACCGCCAACCGCCAACCGCCAACTGCCAACTGCCAACTGCCAACTGCTTACTGCTTGTTAGCCGTATCCTTTGGCTTCTTCTTTAATAAATTATCAAACAATCCTTTTATGGATTCCTTGGTTTTATCCTGTGGATTTTTTCCAGCCGTTGAGTCCTTTATGGCAACTGTATCTTTTATCCCAAGCAGTTTTTTTCTCAGTTCTTCTTTGGCAGCATTACCCAATTGTTTCTTAATAGAATTCAATGTGTCTTTGGCCGCATTTTTTGCACTGTCAATTTTTGCCTGTGCAAAATCCTTCACCTGGTCCTTCATCTGGTCGGCCAATGTTTCTCCTGTTTGTTTCAGGTCCACTGTTATTGTGGGGTTCCTGATCGTTCCGCCCATGGCAAGTTTGAGATTAACCACATTACCCGGTTTTAACGGAATGCCCTTTGCATTTACAGCAGCAAAAAGGGTATTGACCAATTGATTTCCCCTGGTTCCCATTAAAGCCCGTGGCAGATTAAGGTTGATGGCATAATTCAAAGATTCATCAAATCCCTGCAGTCCGCCGATCTCCATCACAATGTCTTTTACTTTAACTGTAAATGGTTTGACCAGCAATTTGCCGTTCGAAAATTCAAAGAATGTTTTCACATCTTTTAATGATATCTGTTCCAGTTGTTTTACATTCAGTACGGAAGCCATCTTATCCAGCGGAGCAAATTTGCTTAAGAAGCCTTCGATCAAAAATAAATTGCCATTGCCCGATATGGTACTCATATCTATACTCATACCATCACCCAACTTTCCCTTGGCCGATAGCACAGAGGTAATTTTACCTGCTAAATATTTCCCGATGGGCATCAGCTTTTGCGAAGTATTGAAAGCATAAAAGGTTTTCTGAACATCTACCTGGGCCACATCGTAACTCATGGCTATGGCCGGTGTTGTTTTACTTTCTTTGGTACTGTATGAGCCATTGATCTTTATGATACCATCCAGTGCCTTGCCATTAACATTATTCAGCTTAACGGCTTCATCTTCTACCTGTACGATACCGTCCAGGTTTTGAATATCCAGTTTGTCGTAATGCAGTTTATCAATTTTGGTATTCACCGTGATGTCTAAATTAGCGGGTACCACAAAAGGAGCAGCTGAAGTGCCTTTGCTGGTTGTATCTGCCGGTACGCCTATCCAGTCATTCAGGTTTACATGATCAGCATTAATGGAAAGATCAGCACGCAAAGGCTTTCCGCTTAAAAGATAACTCAACAGGTTATTGATCTGCCCGCCACCGGTAAAATTTGTTCTCATGTACTGCCCACTCAGGTCAGATAAATCAATTTTAGTTGGCGTAAAAAAACTATGAACTTTATTGATCTTGATACCCGTTGGATAATCAACCGATGTGTAATTAAAATCATTTACGTCAACCGTACCCGCTGCATAAAAATCATTATACTGTTTGTTCTCTATTTCTTTTACATTGCCTTTGATGTTGACATCGGCATCCATCAGGCCCGTAATACTTGTTCCTTTATTGAGTTTTATATAATTGGCAAGTTGCGACAGATCAAGTTTTCCTCTCGCAGCAGCATCAACATACATATTGGTTACCGGCTTAATGATAAGTAACCTGAAATCAAAAGGCTCATTATCCATGGCCAGGTGGCCGTTCGAAATATCCACAATGGTATTATCCGGCTGTCCATCGTTATTATCAACCACGGCCTTAAAATTAATTTGCTGGATAGCTTTGGGCAGGTCGGTATATTTAAAAGAACCGTCTTTAACTTCCATGGCCAGGTGATAAGCCGGCATAACAGAATCAGCATACACACCCTTTACATAACCCTCAAACAGGGCAGTACCTGTTGCAGTGATCTTATTGAATTCTTTTTGATAAATGGGCGTGATCAACGACAGCAGGTTTTTAAAATCAGCAGAAGGAGATTTAAAACTTACATCCACACCATAACCTTTTGCCAGTTTTTTTATGCTTCCCTTACCATCTACCTTCAGCTCATTTAATAACATTTCAATGCCATCAAAACTGTAAACCCCGTTTTTATTGTCGATCTTAATATCTGTATTTACCGTGGAACGCACTTTAGATAAATATGGTATTGCCCCGTAATTAAATGAAATGGCATCAGCAGCACTCCTGGTTCTTAGTGTAAAGAAGTCTGATGTAAAATCGCCTGTTCCCGAATGGTTGAGATTTTCCATCACCACGCTCATGTTGCCAGGCACATCCATATAATTCAGGTAACCGTTCTCAATGGAATAATAATTCAGCTGGAGGTTGAAAGGTTTGTCTGCTGAATCTGTAACAGCTTTGTCTGCGGCCTTTTTTTCAATATCCCAGTTGGCAAACCCGTCTTTATTTATAATGGCATTGATCCGTGGCGATTCAAGAAAAAGATTATAGATGTTCATATTCTTACGCCGGATAAAACTCATGATATCCACCGTGCCATCCAGTCTTTTAGCAGACAATAAAGTATCTGCTGCAAATTCACCTATACCTATCACCTGCAGGTCATCCAGCCCGATACTTACCCGGGGAAAATTCCTGAAAAAAGAAATATCAACATCTTTAAAATCAACCTGGGCATCCAGGTTCTTATTCACCTCCCGTTTTACAAGGGAAAAGATCTGGCTTTTAAAAATATAGGGAGTGGCAAACAGCAAACCGATCAATATCAAAATGGTGATCAGTAATATGTTAAAAAACTTTTTCAGCTTTCTCATAAGATCTTCTTTTATATCCGCGGCTGCGGGCTGCCTTGCCTAACCAAAAACTATTCCAATATCCGTTGATTGTAGTGAAATGTCAGCTTGAGGCACTCATAAAAAAATTTAAGCTTTTCCCGAAAAGTCAGGACAGGTTACAAGTGACCATAAGAAACCTTTTTTCTCAGCTTCGCCGAGAAAAGAGGTTTGCCACGAAGGCGCAAAGGCACTAAGTAGAAAAATGCTACGCATTTTCCTTTGTGCCTTCGAGTCTTTGTGGCTAAATTCAATTTTGCAAAAATTGAATCTCGATGCTTTAAAATACTTGCCATTAGGAACCTTTCGAAGGCTGGTTACTTATTTATTCATTCCGCCTTCGCCAGGCACTGGTTGACACACTACTGAAGGCTCTTAAATTCTTCTTTTATTCCAGCCCCGTCTCAGCATGCATTTCGGGCACTTCCACATCTTTAAATCCTTTGTGCATCAACCTGTTTTGGAATTCCTGCTGCACTTTATATTCTCCATGAACAACAAAAACCTTTTTTACCTGTGATGGGTCCTGGCAGGCAAGGAACTGGCAGAGGTCATCATAATCACCATGGGCACTCATGCTACGGATAGACCCGATCTCGGCATTTACTTCATGCTGCACACCATATATATTTACTTCCTTTCTTCCATCCAGTAATTTACCGCCGAGTGAACGGGGTTCACAATAACCGGTTAATAAAATAGTATTCTTACTGTTCTCAATATTATTGCTGATATGATGCTTTACCCTTCCGGCATCGGCCATACCGCTGGCCGATATGATAACAAAGGGACCGTTACGAAAATTCAGCATCTTCGACTCTTCCACCGACTTGATAAATTTTAATCCCTTAAAACCAAATGGATCATTATCTGATAACAATATCTGCTGAATGGTCTTATTAAAATATTGCGGGTAATGTTTTACAATCTCTGTTGCTTTTACACTCAGTGGACTGTCAACAAAATAATCCAGGTCGGGCAGTCTTCTTTCAATTTCCAGTTGATTCAGTGCAAACAATATTTCCTGGGTGCGCCCCACACTGAATGCAGGCATGATCAATTTTCCTTTTTTCTGTAAACAGGCTTTTTCTGTCCAGTGCAAAACCTGGTCGGGCGTTGTCATAGCATTATCATGCAGGCTGTTGCCATAAGTTGATTCAATTAAAATATAATCGGCCTGCGAAAATTCAGCAGGTGATTTTAAGATCACATCCCTGTAACGGCCCACATCTCCGCTGAATGTTATACGGGTAACTTTTCCGTCTTCTTTTACTTTTAAATGTACAGCTGCGCTGCCAATGATATGGCCGGCATCGGTATATTGTACCTCAACATCTTCATCAATGGCAAACCAGTTATCATATTCAACAGCTACAAAATGATCGGCTGCAGCCAATGCATCTGCCGTATCATACAGGGGTTTCAGGTAAGGTAATCCTTCCTGTGCCCTTCTTTTATTTTCGTATTTAACTTCATTTTCCTGTATACCGGCCGAATCTTCCAGCATTACAGCTGCCAACTCTTTGGTTGCCGGTGTACAAAATATTTTACCCTTAAAACCATCCTTCACCAGTTTCGGTATCAGGCCACAATGGTCAATATGTGCATGGGATAAGATCAGGTGGGTTACTTCGGCAGGGTCAAAACCAAAGCTGCGGTTCATGGCATCGGTTTCCTTTCCCATGCCCTGGAACATCCCACAGTCAAGTAAATATTTTTTGCCGTTCTTTAAAGCAAGCAGGTGTTTAGAACCTGTTACTGTACGGGCTGCGCCGTGGAATGCTATTTTCATACGCTGCCCTCCGCCAACCGGCGGAGGAATCTCATTTCATAGTACACCACTGCATAGCTTGGTGTCTTATGAAATAAGTTTTAAAAAATAAAAAATGATCTCTATGCAAATCAAAAATCCGTTTTTATAATCATAATCTTGCCTTAAGTTCCCCCTTCAGGGGGTTAGGGGGTTGCTAACCACGCCATCATCCCCATCCCTATCTCAATGGCGCCTTCATCAATATTAAATGTAGGTGTATGTACGCCGCTTGAAATGCCCTTGGCCTTATTGCCTGCACCCAGCCTGAAAAAACAAGCAGGTACCTGGTGAGAATAATAAGCAAAATCTTCGGCTCCCATCCTTAACTCTGTTTCTTCCACATTGGTTGCACCAACAAATTCTTCTGCCATTTTCCACGCTTCATTACCTAATGCTTCATTATTTAAAACAAAAGGATAGCCAACATCAATGTGTATGGTTGCTTCGGCGCCCATGGCGGCAACCAGTTCCATGGTTTGTTTTTTTATCAGTTCGTGTGCTTTAAAGCGCCATTCTTCATTCATGGCCCTGAAAGTTCCCATCAGTTTTACTTCACTTGGAATAACATTGGTGGTATTGCCACCCTGGAAAGAAGTGATCGATAAGACGGAAGGATTGAACGGGCTGTTATTCCTGCTTACGATCTGCTGCAGGCTTATAATTAAATGCGATGCAATTAAAATGGTATCGGCTGTAAACTGTGGTGCGGCAGCATGTCCCCCTTTACTTTTTATGCTGATGTAAATTTCATCGGCACTGGCCATCACCATGCCGTTCCGGAAACTTAATTTCCCAATTTCAAGACCGGGATGAACATGCAGGGCAAATATTTTTTCAGGCTTCGGGTTTTCAAGTACACCTTCCTTGATCAATAAACTTGCACCGCCCGGGTTCTTTTCTTCACCGGGTTGAAAGATCAATTTCACGGTCCCCTCCCACTCATCCTTCAATTCATTTAAAATTTTTGCGGCACCCAGCAAACAGGTTGTATGTACATCATGTCCGCAGGCATGCATTACCCCGGGATTTTTTGATCTGTATGGCACGTCATTCTCTTCTGTAATAGGCAATGCATCCATATCGGCACGCAGTGCAACGATTTTTTTTTCAGGATTACTGCCCTTTATCAAACCAATAACGCCGGTTGTGGCTTTTACTTCAAAGGGAATTCCAAACTCAGTTAATTTTTGTTGTATGAATGCAGAAGTTTCAAATTCCTGGTAACTCAATTCGGGATTGGCATGTATCTGGTGCCTCACATCAATAAACTCATTGGCATATTTTTTTGCCAGGTCCTGTATGCTTTGTTTTATCATGGTTTAAAAATAATCTTAAAGTACCGAAATAAAAAAGAGTTTCTAAACAGAAACTCTATATAATAAATGAAGGAGCATTATTGTTGTTCGTCCTGTTCCATTTTATCAGGTTTTAATTCTATGGTATCGGGTACAATGTAAATACCGCCTGTTACTACACCTGATTTCATGATTAGCTCCTTGCATTTTTCAGCATCAGCCTTATCAACAAAATCACCAAACTTCATTTTAATAAAAGGCGACTGGTAGGTCATGATCACTTTTTCATCCGGGAAATTCTGTAACAGGTATGCCCTTACTTTCATTGCATAATCCCTGTTATTGCTTTTTAAAACAAAGAGGCGGTAACCTTTGGTAAAACGTTTCGCCATATTGTTGACATCAACTTCGGCTTTTGCCAGGATATCCAGGCGGTGGTCCTTAACAATAGTAACTTTTGCCATTGTAGCCGTGTCTCCGGTTCCTTTTTGTGCAGAAACACCCAAAGCTGCCATTACAACAAGTACTAAACTAAATATTTTTTTCATGAATCTAAATTTACAAAAACTGTTCCATCATTTCAATAATCCGTCATAACGGACGCCTTTCTTATATTGTTCTATAGTCACATTTTGCCCGAATGCTGTAAAATTAAGGATTCTGCAAAACTTAATCGAATCTCACGGAACATTTACAATTAATCATTTGTTATATTTATCGCCTGATTAAAGACCAAAACCCAATTGCATGCACAAATTTAAATTATTGTATAGTGATTATGAATTCCTGTATCAGGCCGCCCACAGGCAATAGCCGGTGCAGGTGATTTTTCCGTGTTGTGCGTAATTTAAAGATCCTTTTAAAACTTTAAACATAAAACAGATGAGAATTTTGACTTGCTTACTAATGCTTATAAGTACATGCTGCTTTGGACAGAAAAAACAAATTCAAAATATTGCATCAACCGTTTCCATTGAACGGTTAAAAAAGAACCTTTACTATTTAGCAAGTGAACAATTAGAAGGTAGGGTAATGGGTAGCCGTGGCGACACCTTAGCTTCTGAATATGTGGTCAAATGTTTTAAAGAAAATAATTTGGCAGCACCTTATAAAAATGGGACAAGTTATTTTCAAACCGTAAATGCTTATAAAAAGACCCTTTCGGGATCAGCATTAATTATCGGGGATAAAAGATTTGAAAATTGGAATGGCTGGGCTTTTGGAATGCGTAATGCTGAAACGGTACAGGTGGACAACCTTCCGGTTGTTTTTGCCGGTTATGGGATTGAAAACAATCTTTATAATGATTTTGCCAACATAGATGTGAAAGGTAAAGCAGTTTTACTGCTAACCGGACAGCCACAAGACAGTACAGGTACTTATTTATTGTCAGGCACAAAGCAGGCAGCAATTATATCTTCTTATCAAAATTTACTAAAGAAAAAAGGTGCTACACTTATATTGCTTTATAACAACAGATTTGCAGCAGAGTCTTTACAACAAAGAAAATCCTCTTTTCAGACTGTTTATAAAAATCCTTTCGTACAAAATAACAGCCTGCCGGTAATAATCTTATCCGAAGAAAGAGCCAATGAACTTTTAGAAACTTCTAATAAAACAATTAAAAGTTTAATTCAGGACATTACAAAAACACTACGGCCGCAATCTTTTACTGTAAACACGCCTATTGGCTGCCATATTCAAATTGATATAACGGAAGAAAAGGCACCTAATGTGATTGGAGTTATCAACGGAACTGATAGTTCAGCAGGTTGTATGATCCTCTCTGCCCACCACGACCATCTAGGCAGAGATGGAAACGATATTTACTATGGAGCTGTTGATAATGCCAGTGGCACAGTAGCCATTATGGAAATAGCCACTTTAATGAACAAAGCAATAGAAAAAGGGTTTAGGCCAAAGCGTACTATTATTTTTGCTTCATACACGGGTGAAGAGAAAGGTTTGTTAGGTTCTTACCATTTAGCAGCTAATCCGGTATACCCAATTGAAAAAACGCGGGCAGTTTTAAATATTGATATGATGGGGCGTGTTGATACCTTTTATAGCGGAAAAAGAGCAGACAGCAATTATGCATATATTCTGGTAGTAGATTCACTTAACCGGGGATTACGCAATGCCTTATTTACAGCGAATGAAAATTTAGGGAAACTAAAACTGGATACCTACTATGAGCAGCCGCAGTTTATGCAAAGAAGGCTTTTGGGTTCAGACCAATACCCTTTTTATTTAAAAGGAGTTCCTTTTATCAGAATTGATTGTGGCTTTAGTAAAGACTATCATCAACCAACAGACACCCCTGATAAAATCAATTATGAGCTGCTTTCCAATCAAATAAAACTGGCTTTTTTGACTACCTGGAATATTGCAAATGACTAATTCGACATACGCTTTGAGAATAACAAGTTGTATTTGGTTTATAACGAATAGGCATATTTCCCTGTAAAAAGAAACACTGTCCGCCAGGGCTTCATAGCCCTGCCAATCTGCAGCGGCATGAGACCGCTGTGTATAAAAAGAATCAGATCTTTTCTCCTCTACGCCTTCGTATTGAAAAAATTAACCTTCTTTTAAAATCCTGTTAATACTTTTTTTGCAGATAATTTTCGAAATTGTTCCTCGTTTCCAATATTCATATAACCCCTGACAAATGAAAAGTTTATTCTTACTATTGCTACTTGCCAGCCTTTCTGTAAGCGCCGGCGCTTCTTCAACCATTGATAAGAAATCCCGTAAATCCAAAGCCCCTGCGCTGGTATACCCAGTGTCTGGAAAGAGTTCGAAGGTTGGCGGCTTCTTCGGCGATTATCGCAACGGCGGCCGGTCGCACAAGGGCATGGATATTTACGCCAAAAAAGGAACACCCGTGGTGGCCGTATGTGACGGGATCATCACTTCCACCAAAACGGAGAAACTGGGCGGCAAAACCGTTCGCCTGCGGGCAGCGGGTAAATCCTGGACAGCCTATTACGCACACCTGGATAAGTTGGGCGTTAGCGTTGGCCAGCGGGTAAAAAAGGGAGAGACGATCGGTACCATCGGCAATACAGGCAATGCCAAACGCAGGCCATCACATCTCCATTTTGGTATCTATGGCGGCGGCCGTGCGGTGAATCCCATGCCTTATGTAAAGAACTCCAAAAAGATCATTAACCCGGGCTCCATGGTAGTGCGAAAAAAGATCAATACCAGGTCCGGCACAGTGGTGCAGAAAAAAGCAAAAAACCCTTCACCACTGGTAAAAGCATACGCTAAATAATATATACCGTAAATGTCCCGCCCAGGGAAACTAGCTTTGCTGCAAAGATTCCCGCGGGACAGAACAAAATAAAAAATTGGATCTGATCGTATTTGCGCTACTGTTTTCTGTAGCGCTTTTTTTGTTGTTCATTTAAAAACAGTTTGGGAAAATTGTTTTAAAGTTTTGCGTAGCGTATTTTAGCATTATACAGATGTTGGAAGAAAGGCTAACAGACACCCTACAATAAATAAAAACAATTTTACAAATAATGAGTTTTTTAAAAAGCATATTCGGGAAAAAAGATGAACCAATTAAAAGTTATGCTGACTTTTGGACCTGGTTTCAAAAAAATGAAAAAGAATTCTATAATCTTGTGAAAGGTCGGCTAAATATTGAAAAGGGGTTCTTTAACAGGTTATCACCAAAACTTGCAGAACTAAAAGACGGCTATTTCTTTTTGACAGGTATGTATGACGACAATACTGTTGAATTAGTTTTGACAGCAGATGGAGATACCAAGAACATCGTTTTTATTGAAGAGCTTGTTGAAGCAGCACCGAAAATAAGCGGGTGGAAATTCACTTCTTTAAAACCTGCACTAAACATTGAAGACGTTTCAATTGAAATGGCAGGTCTAAAGTTTAACGCTGATATTTTATTTTTCTATTCCAACGAATTGCCAAATTATCCTGACGAAATAGACATTTGCATTGTTCATAACGATATGACAGAAGAAAACAGGCAGCAGATAATAAATGGGACATATATCTTCCTGGACAACTATTTGGGCGAACTTGATTTTGTAAAGAACATTGACAACTTACAGGTAATTAGCAAAGGCGAGGCACAAAAAGAACTTATTTCAATAGCCAAACTTAAAGATTACTTAACCTGGCGACAAAAGGAATTTGTAGAAAAATATGAAGGTGTAAGATATGACACAGAAAATGATGAATATTCAATATTGGAGGCAAAATTGGAAAGTGGGAATATGCTTTTAGCTGTTGTAAATACAAAATTGTTGGGTTGGGACAGTCAGGCTTCACATCCCTGGCTTGCAGTTATGACAATTAAATATGACGGGAGCAACAATAATGGCATGCCTAACAAGGGCGATTATGAAAGTATGAGTAACATTGAAGAAGAAATAATGACTTCGCTTGTTGACAAAGACGGCAACTTAAACGTTGGCAGACAGACAGCAAAAAATGAAAGAGAAATTTATTTTGCTTGTAAAGATTTTAGAAAACCATCAAAAGTATTTTACGAAACGCAACAGAAATATAGCGGCAAATTTGAAATTGAATTTGACATTTATAAAGATAAATATTGGCAGACATTTGAACGATTTAAACAAAATTAAAAGAAGCCGGGGAAGCCATCAAAACATCCGCCTTGGTTCGTGTCTCAGGGGATTTAGTGCCTGTTAGACCACGCCCGGTTTTCAATATCTACAACCAATCATTTTGTCCTTTGTCTGTGTAAGAAGTACCTTTAGAGTTAGGGAGTGACACGAACCAAGGCGAAGGAAGCCGAGGTAGCCAGTCTATGACAAGAAAAAAGTAATTAAAAATGGGTCAACGTCAATTTGGAACTATGCATAGCATTTAATTAACGAAAGTGTGGACAAAGGGATTCTGATAAAGTAAGATCACAGTTGCATTTGTGGGATAATTTATTTATCTTTTCTTATTCTATTTTTTCAAAGCAGAACCCTGTTCCTTATGAGATCAACTTTACCTCTTTTCATATTTTGTGTCTTAGCACTGCATGTAAACAGTCAAACAATCAGTTTACTGAAAGACATCAATCCTACTCCATCAGGCGGAAACTCCGGCGCTGCCCCTATCGCTGCATTAGGCAACCATGTTATTTTTTGGGCTACCACACTTAGCAATGGCATGGAACTTTGGAAAACAGATGGTACCTCATCTGGCACTATTTTGTTAAAAGATATTTTTGCCGGGAAGATCAGTTCGCCTTCTAATAATTGTGTAGTCATGAATGGCAATGCATATTTTGTTGCCGATGATGGAAATGCAGGCTGGGAGCTTTGGACAACCGATGGTACTGCGGCGGGAACAGTTATGGTAAAAGATATCAATCCGGGTTTTGCGTGGAGCCTTCCCGCTTATCTTACCAATATTAACGGCACACTTTATTTCTACGCCAAAGGAGCCACCGGACCAAGATTGTGGAAGAGCGACGGCACCAATGCAGGCACAGTAATGGTAAAAGACACCGATCTCACTCCCTGGCAATCTTATCCCGATGCGTTTGTTTATATCAACGGTTGGGTTTACTTCAGCGCAAGAGATAATACCAATGGATTTGAACTTTGGAAAACGGACGGAACAGCGGCGAATACCATAATGGTAAAAGACATCAACACTACCGGTAGCAGCAATGTTGATAAAATGGTCAGCATGAACGGTCAATTATATTTCAGGGCTGATGATGCTGTTAATGGAATTGAACTTTGGAAAAGTGATGGTACAGCTGCCGGCACAATGTTGGTAAAAGATATCAACCCGGGAAGCAATTACAGTCTTCCGTCGGAATTAACTGTAATAGGAAATACACTCTATTTCACTGCACAAAATGCAACACAAGGTTTCGAACTATGGAAAACTGATGGTACCACCGCAGGTACTGTGATGGTGAAAGATATTGTTGCGGGCCTGAATTCAAGCAGTCCTATATACCTGTTGGAGATGAACGGGATATTGTATTTTGAAGCTACGAATCCTGCTACAGGACTTACAGGGCTTTGGAGATCCGACGGTACTGCTGCAGGCACTACTCAGATACCGAATGTTACTCCCGTTCCTGCCGGACTGGATCGCTATAACCTGGTGAAGGCAAACGCTAATTTATATTTTATGGCCACCAGCGCCCAATACGGTATGGAACTCTGGAAGAGCGATGGAACAGCAGCAGGTACAACAATGGTGAAGGACGTTGCAGCCGGCACAAATAGTTGCGACATGTATGGTCTCTTTGAAGTAAACGGAAATGTTTATTTTGATGCCGATGACAAAATACACGGAAAGGAATTATGGAAAAGCGATGGTACTGCTGCCGGCACAATGATGATAAAAGATATTTATGCTGGTACCGCCCGTGCTGTTATCGACAGCAGAACGATGGTGAATGGCACGCTGTTTTTTTCGGCCTGGGATGGTGGGGTTTATGGAAATGAATTGTGGAAAAGCGACGGCACGGCAAGCGGCACTGTAATGGTCAAAGACCTGATCCCCGGTCCCGTTACTACCGGTTTCCCTTCAGTCCGCAATCTTTATAATTTTAATGGCACTTTATTTTTTAGCGGAGATGATGGTGTTACCGGCTATGAATTATGGAAAAGCGATGGAACCACAGCCGGTACAGTACAGGTCAAGGATATCAACCTCGCCGCTAGTGGCTCATACCCACAAATTAGGGGTAGTATGAACAACGTAATGTATATGACCGCCAGCGATAATGTGCATGGTCCGGAACTTTGGCGAACTGATGGGACGGCAGCCGGCACCAGCCTGGTAAAGGATATCAATCCCGGCCTTCCATCCAGCGATATTACCAATATGTTTTTCAACAATGGCGTGTTTTATTTTTCGGCAAACGACGGCGTTAATGGTTGGGAATTGTGGAAGAGTGATGGCACAACTGCGGGAACAGTGATGTTAAAAAATATTTCAACCGGCAGTAATTCCGGTTCTCCATCCGAATTTGTAAAATTGGGTAGTGACGTTTACTTCTTTGCCAAAGACCAGGTAAACGGTACAGGTTTGTGGAAGTCAGATGGCACAACTGCAGGCACAGTGTTAATTAAAGCCGTTTCCGCCACGCCATCAAGTTTCACTATTCCTTTCGAATTAACAGCTTTCAACAATATACTCATCTTTCGTAACGCCGATCTTACAAACGGTTTCAACATCTGGAAGAGCGATGGAACAACTACAGGAACGCAGGTTATCAAAACAGTTTACAGTACTTATCAAAACGTAAACATGCGCTGCAATTTTAGTGTAGTTAATGGCAGCTGTTGTTTTAAAATGATGGACCAGGCTAACGGAATGGAACTTTGGAAAACCGATGGAACAACTGCTGGCACGCAAATATTAAAGGATGTTTGGCCCGGGCCGGGAAATGGGTTGACCAGTGACGCTAATAACCAGGTAACCTTTTCAATTGTAAACGACACGCTGTTTTTTACAGCCAACAACGGAGTTAACGGCGAAGAACTCTGGAAAAGTGACGGTACGGCAGCGGGCACGTTTATGCATGCTGATATGGTGCCCGGATCCGGCGGCTCTAATCCAAATAGTGGCATAGTGAGTGTCAATGGTTTGTTGTTTGTACTTGCTAATACTGATAGTACCGGCGAAGAATTATTTGCAGTGAATGCTGCTGCTCCAGCCACTACCATATTGGAATTCAACGGGCATCTTCAAAACAACGATGTGTTGCTGGATTGGAAAACCATCAACGAGCATGACCTGTCCCAATTTATTGTACAGCGCAGCATTAACGGAACCGGTTTTACAGATATTGGTACGGTTGCCCCGTTAAATACGCCCGGCACCCACCAGTATTTTTTTACAGATCCCGATGTGGTATCATTGGGTGTACCAACTATTTATTACAGGCTGAAAATGGTAGCTAATAATGGCCCTGCTGTTTATTCAAATACAGTTACCATAGATATTATTCTGAATTTGCAACGCGATCTTGTTATACAACCAAATCCTGCGCGGGATAACCTGCAGTTGACCATTAATGCAACAAAAGCGGGAACGATGTGGTTGAAAATAGTAGACAATGCAGGCAGATCGTATAGTATGGAATACCATTCAGTTTCTATCGGTAAAAATGTGTTTAACATAAATGTACGCCTTCTGCCTGCCGGTAAATATTATTTGAATATAATAGAGACCACGGGTAACCTGGTGAAAACAACACGTACATTTATCAAATTCTAAAATAACGAATCTCCCAACGTCGCTAACGCACGCCCGATGTCAGAATCATTTTAAAAATATGTTATCGCAAGAATTCAAAAATGAAGCAATTGATATTCTTTTAAAAGTAAAAGACCATATCGCTGATAATTCTGATTGCATTTGGACATACTATGAAACTCCACAACAAATGCGGGACGATATCGACAAGTATATCCTGGAATTAGGTAAGGGAAGTACTTCGCTTTTAGATGAGATGTATATGCACTTCTTACCCACTGCAGCATATCAGGAGCACTCACTAATGAATAATTGGACTGTGGAGTATCATAAGCTTGCAGCAAGATTTGACAAAATATACGATGCTCTTAAAAACTCCAACTAACATCGACTTGTCACAACCTGGGCAGGATAAATTTATTTATTCGGCCAGGACAAGCAACTTTTGATCTGACCGCATATCATCAGATTTTATTTCTATTTTCATCATTGGTTAGCCGGGCCGAACGGGATATTATTTCCCAACCTGCACAAATACCTGAACCAGCCAAAACCGTATGAGCCTTTATCGACCCATAGTATTTTTAGTAGTTTTTCATATTATTCTTGGAAACCTGGGTGGATTTGCACAATCTGGTAATAAAAAAATTCGTATGCCAAATCTCATCGGAATGACCCTCAATGAAGCGAAGAAAGCACTACACGATATAAACCTGGAAATTGGAGCACTTATTTATTTCTCGGATCCCCAAGATCCCGATAGCTCATTTGTAGTTAAACAAAACCCTCCTGCTATAAATGAAAAAGGAGATCAAAATTATATTGAAAAAAAACAGGTAGTTGATCTTTGGTTAGTAAGTAGTGGTTCTTACAGGCTAAATTTCTTATATCCTTCAATAAAATCAAATGGACAAAGCATTCTTGCTTTTGTTCCTGCGGGTTGGAAAATTCTTGACAGTGCTTACGGCGACATGAATAAAGACGGCTTACAGGATGCAGCTATCATTCTTCAACATAAAGACAGTGTTTCATTAGTGAACAGCTTAGAAGACACCGTTTTGACACAACCAAGAATTTTGTTGCTACTTTTCAAAAATCCAACTGACCACAAATACAGATTGGCAGAGCAAAGCAATTCATTTATTCTTAAACATGACAACTCTATAATAGACGATTCATATCAAGGCATCGCAATTGACAAAGGGATTTTAAAGATAGATTTCCATATATTTCATAACAGGGGCAGTTGGTATACCACCAGCAGCACTTACAAATTTCGGTATGACGGAAGTAAGTTTACATTAATTGGTGCAGATCTTTTAACCATTCACAGGGCAACACTAGACTATGAAGAATACAGTTACAATTTCTTAATAAAGAAGAGAAGTTATACCAAAGGCAACGAAGAAAAGGGTACTAAAAAAACAACGGTAAAAAGTTTTCCATTACCTTTTTTAAAGACATTTAAAACATTTAAGGAACCCTATTCCTGGGAAATTGAAGCAGGTATTAATTTGTAGGCAAACATACCACAAAAGGTTTGCTGCAATGCTGGCTTTGCAATCACAATATAATTTTCCTTTTAATAAGCCACATCACCAGGCGAACACAGTTACCAATTCCGCACTCCGTGCTGTCCCGCCGGACAACAATAGCAAATAATTTTTCACGTTCTGAAAAAAAAACTTCAAAAAAATTTGCGAAACCGAAAAGTTGCACATATATTTGCAACCGATTAGTTTCGCAAAGACAAATATTAAAATATGAGACGTGATATTTTCCAGGCCATTGCCGACCCCACCAGGCGGGCGATCATTACCCTGATCGCCTTGCAGGCAATGACACCGAATGCCATTGCGGATAACTTTCACACTACCCGGCAAGCTGTTTCCAAACACCTTCGCATACTTACAGAATGCAAACTGGTAAAACAGGAACAACAGGGCAGGGAAATTTACTACACACTGGAAGTTGAAAAAATGAAAGAGATCGATACATGGATAGCCCAATTCCGAAAGATCTGGGAAACCCGGTTTGATCAATTGGATACAGTTTTATCAACAATTAAAAAACAGAAAAAATGAAATCGAAGATTCACGAACACCAACAAAACAATAGTAATGAAGTGAGTACAAATGATTTGCTTTTTGATTTTACCGTTGACAAAGCGGCCCAAACGGTATACATAACCAGGGAATTTGATGCGGAGCTTTCGCTGGTATGGGATGCTTACACTAAGCCGGAACTTCTTGACCAATGGTATGCTCCTAAACCCTACACTTCAAAAACAAAATTTATGAATTTTGAAGTTGGCGGACGAAGATTTTATGCTATGGTAAGCCCCGAAGGACAGGAGCGTTGGGCAATTCAGAAATATACTTCCATTACGCCAAAAACCAATTTCAAACTGTTTAATGCTTTTGCAGACGCAGCTGAAAACCCTGAATTGCCTGGTTCTGAATGGGACCTGAGTTTCAGCGAAGAAAACGGAAAGACAAAAGTTCGTGTTACTATTTATAATGAATCCCTTGCCCGCATGGAAAAGCAGCTTGAAATGGGCTTCAAGGAAGGATCTGCCATGCAACTGAAAAACCTGGATGAATTATTGGCAGCTTTATCACAAAAATGATTATTGTTTTCAAGCACCTGTTAAACCTAAAATGCAGATAAAGAAATAAAATAACACTTAAAAATATTTATAACCTCAAAAAAATAAAATTATGGCTCTTATCAATCCTCACATTAACTTCAACGGAAATGCCGAAGAAGCATTTACCTTTTACAAATCAGTATTTGGCGGAGAGTTTGCAAAGATTATTCGTTTCAAAGACCTCGCAAGTCCTGAATTCAGGCCTGCAGAAAAGGAAGAAAATAAAATTATGCATATTGCTTTGCCTATAGGTAAATGTAATATGTTGATGGCAAACGATGTTCCGGAAATTATGGGAAAAACAAACGAAAATGAGAACAGAAGTAAAATTTCAATAACTGCGGAAAGTAAAGAAGAAGCTGACAGATTATTTAATGGGCTTTCAGCAGGAGGACAAATAGAAGGGCCTATTGGTGATAGTCCCTGGGGTTCATATTTTGGTTGTTTTAGAGACAAATACGGTATTGAATGGATGGT
>JBDSGK010000056.1:0-13530 GCA_039919015.1 Ferruginibacter sp.
TCTTCCCGTAAAAAACATTCGTATTTTTTTTCATCCAGGGCCTCATGAAATATTTCTACGGCATAATCAGTAGTGCCGCCACCGGGTGCACTTTTATAACTGATCAAACCGGGATAACGCAAACTTCTTACATCAATACCATATCGGTGGTTATAATAATTACACCAGAATTCACCCGCATATTTACTGATCCCATACACAGTTGTTGGTTCTATAATGGTTTGTTGCGGGCAATTTTGTTTTGGTGATGTAGGGCCAAATACAGCGATACTGCTTGGCCAGTAAACCTTATGCAGGTTTTCTTCTTTGGCAATATCCAGCACATTCAGCAGGCTCTGCATATTTAAACTCCAGGCCAGGTGAGGATTCTTTTCGCCCGTGGCGGAAAGGATGGCAGCCAGTAAATAGATCTGTGTGATCCCCTGGCGAATAACCTGTACGTGCAGCATCTCCTTGTTCATCACATCCAGACTTACATAAGGGCCGGTACCTTTTAACAGGTCATTCTCTTCCCTGAGATCGGATGCGATCACACTCGCATTGCCATACATTTTACGAAGTGCAAGTGTTAATTCCACACCGATCTGGCCCGAGGCCCCGATAACCAATATCTTTTCTTTCAGCATAGCAACTATTTAAAGTACAAATGTAAGGGCTTATCGTATTTCAACATCATTCAGACACAGCAAAAACAAATAGAGGAGCTGAAAACAGGTTGATGTATAAAGCGCCTGAAAAAAAAGTACACATAGGCCAGGCAGTATTCTTAAGACCAGACTCCAGCATACATACACTATTGCATACCTGTGGCTCAATCATACCTGTTAGTGGCTCAATCAGGCTTTATATAATTTCAGAAATAAAAGAGATTTAGAAAAATATTTCAACATGAAATTATTTATTTTTCTAATTCTTATTCCAGGCCTGCCAATGCTTTTCCCCACAACGGGGTTTACACAAAGCGTTTCCATCAATACCGATGGCAGTAATCCTGATTCCAGTGCCATACTTGATGTAAAGAGTAGTACGAAAGGAATGTTGATACCAAGAACATCTACCGTCTCAAAACTAGCCATAGATAACCCCGCCAATGGTTTAATATTGTATGACACTACCACCACTACTTTTTGGTTTTATAATGGAACGGTTTGGACAGAAATTCCTGATGGCAGTAATAGCTGGAACCTTTCTGGAAATACCCTAAGCAATCCGGCCAATCAATTTATTGGTACTTTAGATGATAACCCGCTACTGTTCAGGATAAAAAATATAAATGCCGGATTAATTGATTCCACTTCACAGAATACAGCTTTTGGATTCAGGGCATTGGATTCTACTGTTTTTACCCCATTTCAATTCAATACAGCCTTTGGGTATAAAACACTACTTAGTAATACTACAGGAACTTTAAACACGGCAATTGGCGGTAATTCACTTCGATTAAATAAAACGGGTTTTAGCAATGTTGCGGTTGGATACGGTTCCTTATTTTCAAACACAACAGGAGGTGGAAATACAGCAATTGGTAGTTATGCACTTAATAATAACACATCAGGTTACCAAAATACGGCTATAGGTAGTTATGCACATTTTAGTTCAAAATCCGGTGTAAGAAATATTTCTATTGGTACGGATGCATTGGGATCTGATAGTTCGGGCAACGATAATACAGCGATTGGGGTTTATTCCCTGGTATCCCATAGAAAAAATAATTACAATATTGCCATTGGTAATTATTCACTTTACGAGGATACAACTGGCACTTCAAATACGGCTGTTGGCTACGGGTCGCTATTTGATAATAGAAATGGCAATCAGAACACAGCAGTTGGCCAGGGTGCACTGTATTATAGCAAAGCCAGTAACAACACTGCCCTGGGCTATGGTGCACTTTCGGCAATTGTAACCGGGTATAATAACATTGCTGTTGGTTCAGGCTCAGGAACGCACCCCGCAGCTCCAGCTATTTACAACACGATAAGTATTGGCAACAATGGCTATTTAAATGCCTATCAAAATCAGGCTTTCATTGGCAACCTTTCGACCATCTGGATTGGCGGACAGGTGAACTGGTCAACTTTTTCTGATAGCCGGATAAAAAACACCATAACCGAAGATGTAAAGGGTATTGATTTTATTACCCGGTTGCGGCCGGTTACTTATTACAAAGACTTTGATGCCATTACTAAACTTACAGGCAACAATCAAACAGAAGACTTTACCGGAAAATACGACGGAGAAAAAATAAAATACTCCGGCTTTTTAGCACAGGAAGTAGAAGTTGCTGCAAAGCAAAGTAATTACAATTTCAGCGGGTTGCACACGCCCAAAGGCCAGTTTGATCTATACAGCTTATCATATGCCGAGTTTGTAGTGCCCCTGGTAAAGGCCGTGCAGGAGCAGCAGGAAATGATCAAAAGCCAGCAAAAGATAATCGAAGCACAGCAAAAGAAGCTGGAGCTTTTTGAAACCAGGTTGGCAGCATTGGAGTTAAAAAAATAAAATGCCAAACAAATTTATTTAAAATCTCACCCCATTTTAAAATACAAAAAAATGAAAAAATATCTACAACTTTTCATTGCAGGCCTGTTCATGTCAGCAGGCATATTTGCTCAAACCATTATGCTAAGCAGCGAAACTATTGCTGCGGCTAACCTGGCACAGGGCTCAGCCAACAACATCGTATATATAGTAAAAATGGATGTAACCGTATCGCCGGTTACAGTTGCCACCATGCAGTTTACATTAACCGGCACACATGATAATAACGACCTGACCACCTATCGTATTTATGTAAATTCAACCCCCGCATTAGCTGGTGCTACTTTGCTTTCAAGCACGCCGGCAAACTTTGCCGCACCCAACACGTACAATGATGACATACCCAACCAAACTATCGCCGCGGGTATTACAAGGTATTTTATCATTACTGTTTTTACAGATGCGGCCGCAACCAATGGCAATACTATTAAAGTAAATGGAGCAACTAACCCGGTGATCTTTACCTATGCTACCTCACCTACTGTTATTAACAACCAAACCGATGCTGCAGGCTTACAAACAATTACTGCTGCCAGCATAAATATAAACAGTGAAATCATTGCTGCTGCAAATGTGGCCCAGGGTTCCGCCAACAATATTGTTTATATAGCCAAGGTAGATGTCACCGTTATGCCGGTAACAATTACCACCATGCAATTTACTTTAACCGGCACGCATGATAATAATGACCTCGCCACTTACCGCATTTATGTAAATGCCTCACCTTCGTTAACAGGGGCTACGCTCCTGTCAAGTAATCCGGCAACTTTTGCAGCACCAAACACGTACAATGACGACATACCCGACCAAACTATTGCAGCAGGCATAACACGATATTTTATAGTTACTGTTTTTATAGATGCAACTGGTACAGGTGGCAATACCATCAAAGTAAACGGCGCAATCAATCCGGTAATTTTTACCTTTGCAACTACACCTGCTGTTTCCAATAATCAAACCGATGCTGCCGGTACTCAAACTATACAGGCTGCCGGTGTTACTTTAAGCAGCGAAGCTATTGCAGCATCGCCCATTTACAGAAATTCAGCCGACAATATCATCTATATTTTAAAAACAAGTGTTACATCTTTAGCTGTTACGGTTACTACTTTGCAGTTTACATTAACCGGCACTCACGATAATAACGACCTCACCATTTACCGTATTTATGCAAATGCATCACCATCCCTGGCAGGTGCTACCCTGCTTTCGATCAATCCGACAACTTTTGCTGCACCCCACACGTACATTGATGATATACCTGATCAAACTATTGCTGCCGGTGGTACGAGATATTTCATTATAACCGTATCTGTTGATGCAGCCGCTACTATTAGCAATACAGTAAAATTAAATGGTGCCGCAAACCCGATACTTTTAACGTATACAACAGCGCCTCCGGTAACAAACAACCAAACCGATGCAGCCGGCACAAATACGATCAGCAGTGTATTGCCTTTAGATCTTTTAAATTTAACTGTTAAACAAACAACGGCTCAACAAAGCTTGTTGCGGTGGCAAACTGCCCACGAAATAAATTCTAAACTTTTTGAGGTGGAGTGGAGCTATGATGGATCAACATACTCAACAATTGCAACTGTAAGCGCAAACGGAAACATCAATGAAAACAAAGAATATCAATATATCCACCCCTTCCCCGCCGGGGGCAATAATTTTTACAGGCTAAAGATAAAAGACATGGATGGCAGCTTTAGTTATTCGCCGGTGGTGCAACTAAAAATTACCATCAGCAAAATAAAAACTGTTATTTTCCCAAACCCCGTAGCAGATCTTTTAAACCTAAACATCCAGTCGCCCAAAACTGAGCCCTTGCTGCTTTATATCTGCACCAGTGATGGAAAAACTCTTGCAAAGAAAACATTTTTTATCAACAAAGGGAATAATAAGCTTACCTGGAACATACAAGGAATGGCGGCAGGTCTTTATTATATTTCTTCACCTAATAAAGATTTTGTGCCGGCAAATATTTCTAAACAATGATAATATAAGGTTTTGTATTTACCTCCTGGCTAGCGGTATTCAGTATTGCAGTTGCCATTAATAAAAATAAGTTCTACATTCAACATGGATAAAATCTGAATTAACTATAATAGCATGCGTACTGGTTTACTAATAATTATGTACATGATTTGCGGTTTAATAAACCCGGTATCAGCCCAGCAGCAGCTATTAAAAAATTATACGATAAACGACGGACTTGTTTCCAATTCTATCCGAAGGGTTTACCAGGATGCAAAAGGATTTTTGTGGATAGCGACATTAGAAGGGCTTAGCAAGTACGATGGCCATAGCTTTACCAACTATAGCACTGCCAATGGTCTTTCTCATAATGTGGTGAATGCCTTATACGAAGATGAAGATCAACGATTATATGTGGCACTTAATAATGGAGCAATTGATATACTGTCGGGAAACCAGGTTATCCCTGAAACCCGCCCTGCCCAAGCTGTGATAAACCAGTTCTTAAAACTACCAACGGGTGTTATCCTCGTATCTACAGATAGAAACGGAGTACAACAATTCGCTGACGGAAAACCAGGGATATTAAAAAAACTACCTTCCAAACAAACATTTAGTGATATTTTATTGTACAATGATTCCCTCATCATTGCCCTGGAAGAATCTTCTGTTAAAGTATTGAATACTAATTATGAATTACTTGCTGAGATTGGCGATGCTAAGATCATTGATCTGAATTCAACTATTTACCAGGATTCAAAAAAAAGAATATGGGTTAGTACGGTAACCGGTCTTCAATTGATGGAATTTTCGCAACAAAAAAAAGGAAGCATTGTACTTAGCTCACCTCCCGTGTTCTTTAATATCCCGATACTAAAAGGGAAAATAATACGGGATATATTTGAAGATGCTGAAGGAATAATGTGGTTTGCAACTACAGGAGGTGTTATAAAAATTGATCCAGACCAAACCCATCAGCTGATTACAATAAAAGATGGCCTGCCATCCAATATTGTAAACAGTATATTCCAGGATAAAGAAAAAAATTTATGGTTTGGTACTGCTGCAGGTCTCTCTAAACTAGTAACCCGCCAGAGTATAACCTTATACCCAATGAAAGATGCGTTTTATGAAAACGATTATTCATACCTTTTACACCCCTTTAAAAAAAACCATGTATTAGTGGGAACCTATAAGGGTACAAAGGTTTTTAATACCCTTACTGAATCGTTTACGGCGGTTTCAAACAACGGAAATCAAATTTTTTTTGATGTTGTTACAAACAGCAACCCAACTTTACTGGCTGGTCACTATAACCTGGCAATATTTGATACTGCAGGAATAAAATATAAAAAGATCATTCCCCTGCCACTCCAGTTATCCTCTAAGATCATCTATGACAAAAAGGGTAATTTTTTTTTACATAATGGGGGAAATTTGCATTTTATTTCCGGAAAGACGCTGCAAAAAATTATCAATCACCGTATCACCGCATTGCTTATTGACAGGCGGGGTGATCTATGGGCCGCCACCTGGCAGGATGGCCTTTTTCGCATAAAATATGATTTTAGCAATGATAAGCTTACCATAATCGCTACCCATCACTTTTTACCCGCAGAAGATATCCGTTCTTTATTTGAAGATTCAAAAGGAAACATATGGGTGGGCACAAGGTACCAGGGTGTTTATCAACTTTCAAAAAAAGAAAATGACAGTTTTGCCATCGTTAATCTTGATCAAAAAAAAGGGCTCACCTCAAACTTTATAAAAGGAATCAGAGAAGATGCAAATGGAAATTACTGGATCGCATTTTACCTCGGCCTTGATAAATTAATTGTGAGCGGTAATAGTTTCCGCATTTTTAATTTCAGCAGGGTCAATAATTATTTTACCACCATAATTGGAATGGAAACGGATGATGAACATATATTATGGCTTGCAACAAATGATGGACTGGTGAAAATTAAAGATGGTGAAATGGAAAAGGTACCGCCATTGCCTGTTTATATTACAAAAGTATTTTCACCTGATTCAAATTATTCTCTTACAAAAAGTAATCTGCAGTTAAAATACCGGCAGAACCGGTTGCAATTTGAATTTTCCTCGCCCGGATTTATTAATGAAAAACAGTTATTATACAGCTACCGTTTAAAGGGAAATAACAATACAGAATGGTCGAAGGCAAGCAATCAAAATATTGTTTCATATGCAAGTCTCCAACCCGGTCATTATATTTTTGAAGTAAGGACCCAGGGATGGAACGGGAATTGGGGACCAGCTTCAGCCTTTGAATTTGTTATAGCCCCTCCCTTTTGGCAAACCTGGTGGTTCTTAGCCCTCAGTTCATTACTACTTTTTGCCATTATATTCTGGATTGTAAGGAAAAGAGTTGGCACGATACGAACTAAGGCAGACCTGAAACAGAAGATCGCAGAAACTGAAATGATGGCATTGCGGGCACAAATGAATCCACATTTTATATTCAATTGTATCAACAGTATTGATGCACTGATACAGGGCAATGATAAATACCAGGCAACTGTTTACCTGAATAAATTTGCCAAACTCATCCGTAACATACTGGACAACTCAAAACATAATACGGTTACCCTCGCAAAAGACCTGGATACTTTAAAATTGTATATTGAGCTCGAACAACTCCGCCATGAAAATAAATTTTCCGCAGAGCTGATATTTGATAAGGATCTATTGCAGGATGATTATAAGGTACCTCCACTTATCGTTCAGCCATTTGTTGAAAATGCAATTTTACATGGACTTAAAAATAAATACGGAAATGAAGGCATACTTACCATTGAAGTAAGCATAAAGGACAATATGATACAGTACATGATCACTGACAATGGGATTGGAAGAGAAGCTGCGGGTAAAATTGTACAAAATAAAGAATCGCACCTTGGCATGCAAATGAGTTACGACAGGATAAGGCTTTTTAATAAAGAAGAAATGGCATCGGTAAAAATAAAAGATCTATACCGCGATCAACAGGCAACAGGAACAGCCGTAACAGTTAATTTAAAAATTATTTAAATGATAAGTACAATCATAATTGATGATGAAACAAAAGGCAGAACGGCATTAAGCGCAAAAATTTTGGCCTATTGTCCGCAAATAAAAATAATAGCTGAGGCTTCAACAGCAGAAGAAGCCATATTACTTATACAACAACATAAACCTCAACTTGTTTTTTTAGATATTGAAATGCCGCGGATGAATGGATTTGAAATGCTGAATGCTATAAAAGAAAAAAACTTTTACATCATCTTTACTACAGCTTACGACCAGTATGCCATAAAAGCAATTAAATATGCAGCTTTTGATTACCTGTTAAAGCCCATTGATATTGAAGAATTAAAAACTGCAGTTGAAAATATTGAATTAACCGAAAACAATCAAACCAAAAAACAGGTAGAGCTCCTGCAGCAAAATATCCAGCATCAAAAAAAACAATTGAATAAACTGGCCATCCCTACTTTAGAAGGGTTGTTATTTTTTGATATAAACGATATCATTCACCTGGAAGCAAACAGCAATTACACGTTTATCCATTTTTCAGGTAAACCAAAAATAACAGCTTCAAAAACTTTAAAAGACTTTGAAGATATATTACCCGAAACCATTTTCTTTCGTACCCATCACTCTCACCTCATAAATCTCAACTATATAAAACGATATATAAAGGGTGATGGCGGGCAGATAGAAATGCAGAACGGCAACTATGTGGATGTTTCCCGCCGAAAAAAAGAAGAGTTTCTTAAAGCCATTGGCTATTAGTATTTTTGCAACATGGAAAAATATTTAACGGAGCTTTTCAGCAAACAAAAATATGACCAGGGTAATTTCTTCCTGATTGCAGGCCCCTGCGTGGTAGAGGGCGAAGAGATAGTGATGGATATTGCACAAAAAGTCTCCACCATTTGTGCAAAGCTCCAGATCCCTTATGTATTCAAAGCATCTTACCGCAAAGCAAACCGTACGTCTGCCAATTCATTCACCGGTATCGGAGATGAAAATGCTTTGGAGCTGATAAAAAAAGTGGGAGAAAGATTCTCACTGCCAACTACAACTGATATACATACTGCCGAAGAAGCGGCCATGGCTGCCGAATATGTTGACATTTTACAGATACCCGCTTTTCTTTGCCGGCAAACAGACCTGTTGATCGCAGCCGCAAAAACAGGTAAGATCGTTAATGTAAAAAAAGGGCAGTTCTTAAGCGGCCCTTCCATGAAATTTGCTGTTGAAAAAATTAATGCTGCCGGAAATGATAAAGTGGGATTGATAGAAAGGGGAAATACTTTTGGTTATACCGACCTGGTCGTTGATTACCGCAACATTACCTGGATGAAAGAAATAAATGTACCGGTGATCATGGATTGTACGCATGCATTACAGCAGCCTAACCAGTCGGGTGGTATTACCGGCGGCAATCCCGAACTGATAGAAACCATTGCCAAAGCAGCCATTGCAACCGGGGCCGATGGATTATTCATTGAAACACACCCCAACCCTGCTCTGGCTAAAAGCGATGGGGCTAATATGCTGCGATTAGATCTGCTGGAAACATTGTTGGAGAAGTTGGTGAGGATAAGAAAAGCGGCCTCACCCCAACCCCTCTCCGAAGGAGAGGGAACTCGAATGGGGAGTATATAAATTATATACTACAAATTATTCTTCACTAAAATCTACCAGATTTCCTCCCCCTTCGGGGGAGATAGAGGGGGCCGGGCTTTTATAAGTATCTCAATGGATTCCTCCTCGCATTAAATATATACCGCTTAATGTTCATCCAGAATGCTACAAAGAGATAAACAATTACCGGCGAACCAAATGTCATGAACGACATGTAGATAAAATACTTGCGGATGGTAGACGTG
This sequence comes from Ferruginibacter sp., assembly GCA_039919015.1. Taxonomy (GTDB): domain Bacteria; phylum Bacteroidota; class Bacteroidia; order Chitinophagales; family Chitinophagaceae; genus Ferruginibacter. Next base: position 9,420 of record JBDSGK010000056.1, read on the forward strand.
GCAATACCCATTTTTTCGCCGATAGCTGAGCATACCCCGAATACATGCCATTCAATAAAATGCTTAAAACGGTTCATAATGCTAAATTAAACAGATTTAAATCAAAAACAAAGGCTTTAAAAAATGCTTCAGTTTTCTTAAATTTGCAGAAAATCAATTAGCTGATTCGATAATTAGCTGATTTGCTAATGAATTCGGTGCAATCAGCCCTTTTTACTCATCCACTCATTAGCAGATCAGCACATTAGCACATTATTAAATTATTCCCATGGCCTTCGACATTGACATGATCAAAAAGTTGTACAGCAACTTTGGTGCCCGTATTGACGCTGCCCGTACAGCAACTGGCAAACCGCTTACGCTTACTGAAAAAATATTATACGCCCACCTATGGCAGGGTGCAGCTACCACTGCTTTTGAAAGAGGAAAAGATTATGTGGAATTTGCACCGGATCGTGTAGCCATGCAGGATGCTACTGCCCAGATGGCCTTGTTACAATTCATGCAGGCAGGCAGGATCAGGGTGGCGGTACCATCTACCGTGCATTGTGATCACCTGATACAGGCTGAAGTTGGTGCCGATGCGGATCTTATCAAAGCAAAAACTCAGAATAAAGAAGTCTATGATTTCCTGGCTTCTGTTTCCAATAAATACGGCATCGGTTTCTGGAAACCCGGTGCAGGCATTATCCACCAGGTAGTTTTAGAGCAATATGCTTTCCCGGGTGGTATGATGATCGGTACCGATAGCCATACCGTAAATGCAGGCGGACTGGGTATTGTAGCCATTGGTGTTGGTGGCGCCGATGCCTGTGATGTGATGGCAGGATTACCCTGGGAGCTTAAATTCCCAAAACTGATCGGCGTAAAGCTAACCGGCAAATTAAGTGGCTGGACAGCTTCAAAAGATATTATTTTAAAAGTTGCCGGCATACTTACCGTAAAAGGTGGTACCGGTGCCATACTTGAATATTTTGGTGATGGGGCAAGATCTTTATCATGCACAGGAAAAGGAACCATTTGTAATATGGGTGCCGAGATCGGTGCTACCACTTCCATCTTTGGTTATGATACAAAAATGGCTGAATACTTAAAAGGCACCGACAGGGCTGATGTTGCTGATGCTGCTGATGCAATCGCTGCACACCTGACAGGTGATGATGAAGTATATGCCAACCCCGAAAAATATTTTGACCAGGTCATTGAAATTAATTTATCTGAACTGGAGCCACATATCAACGGGCCTTTCACACCGGACCTGGCATGGCCCATTTCAAAATTTGCTGATGCAGTTAAGGTTAATGGCTGGCCCGATAAACTGGAAGTTGGATTGATAGGCTCCTGCACCAACTCTTCTTATGAAGATATTACCCGGGCAGCATCAATTGCCAAACAGGCCACTGATAATGGTTTTAAGGCCCTTGCCGAATTTACCATTACACCAGGTTCTGAGCAGGTAAGATATACAGTAGCAAGGGATGGCTACCTGGATACATTTGAAAAAATGGGCGGCGTTGTTTTAGCCAATGCCTGCGGACCCTGTATCGGCCAGTGGGCAAGGCATACAACTGATCCCAACAGAAAAAATTCGATCGTTACTTCTTATAACAGGAACTTCTCTAAAAGAAATGATGGCAATCCAAATACCCATGCTTTTGTTGCTTCTCCCGAAATAACAACAGCATTGGCCATTGCAGGTTCGCTTTCTTTTAATCCGCTTACTGATTATTTAACTAATGATAAGGGAGAGAAATTTAAACTGGAAGAACCATTGGGTATTGAAATGCCTCAAAAAGGCTTTGCTGTTGAAGACGCTGGTTTCCAGGCACCGGCTGCTGATGGCAGCAATGTAGAAGTGCTCGTTTCACCAACATCTGACAGGCTCCAGATCCTTGAACCATTTTCCGCCTGGGAAGGAACCGACCTGAAAGGATTAAAACTTTTAATTAAGGCAAAAGGAAAATGTACAACCGATCATATTTCCATGGCTGGCCCATGGTTAAAGTTCCGTGGGCATTTGGACAATATCAGTAACAATATGCTGATCGGTGCACTTAATTTTTACAATGAAAAAACAGATACGGTTAAAAACCAGCTCTCCGGCGAATACGGAACCGTACCCGGCACCCAAAGGGCCTATAAAGCTGCAGGTATTGGTACTATTGTAGTGGGTGATGAGAATTACGGTGAAGGTTCTTCAAGAGAACATGCTGCCATGGAACCGAGGTTCCTGGGTGTTCGTGCAGTGCTGGTAAAATCATTTGCCCGTATTCATGAGACCAATTTAAAGAAGCAGGGCATGCTGGGACTCACCTTTGCTGATAAAGAAGATTATAATAAGATACAGGAAGATGACCGCATTGATATAATCGGTTTAACGGATTTTTCCCCCGGCAAGCAACTCCAGATGGTATTTAACCATGCCGACGGCACTTCAGATACCATTTATGTAAATCACACGTACAATGAGCAACAGATCGAGTGGTTTAAAGCGGGCGCTGCATTAAATATCATCCGCAGGGAGTTTGAAAAGAGTAATAATTCTTAGTTTAGATGGTTTAGAAAGTTTAGAAGGTTTAGTTTAGAATGCTCCCCTAAACTTACTAAACCATCTAAACTTTCTAAACTCATTACGCATCTAAAGTCTATATAATAGAGTCCTGTCTTAGTGACGGGATTCTTATTTTAAAACTTTCTTGTCATTTCGATCCCGATAACCATCGGGAGAGAAATCTATTGCTTAGACTTGAAAGCCTTTAAAAACTGAGTTTACCAGCAGATATCTCCTATCGTCGATATACAAAGTTTATTGTTGATTAAAAAGTCAGGGTTGGTTATTTAAAAATAAATTTCAATGTTTAAACATTAATTCTATATCTTGCACTCCTAAATTAAAAATTATGGCAACCAAAACCTGGGCATTAGACCCCACACACAGCGAAGTACAATTCAAGATCAAACACCTGATGATCACTAATGTGACGGGCAGCTTTGACCTTTTTACGGTAACGGCGCAAACCGAAGATGAGGACTTTACAAAAGCCAAACTCAGCTTTACGGCCGATGTAGATTCCATCTCCACGAATAACGAACAAAGAGACGGGCACCTGAAAAGCGCAGACTTTTTTGACGCTGCAACTTTTCCCAAAATAAAGTTTGAAGCAACTAAAACTGAGAATGTGGATGGTGATGGTTCGTATGAATTATACGGCGACCTTACCATACGTGATGTGACCAAAAATGTAAAATTATCGGTTGAGTTCGGTGGTGTGGTAAAAGATCCATACGGCAATACCAAAGCCGGTTTTTCCATCAATGGCAAAATAAACCGTAAAGATTTTGGATTAACCTGGAACGCAGTTACAGAAGCAGGTGGTGTGATGGTGAGTGATGAAGTAAGAATTGCCTGTGAGATACAATTGATAGAGCAAGCTTGAGAAGTTTAGAAAGTTTAGAAGGTTTAGAAGGTTTAGTTGTGTGACCCTAAACCTTCTAAACCTCCTAAACCTGTATTTTATTTTACATCAAACCAAACCTTTTTTCCATCATTCCAGTCCCCATTATAATTAATGGTAAGTTCCTCTCCATTCTCAATTACCCTTACCGTTTTTACCATAATAGAACTATCCTCGAAATCCATAAAATACTCGCAATTGCTTTTATAACTGTGGTTGTAGATGGGTATTAAACCCAGGGCCATGCAGCATTTGTTTTTTTCTTTTCCCCATTCAAAAATATAATCGTGCAATAAGGTTCTATCCAGGTGTTCCCTGTCTGATAGCTCCAATACAATTACCGGTGCAATTTCAATGACCGTATTGGCAGGGATACGTTCGTGTGTAAAAACGCCTCTCCCCTTTTCAGTTGTATCATTTACAAATAAATAAGGTTTCAGCATAACATTCAATTAATGATAAATGGGTTAAATTGCGGCACGTTCTGGCACAAATTTAGTTAACAAAGTACTCATGTCATCAGCGTTAGATGAAATATCAATACAACAGCAGTTTGAAGAAGTGATCGCTTCTGAAGATAAACTGGCGATACAGGAATTCCTGAATCACCAGAACATCAGTGATGTGGCCGAACTGATCTACGAAAATGAGGACTA
>JBDSGK010000057.1:0-5458 GCA_039919015.1 Ferruginibacter sp.
CCCTATCTTTGCAGCCCAAAAAATAGATTTAAATGGCAAATCACGCAGCAACCAAAAAAGATGTAAGACAGAGTACTAAGCGTAACGAACGTAACCGTTATTATGGTAAAACAACCCGTAATGCAATACGTGATCTAAAAGCCAGTGAAAAAGCTGCTGCAACAGAAGCTTTCCCAAAAGTAGCTTCTATGATCGATAAATTAGCAAAGCGTGGTACTATCCATAAGAACAAAGCTGCCAATTTAAAAAGCAAGCTGGCTAAAAGAGTTAACGCCCAGGCAAAGTAATACGTTCTTGTATACATAATTAAGGGTCCGTCAAAAAAAATGATTTTTGACGGACTTTTTTATTAACAATATCCCGGGCTCGGGCTAACTGTTGTAATTTTATATGCTATTAATTTTTACATGACAATGATTCAAAAATTACCTGTTCTTATACTTATACTTTTTTTGGGGCTGACAGTAAATGCACAAATAAACATAACTGTCCTTAATTCACCTTATACCCAGGATTTTAATACTTTGGCAAACGCAGGTACATCATCTGTTGTACCCACGGGCTGGGCATTTTCAGAATCCGGTGGCAACACCCTTTACACAGCTGGTACAGGAAGTTCAGGAACAGGTGATACTTATAGTTTTGGGACTACAGCTGCAGACCGGGCATTTGGCGGACTTTTATCGGGGAGTCTAAACCCTACCATTGGAGCCAGTTTTAAAAATAACACCGGATCAACCATTACTTCGATTACCATAAATTATACAGGTGAGCAATGGAGGCTGGGCGCTACCGCCCGGGTAGACAGGATAGATTTTCAATATAGTACAGATGCAACATCACTATCGAGCGGCACCTGGATAGATGACAACAACCTGGATTTTATTGCACCGGTAACAGCCGGAACTATTGGCGCATTAAATGGAAATACAGCGGCAAACCGAACTGTTATACCTGCCATTACTATTAATGCCTTATCAATTAATCCTGGGGCCGAATTTTGGATAAGATGGGCTGATCTTAATGCTTCTGGTGCAGATGATGGTTTAGGCATAGATGATTTTACGATCAATGTGGATGGCATTGTGATCCCGGCCTGTACTGAACCTGCAAACCAGCCAACCAATTTAATATTATCTCCAACACCCACTACGATAAATGGAACTTTTGATGCTGCGATCCCTGTTGTTGATGAGTATTTGGTGGTAAGGAGTTTGTCGAATAGTTTATCTGCCGGGCCAGTAGATGGTACATCGTATTTACCCGGGGATCCAATTGGAGGCGGCAATGTTGTGGTTAGTACAACAACAACTTCTTTTACAGATATCAACCTTACACCCTCAACACTATATTACTATTATGTGTTTGCTCATAATAATGAAAACTGCAGCAGTGCTCCCAATTATCAACAGCTAAATCCATTGGCAAATAATAGTACCACAGCGTCTTTACCGCCTTGTACCAATCCGCCTCTGCCACCAACAAACTTAAATTTAACAGCCAGTAACACTGTAATAATCGGATCGTTTACTGCAGCTGCAGGTGCCAATAAATATTTATCGGTTATCAGTACTTCCAGTACACTCTCTGCCACACCGGTTGATGGTACAACTTACACTGCCGGGCAGGCATTTGGCGGAGGTAATATTATTAATTATACCGCTTCAACATCTTTTTCAGTAACCGGTTTAACCGTAAGTACTAATTATTATATCTTTATTTTTTCAGTCAATGCTGAATGTACGGGAGAACCATTTTACAATACCAATTCCTTAAATGGCAATACAACAACAACAAATGATCCATCGGGAATTCCAGCGGGCTATTATAATGCTGCTGCCGGTTTAAACTGCGACCAATTAAAAACTGCTTTATTCAATATCATTTCTGCCAATTATATTCAGTTAACTTATGGTGAGGTTTGGACTGCCTATGCAACTACTGATATGCACCGGAATGATGCCAATACTGCAGATATTATTTGGGATATGTACAGCGATAATCCTGCTGGAGCAGAGCCTTATACCTATACCTATGGCAGTAACCAATGTGGTAATTATAATTCCGAAGCAGATTGTTATAACAGGGAACATTCATTTCCCAAATCATGGTTTAATGATGGTTATCCCATGTACACAGATATCAATCATCTTTTCCCAACGGATGGTTATGTAAATGGACGAAGGGGTAATCAACCTTATGGTGAAGTAAGTTCTCCTACCTGGACATCATTAAATGGGGCTAAACTTGGGCCCAATACTTATCCCGGTTTTAGCGGAGTTGTATTTGAACCCAGGAATGAATATAAAGGCGACCTGGCAAGAGGACAATTGTATATGGTTACGAGGTACCAAAATCTTGTTTCCGGATGGGTTGGATATGGTAATGCCAATGATGTACTGAGTGGAAATGCATACCCATCATTTGACAATTGGTATATTAAAATGTTGTTTAAGTGGCATGCAAATGATCCTGTAAGTGCAAAAGAAATAAGCCGTAATAATGCAGTCTATTCAATACAGGCAAACCGAAACCCTTTTATTGATCATCCGGAATATGTTTATAAGGTTTGGCAATGCACAGGATTATTACCCGTAACCATTATTGATTTTACAGCTCAAAAAAATAATGAGTCTGTTCTTTTAAAATGGTATGCAACTTTTGAAGCCAATTTTAAGAAATACGAAATAGAAAGAAGTACAAATGGGAGCGGCTTTTATAAAATTGGAGAGGTTGAAGGAAGAAACCTGGCGGATTATTCTTTTACTGATAATAACCTGCCCAATGCAAATACCGTTTATTACCGTTTGAAAATGATAGATATAGACGGGCAGTTCAGTAACAGTAAAACCGTTGTAATAAAAATATCAAATAATTTTTCAAATGCTTTGGTTTACCCCAACCCAACAAAAGAAAAACTTACTGTAAAACTGCAACAGCCATTAACAGCGAATAGCAGGCTGATCATTACGGATCTGTCAGGAAGAATTGTATGGCAGCAGCAGGTTACAGGCGGGCAAAAGATTATTGACCTTGAACTGGGCAGTTTTGCTGTCGGAAGGTATTTTATTAAGATCAGTAATCACAACGAATTGATAAACCAATCGTTTGTGATCATTAAATAATCTGAATTCGGTCTACTAAAACGAGGTTCCATCAAAAATAAGTTCCAAAATATTTTGCCGGTAAAGTGATAAGACGGTAATTAATTATTGAAATCAAATTTCAATTTTCTTCACGATTTTCCGTCTTCCCGGCAAAAAATAGCCTTTGAGACAAGCCATTTTATTTTTTTTATAAATGGCATTTCATTCTTTTAAAATTATTGTAGCTTGACAAAAATTTAACCCGGCAGGGTTAAAAATATAGCTTGATAAAAATTAACCTATATGAGAAAACTTATTTTTATTTTAATATTCATTCCTGTTTTTTATACCGCAAATGCACAACAATGCCGTTTTGAAAAAACCAACGGACTGGAAAGTGCCACTTATTTTGAAGCCATTGACTGGTATAAGAACCTGGATAAAATTTCAACCAAAGTATTGATAAAAGAAATGGGTATGACCGATGCAGGTTACCCCTTGCATCTCGTTTTGGTCAGCAATGATGGCAAATTTGATGCCGCCAGATGGCATGCACAAAATAAGGCAGTGATACTGATCAACAATGGCATTCACCCGGGTGAGCCTGATGGCATTGATGCCAGTATGATGCTGGTGAGAGATATTGTAACTAATAAAATTAAATTACCGGATAATATGGCGCTGGCTTTTATACCGGTGTATAATATTGGGGGATGCCTTAACAGGAATTCCTATTCCCGGGCCAATCAAATCGGGCCGCTGGAATATGGATTTAGAGGTAATTCGCAAAACCTTGACCTGAACCGCGATTTTACAAAAAACGACAGCAAAGAAGCAAAAGCTTTTGCACAGATATTTCATTTGCTTGACCCCGATATTTTAATTGACAACCATGTTAGCGATGGTGCCGATTACCAGCATACCATGACGATGCTTACCACGCAGTATGATAAGCTTTATTCAAACCTTTCCGGTTGGTTAAAATTTTTATTTGAGCCAGCACTATATGCGGGTATGGCAAATAAAAAAATTGATATGGTTCCGTATGTAAATTTTGAAACAACTGATTTTGGTAAAGGCATGGAAATGTTTTTCGACCCACCAAGATATAGTAGTGGCTATGCTTCTTTATTTAATACAATCGCCTTTGTGCCTGAAACACACATGTTGAAACCATATAAAGATAGAGTACTTGCTACTTATGCATTTTCGCAAACAGTTATAGAGGAGGCTTCAAAAAATATAAACACCTTATTGGCTAACAGAGGGACTCTGGAAACCCGTTTTCAACACAGAGATTCATTCCCCTTACGATGGTCCATTGACACTTCAGTTTTTTCAATGATAACTTTCAAAGGATACGAGCAGGCGTTTAAGCCCAGCGATGCTACTGGGTTACAAAGAATGTATTACGACCATACCAAACCTTACACTAAACAAATAAAATTCTTCAATAAGTTCAATCCTTCTGATTTTATAAAACTACCAGCTGCTTACATTATTCCGCAGGGCTGGTATGGCGTAATTGATCTGCTGAAATTGAATAATGTGCAGATGCAACAATTTAAAAGCGATACGTTAATTGATGTGGAAGCTTATCATATTGATGATTACAAAACATCCCCCAGGCCTTATGAAAAGCATCATAAGAATTCGGGAGTAAAAGTTTCGGTGATGAGCCAGAAAATAAGGTTTTTAAAAGGTGATTATATCATTTGGTTAAATCAAGCTGCCAACCGCTACCTGGTAGAAATGCTGGAACCTACCGGCGACGATAGTTTTTTTGCCTGGAATTTTTTTGATGGAATTTTACAGCAAAAAGAGGGTTATAGTGATTATCGTTGGGATGACCTGGCAGCCGAGGTTTTAAAAAATAACCCCCAATTAAGAGCTAAACTTGAAGAAAAGAAAAAGGCCGATGGAAAGTTCGCAGCCAATGGTTCGGCCCAACTTGACTTTATTTATAAAAATTCACCCTATTATGAACCGGGACATAACAGGTACCCGGTTTACAGGTTGAACAGAAAATAAAGCATAAAGCATTGATAATAAAGGCTTAACTTGCTCCATTGGTTAGGCTAAATAGTAGCAATGCAGATGAACGGATTGCGATACATTCACTTCGCTCAGTACAGGCTCCACGATGTTGCCATGAAAAACTAATGCCGGTATCAAAAACGCTCCCAATTATCCATTATTCATTACCAAATTATCCATTAAATCCCCTACCTTTGCTGCCCGTTACAAAAAACGGATAAACAACATTTTTTAAACAAAATCAATCAGGGAAATGAACAACTACGAATTGATGGTGATTTTTACCCCTGTGCTATCTGAGGAAGAATTTAAATCTGCCCAGAAAAAATATGCCG
>JBDSGK010000058.1:0-4762 GCA_039919015.1 Ferruginibacter sp.
GTCTTTGATACTTCCGGTTACTTTGGCTCCGGATTGTGCGTAACTGCCTATAGCGATGCTCATAGCAGCCAGCAGGCTGAAAAATTGTTTCATGGCTTTACTTTTTGTTTTAAATTTTTATCCCTTACGGGAGGCTATACAGAGTTATATACTTTGATAACTACTTCACAAAAGTAGGTACTCGGTTTTACATAGTACATTGTTTTATATTCAACGGTAAATTTCAGGGATATATGGTTATATACCTGTACGTAACACAAAAAGAAAGGTTACAAGAAGAAGAAGTTAAGAAATTGAGCGGGCTAATCCTGGGGAGCTGCCCTTCTTTTTACAATAAGGATCAAAATAATACCTGCCAATACAAGCGCTGCAGATATTAATTCAGCCTGGGTTGGATGGAACCCAAAAATAGTATAGGTATTATTTACCCTGATCAATTCTACAGTAAAACGTTCTATTCCATTTAAAATGAGATAGATACCAAACATCACACCCGGTGTTATAATTCGCCTGCGTACGGACCATAATATTAAGAATAGTATCGTGCAGGCTATGGTTTCATAAAATGGTGTTGGGAAAACAGGTTGTGGCAGGGCCCTGCAATGCTCTTCGCTACAGCCGGGTATTTGTACCCCATCGTTGTTTACATTGTTTGGATAGGTATAAGCTACCATCCATACCGGCAAAAATGAAGGAGCTTTAAATGATTTATGAGGTACTTTATCCAGGCTTTCATATATACGGTCGGTTACCTGTACCAAACCCGAGTCTTTATTATATACCTCACCTCTTAAATAGTATGATGCATTTTTATTCAGTTGGTTTTGATAATCACCAGGGACAGCCTCAACCACTTTACCCTCCGCATTTACCACATAGGCACTATTAAAGATACCCCAATCACCATCACCCGATACCTGGCAACCAATACGCCCAACAGCATAAGCAAGCAGGAGCGCCAATGCAGCTGCATCACACAAATGAATGATCTTTATCCCTTTTTTAGAAGCATACCAGCAAATAGCTATAGCTGCCAGGATCAATCCGCCATAAAAGGTTAACCCGCTCATGGAAAATAAGCGGTCAATAGGATCTTTAATAAAATCATCCCAGTTCTCGAGGTTATCAAAAAGTTTGGCACCAAGGATACCGAATACCAAACCAAGGATGATGATGTCTCCCACCCTGTCGTGCGGCCAGATGCGAACATTACGCCTTTCAGGTTCTTTTAACTTTTGTTTGTTCTTCTCTCTCCACTTCAGCCAGGTTAATAAGCCTCCTGCCAATAATCCGCCCAATATATTACCGTTTGTTGAAAAGATGTACTCCTGTGCAGTAACACCGGCAGGCATGCTGAAGAATATGCCGAAAATTTTGTAGCCGAAAATAAAACCAACAACTGCATTGATGATGAGTTCACTGATAGAAGCAGGTTGGCCTACTGTGATCATCTCTTCACGGGGCGATAAGAGACCTTCTTTTTCCTTACGCTGTAATTCCTTACTTAAAACAATGGCAGCCGTAACAAAGCCCATGGCCACCATCAGGCCAAAAGTATTTAATAAACTTAATCCTTTCCATTCAACACCAAACCAGTCTTTAAATACATAATATAAGTTGGGATACATTTGTTACAGTTGTTTTAAAAAATTAGGACTGCAATATATTCAATATATCAATGCAACAGCCCCCTCATGAACTTCGTTCGTTCTCTTTCTGAGAACCCCGAAGGGGGAGGAAATGTAGAAGATCATCCGGAAGATATTTGTGAAGTGATCAGGATTTCTATTCTCAGATGAATTATACTATAAAATTAATGTGGAAGATTTGATGTTGGGATATAGGTAAAGCACCGCTCCTTCTCATCCTGAGCGGAGTCGAAGGGCAGGAGAAGGAGATGGAGGATGAGGTATTAATTACAATGCTGCTCAAATGCACCGATCAGGTTTTCAGCGATCATTTGGGCACTGCGGCCTTCAATATTATGGCGCTCGATAAAATGAACCAGTTTACCATCTTTAAACAATGCAATCGCCGGTGATGAAGGTGGGTAAGGCATTAAATGCTCCCTTAATTTACGTACTGCTTCAATATCAAAGCCGGCAAAACTAGTGGTGATATGGTCGGGCTTTTTTGTTGTATTGTTTACAGCCATTAAAACACCCGGACGTGCAGTACCTGCACTGCAACCGCAAACTGAATTGATCATTACTAAAGTGGTGCCTTTTTCGGCAAGTGTATTTTCTACAGCCTCAGCAGTTAACAGTTCAGAAAAGCCATTCTCTGTTAACTCTTCTTTCATCGGTATTACAATTTCTTCTGGATACATATTTTTTATTTTTTATTTGCACCACAAAATTACATACTTCTGATATAAAACGTCCAACCATATCCACACATTTCCCGATATCGAAATCATCAAAACGGAAATAATGGCATTGCAGATCTTCTTCAACAGCCACAATGGCTTTTAAATGATCGCTATTTTGAAAAATTGTCCTGAAAAAATCAGTTGGAATACAATTTGAAGATATCTACATGTAAAACACAAATTTTAAAACTTAAAAAATAATAGCTATGACCTTTGTAAAAGTTAACAACCCGATCAACAAATCCATTGATGGATTTATGAATGAATTATTTGAACTGCCTGTAAATTTTGGTAAGTCGGTCCGTGAAGATATTTTACATTTTCCTCCGGCCAATATTATTGAAAAAGAAGGGCAGTATCAAATTGAATTGGCTTCACCCGGAATGGAAAAAGCTGATTTTATTGTAAAACTGGATGGGAAGGTTTTAACCATCAGTGCTGAAAAGAAAGTTGAAACAAAAGTGGAGAATGAAAAAATGATCCGCAAAGAATTCGGTTATAAATCTTTCAAACGCAGTTTTACGCTTGACGAAAAGATCGATGCCAACAACATTACAGCCAGGTACGAAAATGGGATCTTAACCCTGGAACTTCCGAAAAAAGAAGAAGCAAAGCAGGTAGCGAAGGATATTGTGATCCAATAAAAAGTAGTTTTTTTTCATAAATATACAGTTGGTTTGGTTCCCGGTAACACGGGAGAAAGTCCCTCTTATTCTTAAGCGGGGCTTTTCTTTTATAAGACACAAGGTGGCTGTTTTCCCAGGCAAAAGAAAATTGCCACAAAGACAGAAATGTATTTATTCGGAAATAATTATTTATTCGCAGTTATTTCTTCGCCTTGTATCCAGTATGTATTGTATTTTCCACTCATTGTTTAATCTTACTAACTGAAAAGAATTTACACCACAACTATAAAATTTTCCGTTAAAATATAATTTAAATGGTGTCCACACAGCTGCCATCGGCCCGTCAATTTTAATATCTTTAAAAATGATCTGCTCGTCCGCTGCACCTGCAGGAATGGTTGCTATAATTTTTGCAAAATCACTGGGGCTATCAGTGGTAATAATCGTTTTACCGTCTTTGCTCTTCTCAAAAGTTTGCATAAAGGCAGTCTCAGTAAAGCAGGATTTTACCAATATAGTGTCGCTGTTTTTCATACCTGTAAACATCTTACTGATCACAGCTTTAATGGAATCTTCGGCGCTTTGTGCATAAGCTGCACTGCCTGAAATCAGGGCTGATAAAACGAATAACAGCAAAGATTTATTAAGTTTGTTTAGCATGGTTGTCATTTTAATGAGTAATAAAAATAGGCAACACAAAGTTTGCCTATAATAAAATTACATGAGCGGTTACAATCTATTTATAACCCAAAATTTTCAACATGCTTTGTGAAGTTTGCTCTTTTGCATAAACCCATTCAATTAACTTACCGTTCTTATCCCTTTCAATGATCACATGTTTGGGGGAAGGGATGAGGCAATGTTTGATACCGCCATACCCGCTTATCTGATCCTGGTAAGCACCTGTATGAAAAAAACCAACATATAGGGGCTCCTTATTACTATCCAGCTTTTCTTCATTGGTTGTTTTTATATTAGGTAAAAACACTTCATTTATATGTTCTTCGCTATCGTAGTAATCATGCCCGTCGCAGGTAATACCACCTAAAACTACCCGCTGGTATTCATTCTCCCATTTATTTATGGGCAACATCAGGAATTTTTCCCCTATGCCCCAGGTATCAGGTAGTGTGGTAATAAAAGAGGAATCGATCATGTACCAGGTTTCCCTGTCGTTTTGAATTTTTTCACCGATCACACTATAGATATGGGCCATACTCTCTCCTACGGTATAACTTCCAAATTCAGTATAAATATTGGGCATTTGTACCTTGGCCTTCTTACAGGCTGCTTTAATATTACCAACTATCTCATTGATCATAAACTGGTAATCATAATTAAAGCCCAATGAATGTTTAATAGGAAAACCTCCGCCAATATTTATGGAATCAAGTTCGGGACAGATCTTCTTTAACTGGCAATACAGTGTTATGCTTTTTTGCAGTTCACTCCAGTAATAAATATCATCCTTGATGCCTTTGTTTAAAAATATATGCAGCATCTTCAGTTGAAACCTATCCTCATACCCTTCGATCTCATCTACATAAAATTCCAATACATCTTTTGCTTTTATACCCAACCTGCTGGTATAAAAAGGAAAAGTAGGCTCTTCTTCAGCAGCTATCCTTATGCCCACTTTAAAAGGCTCACCGGTACGTATTGCACGCTTGTACATGCTCAACTCTTCTTTATTATCCAACACGGGTATTACATTTTTAAAACCGTCGTTAATGAGTTTGGCAATGCGGCTGGTATAATTCTTTTG
>JBDSGK010000059.1:0-15732 GCA_039919015.1 Ferruginibacter sp.
TACCATTACACGAACGCACAACATGGGGTTTGCCAAAATGGGGGCGGACGGAAGCCGTGTTTCAACTTTTGTATTTCAATTTGGCTTCATATCGGGCAGGACGTTATTAATTTAGCTATGTGCAAATCATCAACTTTTATTTATAAATTTAGCTTCAGTTAGCCGGGGCGGACGAATATCTATGACCCCCACTTCGGCAAGCCCTGAACGTTGTATGCTATTGGAGTGATTCACTATAATTGTAAAAAAAAAGTAAACACAATGCATAAAGAAGAAATAATAAAGTCACAATGAAGAATAGAAATTTAATTAAACTGCTGGTTTTGGCAATTGCTTTCAATGCAACCCAAACCTATGCACAGGAACCTTTGCTTACAAATGTGCAAGCAAGAAACAACATTAGCCTCAACGGTAAGTGGCAATATATTATTGACCCTTATGAAACAGGTTTTTATGATTACCGTTACAAGGAGAAGGATCAAAATGACGGTCAGGCTTATTGGAACAGTGATAAACCAAGAAATGAAAAAACCGGCCGGAAAGAGTTTGGGTATAGTGATAAATATTTGCTTAATGTACCCGGTGACTGGAATTCGCAGGAAGCAAAGTTTTTATATTACGAGGGAACGGTATGGTATAAGAAATCGTTTGATTTTAAAAAAGCATCAAACTCCAATATTGTTTACCTGTACTTTGGTGCGGTAAATTACCAGGCCGATGTTTATCTGAATGGGAAAAAATTGGGAACTCATAGGGGTGGCTTCACTCCATTTAACTTCCGGATACCTGATTCCCTTTTACTACCCGCCAATAATTATTTGGTAGTAAAAGTGGATAACAAACGCAAAGCTGATGAGATACCTGCTTTAAACGCTGATTGGTGGAATTTTGGCGGCATTACCCGAGATGTGATGCTTGTAGAAGTGCCTGAATTGTTTATCAGAGATTACGCTATACAATTAAAAAAGAATACAACTAACGAAATTGAAGGATGGGTAAAAACCAATAAAGGTTCAGTTGAGAAAGTCACCATTGAAATCCCGGAATTAAAATTTAAAAAAGAAATTACAGCAACTTCCGACAGTTTTTCCTTTACACACAAACTTCCAAAATTGCAATTGTGGTCACCGGGAAACCCTAAATTATATTCGGTTCTTTTACGTTCGGGTGCAGATGTAATAACAGAAAAAATTGGTTTCAGGACTATTGAAGTACAGGGGACAAATGTTTTATTAAATGGAACGCCTGTCTTTTTTCGCGGCATTTGTTTGCATGAAGAAATCCCGCAGGAAATGAGACGGTCTTATAGTAAGAATGATGCAGCCCGGTTATTTGCAATGGTAAAAGAATTAAATGCAAATTTGGTGAGGTTGGCGCACTACCCCCATAGTGAATACATGACCCGCATGGCCGATTCGTTAGGTATATTGGTTTGGTCAGAGATTCCTGTTTACTGGACAATTGATTTTACAAACCAGGATGTATTAAACAAAGCGAAAGTTCAACTGCAGGAAATGATAACCCGTGACCGTAACCGGGCGAGTATTATTATTTGGTCTGTAGGGAACGAAACGCCGGTAAGCACCTCAAGAAACACCTTCATGGCCAGTCTTATTGCAACTGCAAAAAGTTTAGACCCATCCAGAATTATTTCTGCAGCATTAGAAATCAATGTAGATAAAGGTGAGGTTACTATAGAAGATTCGTTAGTAGCGCTAACAGATGTTATATCAGTAAATGAATATTTCGGATGGTATTTGGGTTTACCCAATAATGTTCCAATGGTAAAATGGGAAATAAAATATAACAAGCCATTATTTATCAGCGAAACAGGAGCGGAAGCTTTAGGTGGTTTTCATGCAGATAGTTTAACCCGGTGGAGTGAGGAATTTCAGGAATGGTTTTACCAGGAACAAATAAAAATGATGAAGCGTATGCCGGCAAACTTTGTTGGTTTATCTCCATGGATATTAAGTGATTTTCGTTCGCCAAAGCGTAATAATCCAATGTACCAGGAAGGTTGGAATAACAAAGGATTATTTGATCAGAAAGGACGAAAGAAAAAAGCATTTTATGTGTTGAAAGCGTTTTATGATGAAATAGAAAAAAACAATTCTTTTTGAAATACCATTCGCTTTTTGCATATAAACCTTTTTATTTCCTTTGTTATTTTGTCCTCGGTTGTTTTTTTACTGCGTCGGCTTTGGAGGGAAGGATTGTTTGCATTTGTGTTAGTAATCCATTCTACGATAGCAAAGATGATGTGGAAAGTTTTGTAGCTGGGTTGCTAAGAATTCTATTGGGACAAAGCTCAACAGCAGAAATAAAAAAATTGATTGGAGTTATTAACAAGTCTTAAGTACAGCTTGCAACATTTATATAAGTGGATTGAGAGCATAAGCATACAACATTGGGTTTTATGCAAGTTGGGCAAGACGTTGGAACATCAGCTAATTGCAAATCTCAGTTTCAGTTCTAGCATACGAATACGTATCAGCTTTTGTACATAACTTCATCGACATACTTTCAATCAGCAGCGGTTATCGGCAGACGGAATACTAATTCCCAACCTGCATAAAGCCCTGCTCGTTAGCTGTAACCCAAATTCACCACACACCAACAAGGCAACAGGAAAAACAAAGAGCAAAAAATATGTTAGGACCTAGAACAACAATTTATAAAGTTGGAGACATTCAAAAAGAAACAGAATGGTACTCAAAAGTGTTTGAAACAAATCCTTATTTCAACGAACCCTACTATGTAGGCTTCAACATTCAAGGATACGAATTAGGACTTCAACCAGAAGAAAATGCGACTTTGAATAAAATTGAAAGTGTAGTTCCATATTGGGGCGTAAAAAAATTTCAAGAAACTTTTGACCGACTTATTGAATTAGGAGCGGCCGAAAATGAAAAGCCATACAATGTTGGTGGAGAGATAATAACTGCAACTGTTAAAGACCCATTTGGAAATGTTATTGGCTTAATTTACAATCCTCACTTTCAACTAAAAGATTAACCAGTGGCTTCCGACCAAAATTTTGTGGACTTTGTTATGGGTCAAATCAAAAATGCAGGAGAAATAACCGCTAAAAAAATGTTTGGCGAATATGGCATTTATGCTGACGGAAAATTATTTGGACTAATCTGCGACAACAAATTATTTATCAAACCAACCATTTCGGGACGAGAATTTATAGATAATGTTGTGGAAGCACCTCCATACCAAGGAGCAAAACCAAGTTTCTTGATAGAAGAAAAAATTGAAGACAGGAATTGGTTAAGTAAACTAATTAGAATTACACTCAAAGAATTACCACCACCAAAACCAAAAAAGAAAAAATAAACCCGAAATGAAATGGGCTACAGCATAGGGGCTTTGCCATAATGGGGGCAGACGGAAGCCGTGTTTCAACTTTTGTTTTTCAATTTGGCTTCATATCGGGCAGGATGTTATTAATTTAGCTATGTGCAAATGCATACAACATGAACTGTGTATTGCTGTAAGTGGGGCGTTGAAACTTCGGCGGTTGCAGTATTGAACGCTAGTGCTCCCTACCACCCACTGCGGCAATACCCGAACCGTTGTGCTTAAAATTTATCTTAGTAATTCACCCCTCACATTTTGTGGCTTACGTCCTGAGGCACGGTTGGTTTGTTGGTTGGCAGCCTTTGTATCATTTTGGCCCGTTGGGTTTGCAGTAAAAAATACTGCCCGCCTGGTCAGGCGGGCAGTGCAAAAAAAATTAATATAGTTTCTTATTGGCTAAATGCTTTGGTCTTCGTTTTAACCGAAGCCATAACTCTCAATACCCCCGCAATGCCATTAGCATCAATCCCGATCTCATCATACAATTGTTTAGGCGTTCCATGCTCAACCAACCTGTCGGGAATACCCATGATCTTTACATCAGCCTTATAACCATGTTCGTTCATGAATTCCAAAACTGCTGATCCAAATCCACCAACAATGGTTCCATCTTCAATCGTAATCACTTTATTGTATTTACTAAAAACCTCGTGCAGCATTTCTTCATCAAGCGGTTTTACAAAACGCATATCGTAATGTGCCGGGTTAATACCTTCGGCTTTTACATCTCTTATGGCAGCTGCAGCAAAATTACCCGGGTGGCCGAAAGATAGAATGGCAATGTCCTTTCCATCCTTTAATTTTCTTCCGGTTCCAATCTTTATTTCGGTCATCTTGGTTTTCCATTCAGGCATAACACCTTCGCCCCTTGGATAACGGATAACAAAAGGCAGAACATTAGAATCCAATTGTGCCGTGTACATCAAATTACGCAATTCGGCTTCATTCATGGGAGCGCTAACGATCATGTTGGGTATGCAACGCATGTAAGCAATATCATAGCAGCCGTGATGCGTTGGCCCATCTTCACCAACAAGCCCAGCCCTGTCTAAACAAAATATAACTGGTAGTTTTTGAATGGCCACATCGTGAATCACCATATCATAGGCCCGTTGCATAAAAGAAGAGTAAATATTGCAGAACACTTTCATGCCCTGTGTTGCCATACCGGCACTCACGGTAACTGCATGTTGTTCGCAAATGCCCACATCAAATGCACGGTCAGGCATTTTATCCATCATGAATTTTAAAGAAGACCCACTTGGCATGGCAGGTGTGATGCCGAATATCTTTTTATTCTTTTCAGCCAGTTCAATAATGGTATGCCCAAAAACATCCTGGTATTTCGGCGGCTGGGGAATATCAAATTTTTTCTTTTGTATCTCGCCGGTCACTTTATCAAACAATCCGGGTGCATGCCATTTGGTTTGATCCTGCTCTGCCAGGTCGTAACCTTTTCCCTTTACCGTTTTAATGTGCAGGATCTTGGGCCCCGGAATATCTTTCAGGTCTTTTAAAGTATCAACCAACTTGGTGATATTATGTCCATCTATCGGGCCAAAATAACGCAGTTTCAAAGCTTCAAATAAATTGCTGCTCTGGCTCACCATTCCTTTCAAACTGGCTTCCAGTTTACTTGCCATACCCCTGCTGAATGATTTGCCGACAGGAAGTTTACCCAGCGCCTTCCACACATTATCCCTGAGGTCGTTGTACGTATGTGAAGTGGTGATATCAGTTAAATATTCTTTTAATGCACCAACATTGGGATCAATGCTCATGCAGTTATCGTTAAGGATGATGAGCACATTGCTTTTTTCTATCCCAGCATGATTCATCGCTTCAAAAGCAAGGCCGGCCGTCATGGCGCCATCGCCAATGATAGCAACGTGTTGCCTGTCGCTCTCCCCTTTGTAGTGAGATGCCATGGCCATACCCAAAGCTGCAGATATAGAAGTAGAAGAATGTCCCACGCCAAAAGTATCGTATTCACTTTCGCTGCGCTTGGGGAAGCCGCTTAACCCATTGTATTTTCTGTTAGTAGGAAAATTTTCCCTGCGGCCGGTAAGAATTTTATGGCCATAAGCCTGGTGGCCTACATCCCATACCAATTGATCGTATGGCGTATTGAAAACATAATGCAGGGCTACACTCAATTCAACAACGCCTAAACTGGCACCAAAATGCCCGCCGTATACACTAACCACATCAATAATATACTGACGCAGTTCATCACAAACCTGGTGTAATTGTTCCCTGCTTAACTTTTTTAAGTCATCGGGATTGTTGATCTCATGAAGTAAAACTCCTGCTTTAATATCCATTTTTTCTTTTTGCAGCGGTAAAGTTACAGTTTTTAGCCTTTTAACTGCGCATTCAAACAATTTTAACAGCCTAAAGTTCAGTACCAGAGGGTTGGGACGCTGAAGCAGCCTGAACCGTTTCAACTAATATCAGCAAGGTTGGCGAACCAGGGTTCGGGTCGCTCCTTTGCTTTGCAAAGGCTAGCGCCCCAACCCCGCTCCTATACATATTTCATCATATTCAAAACCAGGTCTGCATCGGGACAATTATTCAAATAAGCTTTACTTTCAGAGAATTTACAAACGCCGGGGAAGTCCCCGTTCATCAGGTTCATATCCCTGATGATCTGAAAATGCAGGTGGGGAGGCCAGTTCCCGTTCTCTTCCGGCTTGCCAAAATGGCCAATCACCTGTCCACGGTTTATATAGGCCCCTTCCCTTAATGTAGAAATATCGGCCAGGCTTAAATGGCCATACAGGGTATGAAAAGCAACGGTTTCCAACTGGTGTAGTAAAATAATGGTGGCACCATAGTCACCAAAATGATCATTAAAGGCAAAGCTGTGGACCATACCACCTAATGCTGCATAAACCCGTGTGCCCACAGGCCCCCACACATCCACTCCCAAATGTAATGTCCTGGCTTCTTCGCCTGCAAACAGTTCGCTTCTCCGGTAAATTGCACGGTTCTCTTTATAGCCGCCAATACCATATTTTGCCTTTCCGTCTTTTAATTTACGGTCTACGTATTCTGCAAATAAATTAGTGTCGGCAATTTCAGCAGGACTTAGTTCTTTATTGTTATCCGTAAAATTAAAATGTAATAATTTTTCTTTTTCCGGATCGAAATCCACAACAGGATGGAAATCATCCTGATTTTTGATCAATGCATTTTCAAGTTCAGTTATCATGTTGCTAAGGTAACATTATCCTGCACATTTATTTTAATCCCCGAATGTTAAAGCATGTACAGATCAGTGGAGACCGATCTTTTGTCGCAGCAATTTTTTTTCTGCGGCTGATTGGGTAAGTGTTATGGCCTGCTCAAAATACTGATCAGCAATATCATAGTGCTGCAGTTGTAGATGCAGTTCTCCAAGTGTGGCGGGCAGCAGGTAATATTTTTTTAAGGAATCAAGCTGTGTTATGGTTTCAATGGCTTTAATGCCTTCGGCCGGGCCGTGCAATTCGCTGATAACGATCGCCCGGTTCAATTCGATCACCGGGGAGGGATAAAATTTGCACAACATATCATAGCACCGCAGGATATTATGCCAGTTGGTTTGTTCGTAACTATTTGCCCGGGCATGTTCGTAAGCAATACCAGCCTCAAATTGATATTTGCTGATCTTCTTGCCTTCAGCAGAAGCTTCGAGGTGATAAATGCCTTTTTCTATCAATGCCTTGTTCCATTTGGTCCTGTCCTGTTTTTTCAGGATCAAAATATCTCCATGCTCATCAAGCCTTGATTCATTCCTGGATGCAGTAAAACAGATCAACGACAGGAGTGCGTGTGTATTGGCTGGATCAATAAAACGGCTGCGCAAGATCAACTCACACAATTGCATGGCTTCATGCAGCAAATCTTTCCGGATCAGGTCTTCATGCAGTGTGGAATTATATCCTTCGTTGAACAGGAGATAAATGGCGAGCAAAACATTTTCGAGGCGGCTATCGAGTTCTGCTGTGGGCGGTAATTCAAACCGCACATGGTTATCACGGAAACTCTGTCTTGCCCGGGATAACCTTTTTTCAATGGTATCGTAATTTGCAACAAATGCTTTGGCAATTTCTGTTACGCTGAAACCACAAAGTGTTTTTAAAATAAGCGCCACCTGTGCTTCAGTAGAAAGTGAAGGGTGACAGCAAACGAACATCATCCGCAACTGGTCATCATCAATGGAATTGGTATTGATCATATCCTGGACCGTGGGTACCAGGCTATATTCTGATTCCAGCAGCGGCCCGATAGTTTTTGAAAGTTCAAGCTTTCTTTTTTGTTGCCGCAATACATCAATGGCTTTATTGCGGGCAACAGTAAATAACCAGGCTGATGGATTTTGAGGAAGCCCGTTGATCTTCCAGGTATTAAAGGCTTTGAGTAAGGTATCCTGCACTACATCTTCGGCCAGGTGCAGGTTTTGAGGCCCAAATAATTTGGTGAGTACGGCAACGAGCTTTCCCCACTCGTGGCGAAAGAGGTGCTCAACAGTTTGTTCTATTTGAGAAGAATTATCCAGTGCAATTTTTTAACCTCACCCCCAGTCCCCCTCTCCTTAAGGAGAGGGGGACTGGAAGATCGAAACAATTTTTTAAGATGGCATGTCCATTTTCTGGATCTGCCTAACAATTACAGTTCCCCCGTTTGCATAATCAGGATAATCTGCACACAGGCTTACCGCTTCATCATAATCGGCTGCATTAACGATAAAATAGCCGCCAATGATCTCTTTGCCCTCGGCAAATGCTGCATCGGTAACATTATTGGGGCCGCCTGAGATAATTTTCCCCGTAGCCATCAGGGGCTCGCCACTTTCGTATTTGCCATCTTTGGCCAGTTTGTCAATCCAGGCCATCCATTTACCCATGATCTCCTGCATTTGTTCTGCAGATGGTTGTTGAGAAGATTTCTTTCCCTCGAAAATAAGCATGAACTTTTCCATAATTTTTGTTTTAAAGTTTTAGAATGTTTTTCTTAATGACGAACAAACATTCGGTATCCGGACAGGAAAGTAAAACTTTTTTTCAGGAAGGTATTGAATGGACATGTTGAATATTATTGACGGTCTGAAACCGTGACGGATGAGCGAGTTGTCAGGCTGAGCTTCTCGAAGGCGGGTTAAAACGAAATATACCGGCTTCGACAAGCTCAGCCTGACACAACACTAATATAAAGAAACTTAGAAATACTTTATCCAATTTTAAATCACTACATTGATCATCTTATTCTTTACAAAGATGATCTTCTTGGGCGCCCTGCCTTCCAGCCATTTTTGTACGATCTCATTTTGGAGTACGATCTCTTCAACCTGTTTTTGTTCAAGATCCAACGCCAGCTCAATATTGGTACGCAGTTTACCATTGATGGAAACCGGGTATTCTTTGGTACTCTCTACCAGTAAGGCCGGGTTGTAAGTTGGGAAGGTTGCATCCAGGACTGAACCTTCATTTCCCAACTGGCTCCACAACTCTTCACTGATATGCGGTGCATAAGGTGTAAGTAAGATCAACAGCTTTTCTAACACTTCTTTTTTATGGCATTTCAGCTCGGCCAGTTCATTTACACAGATCATGAATGTACTTACGGCTGTATTAAAGCTGAAGCGTTCGGTATCTTCTTCAATTTTTTTGATGGTGCGGTGCAATATTTTTAATTCAGCATCGGTTGCGACCTCACCCCCCTCCCTCTCCGAAGGAGAGGGAGCCGGAGTCATCCAGATTGCACCTTTTTGCTCATCAAAAAATAAACGCCAGAGTTTTCTTAAAAAACGATGCACCCCTTCAATACCTTTTGTATCCCAGGGTTTGCTGGCTTCTACCGGGCCGAGGAACATTTCATACATGCGGAAGGTATCGGCGCCGTAATCGTTACAAAGATCAACAGGGTCTACTGTGTTGAAATATCGTTTAGACATTTTTTCTGTTTCAACACCGCAGATGTATTTGCCATTTTCTAAAATGAAAATCGCATTTAAATATTCTCCATTTTTCCATTTTTTAAATTCATTTGTATTTAATTCAATACCATCTACAATATTAACATCGACATGGAGTGTTGAAAATGAAAATGCATAATCTTCAATCGTGGCAATATTCAGTAATCCAGGAATTTGATTATTGATTAAATTCGCTATCTCAGTTCTATTCACATTTTTAAGATTGGGATCTGAGTGAAGGTTATGAGAAATAAAAATATTGTATTGACCTAATGAAATTTTATCAGAATCATTCAAATTACTGATTAAAGATTCTAGTCTATAAACAAATCTGCTACTCCCCTGTATCATCCCTTGATTAAGAAGTTTCTTAAACGGCTCATCATATCCGATCAATCCTAAGTCAAATAAAACTTTCGTCCACATACGGCTGTACAGTAAATGCCCAACAGCATGTTCGGTACCGCCAATGTACAGGTCAACCTGGTTCCAGTAATCACTGGCGTTGCGGTCGCAAAAAGTTTGGTTGTTGTGAGGATCCATGTAGCGGAGGAAGTACCAGCTGCTGCCGGCATAGCCGGGCATGGTGGAGGTTTCCCTCACCCCCTGCCCCTCTCCACTTTGTGGCGAGGGGTGACTAAATTCATTACTCCCTACATCTTCCTTGTTAACGAGGCTTTCTGATTTTACAAAAACTTCTTTAATCTTCCTTATTACTTCGTCTGTGTTTTGCAAAACTTCGTTATTGGTAAATCTCATTACTGTAAACCCAATCTCATTTAAAGCCCTGCTACGTTCTTCGTCGTACATCTTTTGTTCTGATGATTCGTGATAACCACCATCTACTTCTACAATTAATGCACTCTGCAAACAAACAAAATCTACAATGTATGATTCTATTGGATGTTGCCTCCTGAATTTTACATCCAGCTGATTGCTCCGTAGCAGCTGCCATAAATGATTTTCTGCTTCGGTATACTCTTTACGCATTTGTTTTGCAAACTCATACTGTAAGGGTGTTCCTGTTTTATATTTTGGCACTAGTGCTGCTCCCTTCGCTTCTTTCTTCGCAAAGGTCTTCCCGTCGCCCTTCTCCACCCCGTGGAGAAGGGATGGGGATGAGGTCCAATCTTTTAAATTAGCCAGAGGCCCTTCACCCCCGGGTCCGGGGCCATACTTATCTACGTGCGGTAATTCCAGCGGCAATTCTTCGGCATCCAAAGGAATGGCAATACCATCGCTCCAAACAATAGGGAAAGGTTCACCCCAGTAACGCTGCCGACTAAAACCTGCATCCCTCATACGGTAATTCACTTTGCGCTTGCCAATGCCCAGTTCTTCAATTTTATTTACCGCAACACCAATGGCATCTTTCATCAGCAAGCCATTTAAAAAACCACTGTTTTCCAGAATGGCTTCCTTGGTTGGGTTTGCTTCTTCGCCATTAAAATGACTGCCAATAATATTGGTAATAGGAATATTAAAATGTTGTGCGAATTTGAAATCCCTTTCATCGCCGCAAGGCACGGCCATAATAGCACCGGTGCCATAACCGGCCAGCACGTATTCACTTATCCAAACAGGAATTTCTTTTCCATCAAACGGGTTAATGGCATACGCACCCGTAAAGCAACCGGTGATCTTTTTCTCTGCCATGCGGTCAACATCGCTGCGGCTTTTTACATAAGCCACGTATTCATCAACCGCAGCAGCCTGCTCAGTCGATCGTATTTTATTCACCAGGTCATGTTCCGGGGCAACTACCATAAAGTCTACACCAAAAATGGTATCTGGCCTGGTAGTGTAAACCTCCAGCTCTGTTTTTGATTTTTGAATTTTGAATTTCAAATTCGCTCCCTCACTCTTCCCGATCCAGTTGCGCTGCATCTCTTTCATGCTGTCGCTGAAGTCCACCGTTTCCAGGCCTTCCAGTAACCTGTCTGCATAAGAAGTTATCCTCAAATACCATTGGCGCATTTTCTTTTTCACTACCGGGTGACCTCCACGTTCACTCACGCCATTCACCACTTCATCATTGGCCAAAACGGTTGCCAATGCTTCGCACCAGTTCACTTCGCCATATTTGCTGAAGGCCAACCTGCGTGACATCAGGATCTCTTCCTGTTTTTGTTTTCTGTATCCATTCCATTCATCAGCCGTAAAATGCTTACCCGGTATGGGCTCGCCTGTGTTAGGCATGGCTCCTTTGGTTTCGTACTTTTTGATCAGCAAAGAAATGGGCAATGCTTTTTTTTCTGTATTGCAGAAATAGCTATTGAAGAGTTGCAGGAATATCCACTGCGTCCATTTATAAAATTTTGGATCACTGGTGCGCACTTCCCTGTCCCAATCATAACAAAACCCGATCTTATCGAGCTGTGATTTAAAAGTGGCAATATTTTTTTCAGTAGTTGTTGCCGGATGCTGGCCCGTTTCCAAAGCATATTGCTCGGCAGGCAAACCAAAGCTGTCGAATCCCATCGGGTGCAGCACATTAAAGCCCTTTAATCTTTTGTAGCGGCTGTAAATATCACTGGCGATATAACCTAGTGGATGTCCCACGTGCAGTCCGGCCCCACTTGGATAAGGGAACATATCCAGCACATAATATTTTGGCTTTGCAGAATCATTACTTACTTTATAAGCACCTGTCTTTTTCCATGCTGACTGCCATTGAGGCTCGATCTTTCTGAAGTCGTATTCCATTGTTTGATCCATATTTTTTACCTGTTCCTGATTTATACTCTAAAATTTCTCTTCAACTACAATGTGAAAGAAAAGTTATTTAAGCCCAAACCACCAATCAACATATATATTTATAAAAATAAATCCGGCAGGCAATCGTTTTGAAGAGGGCAAAAATACGGCAAAGCAGGTAAAATCCTTTATTTTTGCCCCACTTGTAGGATCACGCCTTATGGCGTGATCTTAAATCAACAAAAAAATTAAAAAAGCACACGCCACAGGCATGTACCTACAATAATAAATTATGGCTCAATTTGGAAAAGCAAGCAGCAAACGTGGCAAACCAACTTATGCATACGCCATCATAGGTGTGGCAGTGGTCTTATTTTTATTTGGCATCGTTGGCTGGTTCTTTTTAAACCTCCGTAAAACCGGGGATTATGTAAAGGAGAATATACAGGTGCACGCCTGGCTGAACCCCAATGCACCCGTAAAGAAAGTTGACAGCCTGCAAAATTATATCAAGTCAATCACTTACGCCAAAGACGTACAATATGTAACCAAGGAAATGGCCATTGAGAAATGGAATAAAGACAATGATACCACCTGGAAAGAATTCATTGAGAACAATCCATTACCTGAAAGTATTGACTTTTATATAAAATCTGATTATGTACAAAAAGATAGCCTGGATGCGCTTTCCCTTGACCTGTTGTCACGCTACCCAGGATTGATCAATGAATTTCAGTTTCCTACCGAAACCATAAACCAGGTAAGCAAATTTGTAAAAACAGCGTCCGTCATATTCCTGGTAGCGGCCATCGTGTTAACCATCCTGGTTGTTTTTTCAATTGATAATACCATCAGGCTTGCCATGTATAGTAACCGGTTCTTAATAAAGACCATGCAGATGGTTGGAGCAACCCGCGGGTTTATTGCCCGGCCCATCAATATCAGGGCCATTATAAACGGTCTCATTTCCTCGGCCATTGCCATTGTTGCTGTGTGGTTCACGGTATTACTGATCGAGTCTATGGCCCCAAGTTTTAAAGTTTTACATGATAATATGAGCATGATCCTGTTGTTTTTAGCGATCATTGTACTGGGTATCAGTATATCCTTATTCAGCACCCATCGTTCGGTAATTAAATACCTGCGTATGAAATTGGATGATTTATATTAATTTGCAGCTTCAACTAAACTAAAATGAGCAAAGAAAAAAGACAAGTTACCACAGTTACCAACGCTACGCCGCTGTTTGGAAAAGAGAATTATATGTGGATGTTGATCGGACTGGCGGTATTGGCATTGGGCTTTTTTTTAATGGCCGGCGGCAGAAGCAGTGATCCCAACTTATTCAATAAAGATGAAGTGTACAGTACCACCCGTATCACTATAGCTCCGTTGCTGATCATTGCAGGTTTCGTTATCGAGATCTTTGCGATCATGAGAAAATCGAAAAGCAATTAAGAATTAAAAACCTGCCTGCCTGCCGGCAGGTTAAGAATTAAGAATATAGCGGAGTTTATGACTTCGCTTTTTTCATTTAAAAGCAAGTATATGGATACCATACAAAGCATCATCATTGCCATTGTGGAGGGTTTGACAGAATTCCTACCTGTTTCTTCTACCGGCCACATGATCATCACTGAAAAGATCCTGGATATACCCTCAGATGATTTCAGCAAGGTCTTTACCATTGCCATACAACTGGGCGCCATTTTAGCGGTAGTCGTTTTGTACTGGAAGAAATTCTTCGATTTTAAGAACTGGCAGTTCTATGCAAAAATTGCTGTAGGCGTTATCCCCGCATTGATATTAGGGTTTTTGTTTTCAAAAAAAATAGATGCGTTGCTGGAAAGTTCAACCACCGTTGCTGTATCGCTTTTAGCCGGTGGTATCATTCTATTATTCATTGATAATATTTTTAAAAACCCGGAGATTGACAGGGAACAGGATATTGGTTTTTTTAAAGCCATCATGATCGGCATATGGCAATGCATTGCTATGATACCGGGGGTAAGCCGCAGTGCGGCATCCATCATTGGTGGTATGCAGCAAAAATTAACCCGTAGTGCTGCTGCAGAATTTTCTTTCTTTTTGGCCGTGCCTACCATGCTGGCAGCAACGGGTTATAAGCTATTGCAGTATTACCATGATCATGGCAGTTTCTCCTCCAAGGAAATAAAACAATTGGCCATTGGTAACCTGGTGGCTTTTGTTGTAGCCTTGCTGGCCATTAAATTCTTTATAGGGTTTTTAAAAAAATATGGTTTTAAAATATGGGGTTATTACAGGATCGTGGTTGGTATTATTTTACTGGTGTTGATTTATACAGGGTACATCAGTTCATAATATACCCGCTGCAGGGTATTGATTACAACAGAAGATCGGTTAATATTACTTCACCAAATCGAATAACATGAAAATTCTACAGGTATTCTTTACAGCAATTATTGCGATAAGCATCAGCAGCTGTACCCAGAACTATGGCAAGGAATATAAATTAGATGCCAAACACAATGTGTATTATAAGGGCGAAGGTGTGGATGAAGCTTTGGCAAAAAAACTGGCCAATTATTTAAAAGCACAGGAGTACTTCCAGGACAGTATTAATTCAACTGTTCAGATCGTAAAGGTTAAAGACACGTTCAACCTCAATTTTGTGGTGGATGCTTCAAAGATCACCCCGATCTATGAAACCAATTTTTTATTGTTTGGCGCTTATATTTCAGAAACTGTTTTTAATAAAGCTCCTGTAACGATCCAGTTAACCAATGAAAAACTGGAGACATTCAAAAACCTTGGCTATGCCAGGCCCGTTTCGGACGTTAATAAATAGGCCCAATACTAACTGCTACATATTCAACCGGGCGCCCCTGCACAACAGCAGGGGTTGTTTTTTGCAGCTATTCGCATGATATTTACTATTTTCATCTTTCCTTAAAAAAGAACCATGCAGACTGCTTCAAAAAAAGTGCTCAATGGCTGGGCCATGTACGACTGGGCCAACTCGGTTTACAACCTGGTAATTACCACCACCTTTTTCCCTGCATACTATGCTTTTGTAACCAGTACTTCTAAATTCCCCGAAGGGATAAATTTTTTAGGCCGTCGTTTTGTAAACACCGAGCTTAAAGACTATGTACTTGCTTTTGGATTTTTAGTTATTGCTCTACTCTCTCCAATCTTATCTTCTATTGCCGATTACAAAGGCAACAAGAAAAATTTTATGCGATTTTTTTGTTACATGGGTGCATTAAGTTGTTGTTTATTATATTTTTTTGATGAGCACCATGTTACACTTGGCCTCTTGTGTTTCATGTTTGCAGGTATTGGGTTTTATGGCAGTCAGGTTTTTTATAATTCGTACCTGCCCGAGATTGCTGCTGAAAAAGATAGGGACCGGATCAGCGCCAGGGGTTATAGTTTTGGTTATATTGGAAGTGTATTAATGCAATTGATTGGTTTTGGATTGGTATTGGCGATGCCTGAAAGTCAACAACCGTTAAAAATTACATTTTTACTGGTAGGTATCTGGTGGGTTTCCTTTGCTCAAATTACTTTTAACCGCTTGCCCATTAGTTCTAAAAGTGAAAGGAAGACAAAAAAGAATTCTCTTGCAAACGGGTTTCATGAGTTACAAATAGTTTGGAACCAGGTAAAGCAAATGCCTAAGTTAAAACGTTTTTTAACAGCTTTCTTTTTTTACAGCATGG
>JBDSGK010000060.1:0-15742 GCA_039919015.1 Ferruginibacter sp.
GGATAGTTATAGGTTCTTATTTTAGCACTCCTGTCGCCGGTGCTTACCAGGCTTTTTCGCAGGTGTGAAATTGCTTCTTCTGCTTTCCTTACTTCCTCATCATACAATTTTGTACGCAGCATTTCCATTGCCCGTAATTTATTTCCCAGCTGCGACCTGTCTGTCTGGCACATAACCACAATACCCGTGGGTTTATGGGTAAGAAATACCTTGGTCTCTACTTTATTTACATTTTGTCCGCCGGCGCCACCGCTTCGGGCAGTCTCCATTTTTACATCGCTTTCCTTCAGCTCAAAATCTACTTCTTCGGCCTCGGGCATGATGGCTACGGTTACCGCACTTGTATGTACACGGCCCTGGCTTTCTGTATCCGGCACCCGCTGCACCCGGTGCACGCCGCTTTCAAATTTTAATACTCCGTATACATCATCACCCACCACTTCTACCTGTACCTCTTTATACCCCCCTACAGTTCCCTCACTTTCACTAAGGACAGTCGTTTTCCAGCCCTTTCTTTCGCAGTATTTTAAATACATGCGCAGCAGGTCGCCAGCAAAAAGTGAAGCTTCGTCTCCACCGGTGCCGGCCCTTATTTCCAGGATGGCATTCTTCTCATCATAGGGATCTTTCGGGATCAGCATGTTGCGGAGATTTTTCTCCATGGCATCTTTCTTTTCTTCCAGCTCCGGTAGTTCCAGTTTGGCGAGGTTCCTCATTTCCTCATCATCGCCATTCAGCACTTCTTTGTTAAACTCTATATCGTCAAGCAGTTTAACATACTCGTTCCTGGCATTCACAATTTTTTCCAGGCTGCGGTATTCCTTACTGGTAGCGGTAAACTTTTTATTGTCGCTCACGATCTCGGGGTTGGTGAGTGCAACGCCGAGGTTATCGAATCTTCCTTTTATAGCATCTAATTTATCTAGCATAGCGGCTTACTCCCGAACTTCGTTCCTTCCCTTGCAGGGAACCCGCAAGGGGGAGGGTTGATTGTGTTTTGTTTTTAAAATTTTGTTACCAGCTTCAAACAATAATTAAACTTCATTGGCGTCGCACTCTTTTACAGTATAACTTTGCTGAACTTTAATTGTGTTTTGCTTTGTACATGGTCAGACGGGGACGTCAGACCATGTACGGGCGGCAAATTTACAATATATCAACCAATCAATTTGTACAGAAAATTTTCAGCAGATCATATTTTCGACGGATACCGATTCCGGCAGCAGCAGGCGCTGATTACAGATGCCGATGGTGTAATTGTAGATATTGTTGATGAAGCGACGGCGGGCGATGGTATTGAGAAACTGGATGGGATCCTCAGCCCCGGGTTTATTAATGCACATTGCCACCTGGAATTATCACACATGAGGGGCCTGATACCCAAACACACTGGCCTGGTTGATTTTGTTTTAAAAGTGGTAAATGAAAGGCACTTTGCAGCCGATGAAATATTTGCTGCTATAGAGCATGCAGAAGATAAAATGCTTCAGCAGGGCATTGTTGCTGTTGGTGATATCTGTAACAATGACCTTACTATTCCGCAAAAAAGCAAGGGCAGATTGCAATATTATAATTTTATTGAAGCCAGTGGGTTTCCGCCACCCGTTGCAGAAATGCGGTTTAAAAAGTCAATGGATATTTATAAAGCATATACTGAAAAATTTCCTGCCAGTTCAATTGCACCTCATGCTCCCTATTCGGTTTCACCCGCCATGTTTGCCATGATCAATGATTTCCCCAAAAATAATTTACTCACCATACACAACCAGGAAACCGCCGCCGAAAATGAATTTTTTGAAAAAGGCAGTGGTGATCTTTTGCGGATGTATTCACAAATGGGCATTGATATTTCTTTTTTCAAACCAAGTGGTAAAACAAGTTTACAAACATGGCTTCCACATTTTACAAAAGGACAAACAATAATTTCGGTTCATAATGTCTGCACTTCAGAAGAAGACCTGGCATTTGTAAAACTCCAAACTCCAAACTCCAAACCCCAAACTTATTATTGTCTTTGTCTTAATGCCAATCTATACATCAGTAATATTTTACCGGATGTAAATATGCTGATGAAGCATACAGATAACATTGTATTGGGTACCGATAGCCTTGCATCAAATGACCAGTTAAGTATTTTGGCAGAAATTAAAACGCTTCAAAATAATTTTAAGGAACTGAATTTAGCCACATTACTTAAATGGGGTACCATCAATGGCGCTACTGCATTACAAATGGATGACAGGTTAGGCAGTTTTGAAAAAGGAAAACAACCTGGTGTGATATTGATCGATGAAAGGAAGCTTGAAAAAGTAAAAAGGCTTATCTAATCTGCTGTGCAGCATTAATCACCGCCACCACAACCGCCACTGCATCCACCGCTATCCCCACCACCATCTCCGCTATCGCTACTGCCCGAATCATTTGCATTTCCATCGCTCCAGCCACCGCTTGCGCCACCGCCACCAAAATCTCCGCCACCAAATTCGGTTGCATCCGAACCGCCAAAATAGCCCGACAATGAACCATCAGAATAATAGGTGTTTTGGCTATCAAAAGAATAAATGGTCTTTTGCCTGGAAGTATAATTTTTTGCCTTTAATTTTTCTTTATCAAATTTAGTTTCACCCCAAATAGCTGTCGGAGGTTCAAAACCAAACTCGCTTGCATAAAATTCAATAGTATCTAAATATTGTGCATTAAACCTGCCTGTTTCATCCGACATAGGTACCAGTTCAGGATTATGATCAAACTGATATGCGATCACTTGGTCACAAAATTCACGGTATGCCCTGGAAAAAAGCAAATGCTCGTGCCAGACCACATCAATGATCTTTGAAGGGGTAACATGAAAATTGCTGACAACGCCCAGGTAAACAAATTTCTTATATTCCGAAATTGCCTTTAATGCAAAAGCATTACTCCAGCCATGTTTGCGTGCAATCTTAGTAGCAAAGGCCTTGCTGAATGCATCGGGCCCGCCAAACGCAGAGCTGATGTGTTGCCATAGATTTGTGGGAATCAAATGTTCAAAATGATAGGCTCTTAACTTTAGCCAAAGCTCTTTTTTATTCATGTGTTGAGTTTATCTTTTAAAGATATGTGGTAAGCTTTGAAAATTAAATATTTAAAATCAAATATCTTTATATTCATACTGTATTATGGAAAAGAAAACAATCCTCGTTTTTGGTTCGGGCCACCTGGCTTATCGGCTTAAAGAAAAATTAAATGCAGGCAATTACCAGGTTGTTCATGCCACTATGGATGAAATTAATGCCGGTTCGCAATCTGTTTCACTGCTTGAAAACCTACGGCAATTCGTAAAGAAGATGGATGTTGATACGGTCAGGATGATTTACCTGCTTGACGAAAAAGATGAGGTAAACCTGCAGTTGATCATTGCGCTTATCTCTTTATATCCCGGCATACCTGTTGCTGCCTCTTTGTTTAATGAAAACCTGATACCGCATTTACAGGCCCAACATAGTAATGTTACCATTTTTAACCCAGCAAAAATTGCCGCACCATATTTTGTAGCAGCTTTGTCTCAGCCTTTGGAAAGAAAAGTTGAGGTACGGGTGATGAATAAGATGCTCAAAACCCGGTTTAAAAAAAGCGATAGCTTAATTCAAAACCTTATACTGTCTTTTACAGGTTTAATTATTGTTGCAGTCTTGTTTTTTCACTTTCACGAAAAATTATCATGGATTGATTCATTTTACTTTGTAATTGTTACTGTAGCTACCGTGGGGTATGGCGATATTAATTTAGCAACCTCTTCATCATTAAGTAAGATGGCTGGCATTATGCTTATCCTCTCGTCTACATTTTTTATCTGGATGATCTTTTCCCTTACCATTGACCGGATCTTAAAGAAACGGGTAATGCTGGCTTTGGGAAGAAAAAAGTATCATCTTAAGGATCACATCATACTTTGCGGGCTTGGCAGGCTAGGTTATTTTATTGCAGAAGAATTGCTTCAAAAAGGAGAAAAACTGATCATTATAGAACAAAATGAAGATGGCCGTTACCTGGATTATTTCAGGCAATTGGGAGCCGAGATCTATATAGGAGACGGCAGATTATCAAAAGTGCTGGACGATACAAATGTTATACAGGCCCGTGCTGTGATGTCAGTAATTAATGATGACTCCATTAATCTGGAGATCGGGTTAAACTCCCGCTCATTTCAGCCGGAGATAAGGCTTATACTGAGAATATTTGATGAGCAGATGGCTGTAAAAATAAAAGAATACCTCAATATCCATCTTACGCTGAGTGCCAGTGATATTGCCGATGAAAGATTTTATGAAGTTTTGAAATGATTTTTCTATAACACTTCATGCAGCACCATCAAAGTTTTCATCTGCCCAAAATCATGAATGTGCAAAGCATAATATTCCAGGTATCGTAACAATAATATTCTCCTTATTTCCCGGTTCAGTTTAAATTCCTCCAGTTCGTGTGGCTGCATTACTTTTAATAATTGTGCAGTGAGTTCTGCATTTTTTCCATCTATGAAATAAGGATGGATGGGTTGATGATCTATAAAAACCCCTTCCTGCAGGTCCAGCACCTGGTCATCGCTGCTGAAATTATCTGTCATCCTGAATCCGAAAAAATGCGTAAGGTGCAGGGTAAAGAATAAGGCAAAATTTGCAGCTACAATTTTATTTGCCTGGTCAAGTTCTGTAAAAGCGGCTGAACAAAAAGTAAAAAGATCTTCATTGGGCTCTGGTTGTTTTAAGCATTTTTGAATCAGCTCGGCCATGAAGGAGGCAATGCTATTCTTAATAACATCGCTTAATAAAGTTGAGTACAGAACAGCCCATGAGAACTCCTTGATGCGCTGCATGGATCTGTTATCGCTGTGGTAAACCACCAGGTCTAAAATGGCCGTGGGTTGAAAATGATTGGCTTTTGATGAGGATCTTTTTGCTGTTCTTACCCCGTTAACCATATAGGTTTGTATGCCGAACATTTCGGTAAATATGGTAACCACCAGACTGGTCTCGCCATATTTGATGCTCCGTAATACAATGCCTTTGGTTTTGTGTGTCATGGCGAATGTTAATCCGTTAATTGGTTAATCCGTAGGATCCCCATAATTTGAACCGCGCTACAAATTAACGGATTAACGGATATAGGGATTAACGTATTTAGCTGTAAATAGATTTTCTTTGCACAATTATAAATCCATTAATAAATTATCCATTAATTATATGTGGCAACGATTAGGAAAATTTGTACTTAAGTTCAGGGGGCCTTTACTCATTCTTTTATTATTGATAACTGTTGTGATGGGCTTTTATGCAAGTAAGGTTACCATGAGTTACGAATTTTCTAAAGCCATACCTACCGATAATCCAAAGTACCTGGAATATATTTCCTTTAAGCAAAAATTTGGCGATGATGGAAACATGCTGGTAACCGGCATACAAACCGATAGCTTATTTACCCTGAAATACTTTAATGCCTACCGGGAACTTCAACAGCAATTAAAAAAAGTAAAACATGTAGAAGACATTTTAAGCATCCCCACTGCCATAAAACTGGCTAAAGATCCGCTAACAGAAAAACTGGCAGCACAAAAAATATTTCCTGATTCCATAAAAACGCAGGAGGCGCTGGATACAGCCGCTGCTGAATTTTTTAACCTGCCTTTTTATAAACAAAGACTCTATAATCCTGTTTCGAAAGCATACCTGATGGGTGTGCGGATTAATAAAGATGTGCTGAATTCCAAAGGCCGTACAGCAGTGATAAATGATGTAATAAAAACTGTAAAAAAGTTTGAGAAAAAAACTGGAACCGAAGTTCACTTAAGTGGTTTACCGCTTATAAGAACTGTTATTGCCGACAGGGTACAAAATGAAATGAAATACTTTTTATTCGGTTCACTTTTATTAAGTACACTTATACTGGCACTTTTCTTCCGGTCTTTCAGTACCACGCTGCTTTCTTTACTGGTAGTGGTTTTGGGCGTTGTATGGAGTGTGGGTGTTTTGTATTTATGCGGCTACCAGCTCACCTTATTGACTGCTTTAATACCCTGCCTGGTTGTTGTGATCGGCATACCAAACTGTATTTATTTTATCAACAAGTACCATACATCCTGGATGCAATCAGGCGATAAAGAAAAGTCGCTCATAGACATGGTCAGTAAAATGGGGGTGGTTACACTTTTTTGCAACCTTACTGCTTCCATTGGCTTTGCTGTTTTTGCATTAACCCGCAGTGCCATCTTAAAAGAATTTGGGGTAGTGGCAGGTATCAGCATTATGATCATTTTTGTTATTTCATTTATTTTGCTCCCCGCCGCATTAAGCTATTTGCCTGCTCCAAAACCATCACAAACAAAATACCTCAATAACCCGTGGCTAACAAATTTTTTACTGCAGATCGAAAAATGGGTTTTACATCATAAAAAAACAATCTATGCCTTTACAGCAGTTGTTTTAATTTTTGCAGTGGCCGGTATTTTTAAATTAAAGAGTGTTTCTTTTATTGTTGATGACCTTCCTAAAACCGATAAGATATACACCGACATTAAATTTTTTGAGCAGCATTTTGGCGGCGTAATGCCGCTGGAGATTGTGATCGATACAAAAAAGTCAAAAGGGGTGATCAACCCTAAAGTAGATATTCATACAATCGCATTTTTTCAGGATTCTTTCTTAGTTAACCAAAAAAATATAGCCAAACCGCTCTCAGTAGTGGATGGCATCAAGTTTTTTTACCAGGCTGCCAGTGAGGGAACAGGCGATTCCTCCTTCACATTACCGGCTTTTGGTAATCCTTTGTATGATTTGCACAAGCAATTGCTGCAGTTAAATGTACGCAGGAAAAACAAAGAAATGACTGCATCTGACTCGGCAACCAGCAAAATGATGGGCTCATTTGTAGACTCCAGTGAGCAATATCTGCGTATCAGCATGAGTATGGCTGATATAGGCACTCAAAAACTGCCGATTTTGCTGGATAGCATTCAGCACAAAGCAAATGAACTGTTTGATACAGCTACTTATAAAGTGCAACTCACCGGCACCAGTATAACTTTTTTAGAAGGCAGCCGCTTTATTGTAAACGGGTTAAAAGATAGTATTTTCTGGGCCTTTATACTCATTGCATTTTGTATGCTTTACCTGTTTAAATCGGCCCGTATTTTATTGTGTTCCCTTATTCCAAATCTAATCCCCCTGGTCATTACAGCAGGCATCATGGGCTGGGCAGGGGTGCCATTGAAACCCTCTACGGTATTGGTTTTTAGTGTGGCTTTGGGCATCGCAGTAGATATTACTATCCGGTTCCTTGTGAATTATAAACAGGAATTGCCTGTTTATAATAACCATGTTTTAGAAACGGTACGTGCCACCATTAAAAACACGGGGTTAAGCATTGTTTATACGGCCCTGGTATTGATAGCAGGGTTTATTATATTTTGCGGTAGTAGTTTTGGTGGTACCAAGGCCCTGGGCTGGCTCACTTCTGCAACCCTCCTGATCGCAACTTTAACCAACCTGGTTTTATTGCCTGTTTTGTTGCTTTTATTTGCACCAAAAAAGGCTTTAAAAAAACAGGTATAATTAATTTGATATTTCATTTTTTTTATAAAAGAGCCGGCCTTAAACGCAATACTGGAAAAGAAAAGCAGCAGAAAGGTTAATAAAATTGTCAAAGTATTTGATAATTACACATAATGTGAATTATATTTGTCGCCATAAACTAATATGCAAATGAGAAAATTGATCTTGATCTTATCAGCTGTATTTGTATTTGTACTACAGGCAGCTGCCCAGAACCGTACAGTAAGCGGTAAGGTTACTAATGATAATGGGGCTCCGCTTGAGGGAGTTTCTGTTACCAGTGCGGATGGAAAACAAGGTACACAAACGGATAAAGACGGAAATTTCAGTATCTCCCTCCCGGCTTCTGTTAAAATACTTAATTTTTCAAACGTAAATTTTGAGCCTCAATCCAAATCTATTGGATCAGACTTAACGGTTAATGTGTCTTTAAAGATCAAAGACAACAGCCTCCAGGAGGTGGTTGTGGTTGGTTATGGTACGCAGCAAAAGAAAGCCTTTACGGGTTCCTCGAGTAAGGTTGATACCAAGGAATTTTCCAATTTAGTGACCCCTTCTATCGACAGGCAATTGGCCGGCCGTGCAGCAGGTGTACAGGTAACCACTTCTGGTGGGTTGGTTAATAGCCCGGCTGTTATCAGGATCCGTGGTATCCAGTCAATAACAGGAAACAATAATCCTTTAATTGTTGTTGACGGAACCCCCATCATCACCGGTAACCTGGCTTTTGCTACCAACTCAAATGCATTGGGTGATATTAACCCAGCAGATATTGAATCTATTGACGTTTTAAAAGATGGATCTGCAACTGCCATTTATGGTTCAAGGGCAGCGGGGGGTGTAATTTTGATCACCACAAAAAAAGGGACAAAGGGCCGTTCACGTATCACTTACGAAGGATTTGTTGGTTATAGCAGCCCATCAAAAAAATTCAGTTTGTTGAAAGCGGCTGATTTTGTAACCATTGCCAATGAAAAAAGAACCAATGCTGGTCTTGCTATTTTAGCTAATACAAATCCAACATCTCCTTTAGTTGCAGAAACTGACTGGCAGACTTTGGTAATGAATAATAATGCGCCTTCGCAGAGCCATACCTTAAGCTTCCAGGGGGGTACAGATAAAACTACCATGTATTTCTCATTGAATTATTCTGATCAGAAGGGTATTGTAATAAGCAATTATAATAAAGCATATCGTGCCCGCATAAATGTTGAGCACGAAGCCAATAAGTTCGTTAAAATCGGGAATAACATTTCCATAAGCCGCCAGCAGGATGGTGATCAGAATAACGGTTCAAACGCACTCGGAGGCGCAATAGCTTCATCGTTAAGATTATTACCCAATGTGTCACCATATTCTGCTACCGGCTGGGAAGGATATAATATAACTTATAATCCTGCAAACCCTACTGCCACTACTTCTATGGCTGCCGGACCTAATGCATCCAGTATAGATGATAACTTTTTCAATGTGCTCTACACCATGAAAAAGAATAAATTTTATTCTGATAAGTACCGTATTATTGATAATGCTTTTATTGAACTTTCACCTTTCAAAGGCTTTAAGTTCCGTTCACAGGTTGGTATTGATATGTTCAACGATTACAGTTATACCGGCCAGAATGTTTTTCACGGAGATGGAAACCCTAATGGAACATCAAATAATTCAGACTTTAATATTTTAAGGCTGGTATGGACCAATTATGCCAATTATAATAAATCGTTCAAAAGGCATAATATCTTCCTTACTGTGGGTCATGAGGCACAAACACAAACACAAAAATCTTTATCAGCGAATGGTAGTTCGATCTCCGATCCGTTCTTTATAGCTGAAAATTATATTTCAGGTACTGCCGCCACGCAACAAATATTCGGTGGCTATGATGTGAGAGAAGGCTTTCTTTCTTATTTCGGACGTGTGAATTATGATTTTGGTAATAAGTACTTTCTACAGGCCAGTATCAGGAGAGATGGACAAAGCGCATTGGCACCAGGTAAGAAATATGGTATATTCCCGGGCTTTTCAGCCGGTTGGCGTATATCTGAAGAACGCTTTTGGAAACCACGTATCATCAATGAACTTAAATTGAAAGCCTCTTATGCCAAAGTAGGAAATACCTTAGGTTTATATCCTTACTTATCACAATTTGGCGCCCGTAATTATGGAAACATTGGAGGTATCGCACCAACTACTGTAGGAAATCCTGCGTTGCAATGGGAAAGTAGTGCTAAATACGATGTTGGTATAGAAGTAGGACTTTTAAAAAGCAGGATCCTCTTTACTGCAGACTGGTTCCTGAATGATGTAGATAAATTGGTATTAGATGTTCCCCAGCCTCCAAGTGCAGGCATACCGGGTTCTACCACTCAGGATGGAGGGGCAATTGCCCAAAATATAGGAACACTACAAAACAGGGGTATTGAACTGACATTGAATTTAGGCATCGTGAGGAAAAAAGATTTTAGCTGGGACATGAATGTCAACTATTCCAATGTCAATAATAAAATAACTTCTTTATATCCTGTAGGAGGAATTCCAGTTACTACGCTAAACAGGGGAGCTTATAATTTAATTAAAGTTGGTGAGCCCATGGATATTATTTGGGGATACCGCTCCGCCGGTGTGAATTCTGCTAATGGTAACCCGATGTTCTATAAAGCAGATGGGTCCATGGTACAATTGAACCTTCAGCGAACAGTAGGCGCAATTGGTACTTTTTATTATGCATTGAATGCGAATGATCCTAATCTGGGGGTAGCAACCAGTCTTGTAGCTACTGATAAAGCCAAGCTTGGCGTAAGTACACCAACTTATTATGGTGCATTTACCAATACATTTACTTACAAGGGATTTGGGCTGGATGTTATGTTCAGGTTCTCGGGCGGCAACCATATCATGAATTTTACACGCCAGGAAGTTTTGTTTAACCAGAGCTTTCAGAATAACGGAAGTGAGATCCTGAACAGGTGGACAACACCCGGCCAGGTTACAGACGTGCCTAAATTATATTATGGCCAGGCAGCCAATATAAACCAAACAGGAAGCGCCAATTCAAGGTTTGTTGAAAAAGGAGATTATATACGTTTACAGAATTTAGTGTTGAGTTACACTTTTGATAATGCCAATTTAGAAAAAAGGTCAAGAGGCTATATCAAGGCTGCAAAATTCTTTGTACAGGGGCAGAATTTATATGTGTGGACAAAATACAAAGGAGCCGATCCGGATAATATAAGCACACAGGGTGTTGATGCTGCTGTGTCACCACAGGTGCGTAATATTTCTGCAGGTTTCTCTTTTGGATTTTAATATTAGCTAATAATAATAAAAAAGATAATTATGAATAAGTTTAAATCAGGGTTATTGTTTCTGCTGTTTATTCCCCTAATATTCAGTTGCAGAAAAGTGTTAGACACCAGTCCGTATAATTCTATTACTGATGCCAGTGCTTTTTCAACGGCCGCTAAATGCGCATTGGTAATGAACGGGGTTTATGATGCTGCACAAACCGATTTTTATGTTACCGGAACTACAGAGGGAAGGGGATATCCTTTTGGTGCTGCAAGCATCTACCAGTCAGATGCCCGTGGGGAGGACCTGGTAAATATCCAGGCTTTTTTACAAGTAACTTACCAGGCAACCTATAATGCTACAAATGCCAATTCTGCAGCAATGTGGAAAGGTTTGTATGAACTGATCAATAAAGCTAATATCGGTATTGATGGTTTTCGAAAAGCCTCGGGAGGGGTAATACCTGTAGCAACTGCTGCACATTATGAAGGTGAATGCAGGCTTTTGAGGGCCATGGCTCACCACGAAGCGCTATTACACTGGTCTAAACCATATCTTGATGGTGCAGGATCTTCACTGGGTGTTCCCTGGAGAGATTTCCCTATCAACTCGTCTGCAGCAGTAACTACAATATTGAATACCCCACGCCCAACAGTTGCATTTGTATATACCAATATCTTAACTGACCTGGATTATGCAGAAGCCAATCTAGGCGCCTTAATTTCCACTAACACATCAATCCCGGGCTCTAATATTGCAGGTGTTAACACTTTCCGTGCGACCAAAGCAGCAGCCATTGCTCTTAAAATGAGGGTAAAAATGCATATGGGCGATTGGGCTGGCGTTGTGGCTGAAGGAAATAAACTGGTACCTGTTTTTATACCACCCGCTGTTCCTGTTTCCCCGATCGGAGGTTGGACTTTAACAGCTTCTCCCGATGGCCCCTTTGCAAATAATTCTTCTGTTGAAAGTATTTT
Organism: Ferruginibacter sp.; assembly: GCA_039919015.1. Classification (GTDB taxonomy): domain Bacteria; phylum Bacteroidota; class Bacteroidia; order Chitinophagales; family Chitinophagaceae; genus Ferruginibacter. The sequence continues at coordinate 11,849 of JBDSGK010000060.1, forward strand.
TTCTATAAAGAATGATCCCATAGATGCACCAAGTACCAATGGTGCCTTGTCAAGATTACTTGGATCAGGCTCTTTAGGTGGCAGAGGACTTGTATCACTGTCTCCGGTAATATATAATAATGCAGGTTGGCTTTGTGATGATAAAAGAAGAACATTGTTGACAGTAGCAGGTACTAACAGTGCAACCACGCAAAGTATCTTTACCACCAAGTACCGTGATTATCCAACATATAGCGACTGGGCGCCCATGGTTCGTTATGCCGAAGTGTTGCTTACACTGGCAGAAGCAGAAGCCAGGCTAAATGCAGGTGTTTCTATCCGTGCAGTTGACCTGTTGAATGTAGTAAGGAACCGCTCTCTCAACACACCTTTGACCCAGGCATATACGGTAGCGAGTTTTGCAAACCAGGTAGCGCTCGTAAGGGCTATATTACTGGAAAGAAGAATTGAATTATTGGCAGAAGGAAGACGTTGGGGTGATATAAGCCGTTTGGTTAATGACGCAAATTATACAACCGGTGGTATACCCGCTAAAGCTTTGAACGGAACTGCAGGCCTGGCTACTTTTGTTTGTGGTGCAGGATATGTACCCGGACAGGCAGCTATCGCTTACAGTAACTTTCTGTTCTTATGGCCGATACCCCTTACAGAGATCCAGACAAATCCTATTATTGTTCAGAACCCAGGCTATTAATAGTATGTAGAAGTTATAAAAAACACCCCCGATTCATCGGGGGTGTTTTTGTATCAGCCTTTTTCTTTACAACACTTAATAAATTTATTGCAAGATTTTTTGTTTTATATGATTCAACCCATATCTCTTTTTTGGCATAAGGCAATATCTATGGGCAGGATCCTGGGTATTTATGGCAATTGCCGGAAGAAATGTTGCAAGTTTGTTAAAAAACATTTTCTAACGTAATAATTAATTCATACTTTTAACTATAATTCCCAAAATAATTGCTAAAACAACCTAATTAAATTTAGTTCCCACATGATCATTACATTTCACCAAAAAAAATCAACATGAAAAAAACCTTTACTTTCAGTTGTCTTTTATTTGTTCTTGCCTTTTTAGTAAACCCTGCAGCCGCACAAAAGTCTGGCGGGTTTGCACCGGCATCACTTGGGCCCGCCCCAATAACAAATACATCGACATCATTCGGTCCGGGCAACACATCAAATGTTGCAAACCCGCTCAGCCGTGCCTGGTGTTATACCGGCGCAGCTCCGTTTCAGCTAAACAGCCAGTCGCTGTCCAATACCACGCTAACACCCGTTGGCTCAACGGTAACTTTTGGTTACCCCGGTGCTGCGGCCTGGAATTATGCTAACGGAAAATTGTATGCGATAGACCAGGCAGCTCCGTTTGCCCTCTACACAGTTGATACACTCACAGGTGTGAGAACATTTGTTGCCAACTGTACCGGCGTTCCGCAAGCCAATTTTACAGGACTTACCTGGGATCCGGTTACCGGCAATATGTATGGTGTTTCAAGCACCATCACAGTTTCACAGATATTTACGGTTAATATGACTACCGGTGTTTGTACACCTATAGGTTCGCCAACAGCGGTTGCTCCTGCTGCTATTCAGATAAATGCAGCAGCTTCCGGATCTTTGTTTTCTGTAGACATCGTAAATGATGCGCTATACAGATGGAATAAAACAACAGGGGTTCCAACTTTGATAGGTCCAGTTGGCTTTAATGCCAATTTTGGACAGGATGCCGCTTTTGATTTTAGTGATGGACAATATTACTGGGCTGCCTTTAACTCAACTGCTGGTTCAGCTCAACTTAGGGTTATTGATACATTAACCGGGGGAAGTGCCCTTATCGGTAGTTATGGTAGCCAGGTAAACACATTGGGAATATATGTTCCCCTTTTACCTATCCAGGCAACCAGTTCTGCTATAACGGCTGAGAACTGTTCACCTGCAAATGGTGCGTTAGATCCAAATGAAACAGTAACTATAAGTTTCTGTCTAAGAAATACAGGAACAACCAATACCACAAACCTGGTAGGTACTTTACAGGCTACGGGTGGCGTAACAGTTCCCAGTGGCCCTCAAAGTTATGGCGTGGTTATCGCCGGAGGTGCACCGGTTTGCCGGAGTTTTACCTTTACGGTTAATGCTGCATGTGGTGGAACTGTAGTTGCTACTATCCAGTTACAGGATGGTGCAACCAATATTGGTACTATAACTTATAACTTTATTACTGGTACAATCAGTACTACGTTCACACAAAACTTTGATGCGGTTACTGCACCTGCTTTACCGGCAGGATGGGTTGCTACTAACCTGGCAGGCGGTGCTCCTCTCTGGGTCACTTCCAGCGCAGCTTCTGTATCTGCTCCAAATTCTATTTTTGTTGATGATCCAGGTGTTATAACTGATAAAGTTATTGAAACGCCTACGATCCCTGTAACTTCTACTTCTTCAATCTTCACTTTCAGGAATAACTATTCACTGGAAAATAATTTTGATGGTGGTGTTCTTGAAATTTCAATTAATGCAGCAGCTTACCAGGATATTATTACTGCCGGTGGTACATTTACCTCGGCTGGTTATAATGGTACCATCAGTACTGCTTTTGGAAATCCATTGGGAGGCCGCCAGGCCTGGACAGGAACTGCGGGTAGTTTCTTAACTTCATCTGTTAGACTGCCGGCGGCAGCAAATGGACAGAACGTTAAGTTAAGATTCCGTATGGGTTCTGATAACAGTGTTACTGGAGCAGGTTGGAGAGTTGATGATGTTAGCATTTCACAACCAGTTTGTTGTTCAGGTTGTTTGCCACCAACAGTGGCTACACAGCCAAGCAATACTGCTGTTTGTCCTACCGGTACTGCAACATTTACTGTTGTACCCGGTGGTAGTGGTCCATTTACTTATGTATGGGAAGAAAGCATTACAGGAGTTGGTGGTCCGTACACTACTGTTACTAATGGTGGCGTTTACTCAGGTGCTACTACAGCAACCTTAAGTATTGCACCTGTAGTTGTTGGAATGAATGGTTATGCATACCGTGTAACTGTTACAGGAAACTGTGGTTCACCGGTTACCAGTAACCCAGCTGTATTATCAGTAATTGCAACAACACTTGGTGGTACTATAACACCTGCAACTACAACCCATTGTACTACACCAAACAGTGGTACACTAACACTTTCGGGTCACGCAGGAAATATCATCCGTTGGGAATCTTCAATAGTAAGTGCAACAGGGCCATTTACGCCTATTGCAAACACGACTACAACACAATCTTATACTAATATCACTAACACAACCTGGTATCGCGTTGTTGTACAGGCTTCAGGTTGTGCGCAAGCTTTCTCAACTGTTGCCGTAGTTAATGGAAATCCACAAGTAGTAATAATAGCCGATCCCGGCACTACTATTTGTGAAGGAGATCCAACTTTATTAACGGTTGTTTTAGGAACCGCAACACCTGTAGGAACTTTATATACCCAGGGTACTAACCCTGCGGCTAATGGTTCCCCATCACAGGTATTTGAACCTGCTAACGCAGCATTTACTTCACAGTCTGCAGATGACTTTACAGTACCTGCAGGATCAAGCTGGTCAATCACACAGGTACTTGCAGGTGGTATTGGAGCAGGTACACCTACTTCAGTTAATGTATTCTTCTATAATAATTCAGGTTCTAACCTGCCAGGTACAGTAGTAGCTTCTTACCCCAACGTTGCAACATTTGTAAATGCTGGTGGTAACTATACAGTTACCCTGCCTTCGGCACTTGTATTAGGCGGCGGTACTTATTGGGTATCTGTTCAGGTTAATATGAGCTTTGCAACCGGTGGCCAATGGTTCTGGGGCAATTTTGGAACTACCAATATTGGTAACCAATATGCCTGGCAGAATCCGGGT
>JBDSGK010000061.1:0-6780 GCA_039919015.1 Ferruginibacter sp.
TAATCAGGTTGCTTACATATTGTTCAATAAATCCGGCATCAAAGTCCTCAAAAATAAAAAAAGCATTCTCGCCCTTAAAATGATGCCTGATGGATATTTCACCAATGACGATATTTGGCAATGTGTACACAAACAGGGCAGGGCTGGCAATGGTTTTTGCCGTTTCATAATATTTGATATCCGTATCCAGGCTCGAATTCGCATTGGATAACACGATCCCAATATCTTCCGGCTTGTATTTCTCTTTATTAAAATTGCCCTCCAGTAAAACTTCATTGGCCAGCCATCCCAGTTTACTAAGGTTATCCATCTTATGAAATTTGGGGTACTGCAATTCAAAATGCCGGTAGGCCGCCGTTAAGAATTCGGGAACAGTCTCTTCTTTGGCTTCAAATACAGGCTGTCCGTTTTTATAAACAGCATGATGGCTGATTATACAGGAAGAGTTTATATAGTTTTCAGTTCTCAAATGCTTTTAATAAAATTAGCCGGCAGGTTTTCCATTAATAATTATTGCTGCTTTTCTTCTTTCAACATATCACGAAGGGTAATAAGCTTCGCCAATTTATGCAGTGCCGTATCATGATCCTTTACATACGGGTTACTGGTGTCCCAAACATAACCTGCCAGCACTGAACATATCTTACTTTTTATTTCAGGTACCTGGTCATCGGCAAAGAAAATAGTATCCAGGGTACCCTCGTACCATGCCATCACATAAGAACGGAAGGTGTTTACACCCTGCATCATGACTTCGGTATACTCTGCATCCCAATCAACATCTTCACCACGCAATTTTTTAATTACCAAGTTTGCTGCGGTTTGGCTTGAAACTGTAGCTAACGTAACGCCGGATGAAAAAACAGGGTCCAGGAATTCTGTTACATTGCCTGTTAATACAAACCCTTCGCCATAAAATTTGTTGGTAGTGGTTGACCATGATTCCAGGATCTTTGGTTCAAAAACAAATTCAACATCCTTCATCCTTTCGCTCAAATATGGTTCAGTGGCCAGCAATGCTCTCAGTTGTTCTTCGGGAGTTCCTTCAGTTGATTTAAAAAATTCAGGATCGCCCACGAACCCTACCGAAGTGTTCCCGTTTGAAAAAGGTATTACCCATATCCATATTCCTTTCTGGTGTACGATAATGGTAATGCGGTTGGGTTCATCATCCATGGTTCTTTTTGTATCCACCACGTGTGTAAATAAAGTTTTGCGTGGTGGCAGGTTGGATGGCTTATCCATGTTGAACAGTTTTGGTATCACCCTACCATAGCCGCTGCCATCTACAATGAACCTGGCTTCAATTTGGGATTTATTGCCGTTGATATCTTCAACCGTCGTAACCGAATCGGGGCCATTGAATTCTATACCGGTCACCGTTGTTTCGTAACTGATGGGGACACCCATTTTTTCAACGGTATCAGCCAGTTTTTTATCAAACTCTTCCCGGGGTACCTGCCAGGTCCAGCTCCAGCCCGGGGTATATTGGTCTGCAAAGAAATAATCGCAGATCTTCCCGTTCTTTACAAATTTGGCCCCGAATTTTTCCTGGAAACCATTTTCCTTAACGGCTTCCAAAAAGCCGGCTTCTTCCAAAGCTTCCATGCATCGGGGCAACAGGCTTTCGCCAATTACAAAACGCGGAAATTTCATCTTCTCCACGATCTTAACACTAAAACCCGCCTTATTAATTATAGAAGCGGCAACGGTTCCCGATGGACCTGCGCCAATTACCAATACATCTACCTTCTCTGTTTTCATGTGTTTCATTTATTTTATTTTAGCAACATGCCCACCCGGCTGAAGCCGTTCGGACGGGTAATTCGCCCAATAACAATGAAGCTGATATTCAACTTTTCATTTGGGCTCATTTCATGTGGTACTATTTTCTTTTTTTACATTTAATAAGTGTCTGGCTCAGGCCAATATGATCTATATCTTCTACAATATCAAACCCCGCTTCTTTAATACAATTTATAAATATCTCGGCGCTGTACATCTGGCTGTTGCCATTTGCAAGGGCTGTAAAATAAATTGATGTTTGTTGTAAACAGAAAGCCGCTATCTCAAACTTTTGCCTGTCCCAGTAAGGCTCTAAAATAATTACCTGTCCGTTCTCATCCAGCGCTTCGTAACATCTTTTTAAAATAGAAACAATTTCCGCTTCAGAAAAACAATCCAGGAACTGGCTCATCCAGATCACATCAAATCCTTTTGGAAATTTAACCGTTTCATCTAAAATATTCACCGGCAAAAATGATACCCTGTCAGTCAACCCCAGGTCCGCAATTCTTTGTTTGGCCACATTCAACTGGCCTGGCAGGTCCATGATCGTGATATGAACATGGGGCGAGAATTTAGAAGAAGCAATGGCCCATTTACCGGTGTTACCGCCAATGTCCAGGATCTTTTTAACGCCAGCTTTATACACCATGGGCAACACCAACGGAAATGCGTCGTCAGAAAAATAATGGTCGAAGCTGAACCAGCTTTTTTGTACGTGTGGCGGTAATTGCGACAGCCCTTCATAAATCGTATCCCAATCGCCAAATTCTTTAAGCCCAGCGGGTTTGCCGGTCTCAATACTTTCATCTAAATAAAAAAGACCTTTATAATTTACATCATGGATAAAATCCATATTGGTTTTTGTTAAAGAATCATGCAGAATAAAATAACCGGTCTTACCAAGTGTGTATTTTTTATCGTTTACCAAAACAAGGCCAAGACTAAGGCCTGATTCCAACAAAACCCGTACACCATAATTGGAGAGTTTTACTTTTTCTGCGATCTCCTCATTGGTTAAACCTGTTTTACCACTTTCTTCTATTAATTGCAAAATGCCGGAGTTGCGCAATACACGTGCCGCCTGGAAAATTACCGGGCCAAATGCGATCCATTGTGCAGCTTCCTTTGCTTCGAATGCTGATTTTTTATCCCTGGAAAAAAATTTCATAAATTTTAAACGGTGTTTGATTAATTATTGTTTACTGAATATCATGGCTGCATTACAGCCACCAAAACCGGAAGCCGTTTTTAAGCAATTTTGTAAGTTTGTTGTATATAATGAAGAACAAATATTTACCGCTTGTGTTACACCCATGTTCTCAAATCCCCGGGTTGGTATGACCAGGTTCTCTTTTAACGACCGGGTAGAAATGATGGATTCGATCAATCCTGCTGCGCCCAGAGTATGGCCGTAATAACCTTTCAAACTGTTTACCGGTGCCGATTGCATGCCCGCCAGTGTAATGGCTTTTGCTTCCATTTCATCGTTATATATAGTGGCTGTACCGTGGGCCGAAATAAGATCAATGTCACTTGCTTTTAACATGGCTAATTTCATTGCTTTTGATATGGCTAAATTTAATTCTTCGCCTGTACGCGACGGGCCACTGATATGATTTGCATCATTACTTACAGAACCGCCTGTTACTTTTACGCCTGATGAATGATCTTTATTGGAAGTAAGGATCATAGTGCCTGCGCCTTCGCCTAAATTTATTCCATCCCTTGCTGCATCAAATGGTTTGCATGGCGAGGGGCTGATGGCCTGGAAAGATTGAAAGCCCGATAAAACAAATTTGCTGATCACATCTGCGCCGGCAACCACTGCATGTTCATACTGGCCCGATTGAATTAACCGCATTCCGGTGAGTATGGCCAATAAGCCTGAAATGCACGCATTTGAAATTACAACGGGTTGATTTGAAAAACCAAAATGGCGGGCAACTAATGTGGCTGAGCTGTTCAGTGAAATTCTTTTGTTCAATAATCCGGATGCCGGTTCCGTTTCCAGCAAACTGATATTTCCCTTGGTGGAAGAGATGATGAGTATGGTGTTCTTGCCTGTAACATCAATGGCGCTGTTTGCCAAAGTATCGCTGATAGAAGCGATCAGTAATTTTTCGAATTTGGTATAGTTGGTTTGCTGGTTTGTATTGCTGAAGAAATGCTCATTATCAAATAAGGAAGCATGAAAAGACTGTTCAGACATATTGATGTCATCATGCTTCTTTATACCCGATACGTTTTGTTTAAGCTGCGAAAAATTTTCAGCCGTAGTTAAACCAATTGGGGTTAAAATATTATCCGAACTAATAAAAATATCTGTCATAGTTTTTTAATCATTAAACCAGGTCGTGCTTCTTTTTCCAGTCTTCAAAAAAAGGCGGGTTGGCCAGTTGAAGCACGGAATCATCCTTACTTAAAAAAACCTGAACAGAAGAACCTGTAGCCACCAGTTCACCGGTTTCCGCATTGAACAACCGATACGTAAATTTCATTTTTGCAGCTTCGGTAGGAATATATTTTGTTTCTACCATCACCCTGTCGCCGTAACGCAAAGACCGTTTAAAGTCGCACTGTACGCTTACCACCGGTATCACAAACCCAAGTTTATAAACTTCCAGGTAGCCAATACCATGCATATTTCCAAAGGCTTCCCTTCCATCTTCCAGGTAGCGGATATAGTGGCCGTGCCAAACAATTCCCAGTGGATCTGCTTCATTAAAACGAACCAGTATTTCTGTCCTGTTGCTCAATTCCTTTTTCATAAGTGCTATTAGATCAGCTGCCATATTTGTCTTTCCACGCTTCGTATTTTCTTTTTTCTATTTCATCTAAAGTAGATTTAATTGCAGATGCCCAGGTATTACGAAATCCCAATCCCTTTGCCTTAACTTCAAAACGCTCGGTAAGTAATACTTTTTTTGTTTGCAGGTCTACCAATACTGTCCATACAGAAGCATAATCATCGCTTTTTTCTATACTTTTCATGGCTTCAAATACAAACAATATTCCCACGCCTTTTTTACTGCTGATATTCAATGCTTTCACAACTGTAGTTATATCGCCTTCTTTTAACCGGTTGAAATCATCTGATTTTGATGAAACGATCTCTTCAGCATTGATCTTTTCATTTCTTGCATGTACTGCGCTAAGGTCGGTTGAAACACTGGTCTTATGAAATGCCCCCATAAAATCAAATTTCTTGGGTTCATTTACAACCACATCATTAATGCTCCTGTATATGCGGTTCTTTATGTCCATGGGGTTAGCGGTTGGGCTATTGATAAGTTTTGCTTTGGTAAAATCAATGCCCAGGTAAACAGTTGCTGCTTCACTGCTTCCAAAAAAATCTTTTAATGTTTGTCCAAATGACCTGGTGCTGCTACCCAATAATAATAAAATGGCAAACAGCCAGCTTAGTTTTTGTGTACGTTTCATGATCAGGAGTTTTTAAGTTTATTAATAAATATTTTCATTTTACATTGAGCAACAAGTGCTTCATTACAGGTGATCTTCCCGGATATTAATGTTACATCAAAAATCTGGTTTTCTATAGTAATTTCAGTAATTAATTCATTCCCGGTTTTGGGTAATGAAAATACCTGCAGGTCGTTAACAGCACCGATATAACCAACCAGTACGGGCTTGTTCTCTGTCCTGGAAATATAGCCCGCCCTGGCAGCTGCCGTTTGTGCAATATTCTCTACCAGTCCCGGTTCTTTAAATATTCCATCCTCCACAAAAATATTATCAGCCTTAATTCTAAATCCTGTACTGGTAGTTGTTTCGCTGAATGACAATATTTTATCGATCATGACAAAAGGAGGCTTTTGTGGTATAAGCGTATCAATATCGTATTCTGTTATCATGCGTTTAATAGAGTCATATTTCTTAAAAAACTGTCAGTCCCGATAGCTATCGGGATTGTCGAAGCCGGTATGGTTTTTTGGAACCCGCCTTCGACAGGCTCAGGCTGACAATCCGTTGAATTAAAATTATATAAACTGAAACACTAGTCTTTTTTTTGTTCCCAGAAATTATAATAATTAAACCATTGCTCGGGGTATTGTTCAACTTTCTTTTCCATCTCTAACGCAAAATCGTTCAACATTTGCTGCATCACTGCAGCTTTATCAACAGTTGAATAATCTTTTATTTCACTCGCGAAGAAATGATAGTGCAATTTGCTTTCTTTTACTGCAAATACAAACGAAACCGGCACTTTAAATTTTGATGCCAGTAAAAAAGGGCCCATCGGGAATCTTGCGGGTTCACCCAAAAAATTGGCGGTGAGCGTTTTATTGCCTTCGATGAACCTGTCGGCGTGCATACAAACCAATTCATTTTTTGAAAACGCATCGCTTATTGCATAAATATGACTCAGGTCGTTCCTAATAACAATAATGTTCACATTGGGCTTACCAGTAACGCCTTCAAGATATTCTTTTATTTGCTCGTGCTCCCCATCATACAATACAATGTTGATACGGGTATCCAGACGCTTAAACAAATGCCCGGCCACATCCCAGTTGCCGATATGGGCACTCAGTAATATGCCACCTTTTTGTAATGATGCAATTTTCCGGAGGTTCTCTTCGCCATCAAAATCAAAGCTGAAATCATTTTTAACGCCCGACATGATCACCACCTTATCAATAATACTCTGCCCTAATAAAAAGTAATTTTTATATAATTTGGCAACGGATGTTCCCCAACTATAACCGAGTTTATGGCGGTAAAGCGAAAAGATTTGCCGGGAAGCTTTAAAGGAAAAAAAGAAATAGTACAATACAACAAAACGCAGCAGGAAATAGGCCGGTAAAACACCAAATGTTTTTAAAACCCAAACAAAGATCCGGTACCCAAGCGGGGTACCTTTAGATTTGCCATGCCACGCAGACATTATGCCATTTCTTTTGAATTTACGCGGGAGATCACGTAATCACAAAAATCCTGGAAAGTGGCTATATCCGTAAAGTCTTCAGGTTT